>DASZPH010000124.1:0-358427 GCA_035550375.1 Pirellulales bacterium | reverse complement strand
GCTCTCGCAAGGCCGCACGATCCACCCTCGAAGAACTCGAATCCATGGCTCGCTCCATTCTGCCGAAAGAACACAGAACACTCCTTCCCCATGTTCTACAGCTTGCGCAGCCAGCGCGCCAGAGTTATTTGCCAGACACAGTCATCCCGGTCATGGGGTACGCTCGATCTCATGCTCCCTCTCTCGGAACGGGCTTTGTCGGGGCGCAACGGAAGGTGCCATGCTTTCGGCGGTTATGCTGTGCCAAAAAGCCGTGATTCGACCGAAGGTCGGACAGGCCCTATAACTATGGGCTGTCTGGATCGGCTCAGTCCCGCCGCCCTCGCCACGGGCGCAAGGTCGCGACAAGGACAGCGAATAACAGGAAGCGGCCGCCTTCGCGGGCAGCCGAAGAACTACCATGAGTCGCTTCCTGCACGTTCGTCCGCCCGTCAAACCGAGCGGTTGGTGGCTGGTGCTCGGGCTGGTCGGGCTCGACTACTTCAGCACGCTCGCCTATCTCCCCTCGATCATCATCGAGCGAGCAGGCCCGCTGGCCCCGCTGGCGGCCCTGTTCATGGCGCTCGTCACGATTGTCGTCGTCTTGCCGGTCTACGCCTACGTCGTAGGCCGTTCGCCGCAGGGCCAGGGCGCGACAGGACTGCTCGAGCGCACTCTACCGGGCTGGGGCGGCAAGCTCGTCGTGCTGGTGCTGATGGGCTTCATCGCCGCCGACTTCGTTTTGACCCGCAGCCTGTCGGTGGCCGACGCCTCGACTCACGTGCTGGCCAATCCGCACTGGCACGACGTGGTCCAGCACTGGATGCCGGCCGACGAGCGGGTGAGCGCATGGCTGGGCGAAAGAGTATGGAAGCACGTGGCCCCGTTTTACACGCGGCAGGTCGGCCTCACCGTCGTACTCTCGATGGTGGCCTTCGCGTTTCTCTGGCTGCTGCAAGGCGGCTTCACGCGAAACATCTTGCGGCTGGCGTTGGTGGTGACGCTCGCCTACCTGGCCGTGAGCGGCATCGTCGTCGGGAGCGGGCTGTGGTACATCTGCGAGCATAGGGAGCTTGTCGACCGCTGGTGGGGCAGCGTGCTCGAACACGGCGGCATCTGGCGTAAGACCGAAGGGATGCACTCGCTGGTGTGGCGATTGCTATCGATCGTCATCTGCGCTTTTCCGCAGATGGCGCTGGCGATCAGCGGCTTCGAGTTGAGCATGACCTCGGCGCCGCTCGTGAAGGGGCGGCCCGGCGACACGACGCAAGACGCACGCGGCCGCATCCGCAACTGCCGAAAGCTGATGATCGCCGCGGCGCTGCTGATGGCCGTCTACGTCACCACTTCGGTGTTCGTTTGCACGCTGCTGGTGCCCAAGGGCCCGCTGGGCGTGCAGGCCGAGGCCGAGCACCGCGCGCTGGCCTACCTGGCCCACGGCGGCCAGACGGCTCAGACCATTTCCGCCACGGAGTTGAATCCCCTGTTCGGCCGGCAGTTCGGCAGCGTGTACGACGGTTGCGCCGTGTTGATCCTCTGCCTGGCCGGTGCCAGTAGCATTATCGCCCTCCGTGACCTTGTTCCTGCCAGCCTCCATCGGGCGGGTATGGAACTCGACTGGGCGCGCCGCCACGGCCTGATGATCCACCTCTTCAACACCATCATCCTGGTCGTGACCATCGTCTTTCACGCCAGCGTTTCGGCCCAGCAATGGGCTTACGCCACCAGCGTGCTCGCCCTGCTAGCCGGCGCTTCGCTGGCCGGCATGGCCGACGTCTCGTTCCGCTGGCGCAGTTCGCCCTGGCGGGCGATCGTGGCCGGACCGTTCGCGTTGTCGTGCGCCTTTTTCAGCACGATGATGCTGCTCGCCGTGTACTACAACCGATCGGGAGTGATCATCGCCCTGTTATTCGTCGCGACGATCCTGACAAGCTCCGGCGTGTCGCGCTGGATTCGGAGCACCGAGCTGCGTTTTCGCGGGTTTGCTTTTGCCGATGAGGCGACGCAGCGCCGGTGGGAAGTGATACGTCAGTTGGAGTTCCAGGTGCTGGTGCCCCACCGCCCCGGGCAGTTTCCTCTCTCTCAGAAGAACGTCGACGTGCGCCGCAAGCACCGCTTTCCGCCCGACACGTTCCTGATCTTCATCGAGGTTTTGCTCGGCGATCCCAGTGATTTTCATCAGCAGCCGCTGATGAGCATCGAAAGGGAAGAAACGCTCGAGGTCATCCGCGTCTCGCGGGCGGTTTCGGTGTCGCACGTCATCGCGGCCATTGGGCTAGAGTTCTGTCGCGTTGGCACGCCGCCGGAGATCATCTTCGGCTGGTCGCACGAGACGCCGCTGGCGGCGAACCTGAACTTCTTGTTGTGGGGCGAGGGGAATGTCCCCTGGATGGTTCAGGAGCTGGTTCGCCGCGCCCAGCCCGACCCCGAGCGCCGGCCGCGGATCGTGGTGGGATAGAGAGAATACGGATCGTCAGCGCCGGCAGATCTGCATGATGCGACGCGCCTCACGCAGCTGAGAGGTAGGCGCCGTGCGCCGTGGCAGGATGCGGGCGAAAGGTCGCTTCGCCGGCAAGGAACACCCGCTCGCCGGCCGGCTGCGCCAGCTCTTCGTAGTCCTGGCCGCTCCCGCCTACCGGAACGTAAGAATACGCGCCGAACGAGAAAGGATCGTTTGCCCAGCGGGTGACGCAAGTGGCCGTCGGCACGGGGGTCGGGCGTCCAAACATCGCGTCCAGGGCCCGCTTTGCGAACCAGCTCTGCCCGCGATGCCACTACCGTCGGCAGCGTTTGCCTTATCGCTTGCGGCAACTTTGAACTCGATATCGGTAACGGGCAACAGATCGATGGTATTGGATATATCATCGGGCTGGGACTACGAACGCGGTGCGTGTTGAGCAGCGCCGTCATCAAGTCGTTAAACGGACCGGTGTTATAAATAGCTCGAAGTTGCTCAAGGGCAGTAGAGAAAAAGCCGGGATCGCCAGTCGGCCGACACTTGACGCTGCCCCACCAGAAAGTATGGTTTCGCGTGAGCAGCTCGGGCAGGGCAACAAGTCCGGTTCTGGCGAGGCCGTGATCGGTCGGCGCCTGGTCTTGGATAGGGGTTCTGCCGATCGATGTCGTACGAGAACAGATCACCGCCGGTCGCGGGCTCCTCTCGTGCCGAGGGCGCCGGCGACTCACTGCCAACCGTCGACGAGATCCGCGATCGCTGCGCGCTCCTGCTGTCGGAAGACTTTGCCGCCCATACCGTGGCCTATCTAGGTCTGCGCGATTGCCACTCCTTCTGTCGGGTCGTCGAACGATTTCGCGAGCACGAACTGACCCTGTTCGACGTGGCGGCCATTCTGGCGTCCGGCGCCAATCGACCGCTTACCGGGACCGCCGTCCAGATGCTGACAGCCGAGTTGGCCGATGATGCAGGCGGTCAGGCGCGCGAGCCGAATTGAGCTTGCCGCCGTGACGAACTCTGCCTCGAGGGATGATCTTCTCTGACGGCCGGATTGCAGGCGGCTGCTTGCTGTCGGCCGTCTGGTAGTATTCTCCCCGCGTGGCGAACCGCGCCGCTGGTTCACTGGCGCCGGCACTGCTAGCGCCGCAGCGATTCTCTCCGGCTCCGGTTAGTTCTTCGAGCGTCAGCACGCCGTTGTTCTCGGCGTCGTAGCGAGAGAAGGCAAACTCGACCACACGCAGAGAGATTTCGAACGCACGTCCCTATCCTCAATCTGCCAACTTGCCCTTGATGCATCTTTCGTGAGAGAATTTGCAACAGGGGAACATGCAAGGCGGACCTCAACATGAGTGACCTCATTGCGCACGATCCGGCCGGTAGTGCCGGCCGAGCGAGCGATAGCTCATCCGCAGCTCCGCCAGAGACGACGACAAGCCGCGCGCCTGGCAAGACGGCGGCGGAGCCCAGACTGGACAGACCCGTTTACTTGCCTGCAGGGGCGCCGCAGGCGGTTCTCGTTGCATGCCTGTTAGCGGCCCACGCATCGGCTCAGTTGCCGCGAGCCCGGCTGCACTCGGTCTTTCCGGCCGGCGCAAGACAAGGAACGACGATCGAGGTAACCATCACCGGCGCAGACCTCGATGGAGCCGACCGGCTTCGCTTCACGCATACTGGCATCACGGCCGAACCGATCAGGCTCGCGTCGGGCGAGGTTGAAGTTCAGCCGCAGCCCACGGAGGGCAAGTTCCGCGTCGCCATTGCCGGTGACGTCCCGCCTGGCACGTACGAGGTTCGGGTCGCCGGCCAATATGGGTTGTCCAACCCGCGTTTCTTCGTCGTCGATTCGCGGCCGGAGGTGGGCGAAACTGAACCCAACTCGCGCCCGGACCAGGCCAACGAGGTGGCGTGCGGTGGAATCGTGAATGGCATCGCCAACGGAGGGGCCGACCGCGATTTTTTCAAGTTTGCGGCCCAAAAAGGACAGCGGCTACTCATCGACTGCCAGGCACGACGCATCGATTCGCGCCTCGATCCGATGCTCGTGCTCTATGACACGCAGGGCCGCGAGTTGGCCAGTGCTCACGACGGCGGCCATCGTGACACGCTGCTCGATTACACGGTGGCCGCCGACGGCCAGTACCTCGTTGAAGTGCGCGACTTCATTTATGAGGGGGGCGCCGATCACGGCTATCGCCTGGCCATCTGCGCCGGGCCCCACGTCGATTTTATCTTTCCGCCGGCGGGGCCGCCGGGGACGAACCAGGTTTACCAGCTGTACGGCCGCAACCTGCCGGGAGGCGCATCCGCGCCGGGGCTCACGGTCGAAGGCCGTCCATTGGAGGCGGTCAGCGTGTCGATCGAACTTCCTGCTGATGCCGATGACCGGCCGGCCGGCGCGCTGGTTGAGCCGGCGGGTGCAGGTATCGACGCCGTGCTCTATCGCTTCCCCTCGCCTCAAGGCTTGTCCAACTCCGTGCCGATCGGTTTGGCAACGGCTCCCGTGGTCTTCGAGCAAGAACCCAACGACGTCCCGCAGAAGGCTCAGCCCATCTCGCCCCCCTGCGACGTCGCGGGCCAGTTTTACCCGATCGCGGATCACGACTGGTTCACGTTCGAGGCCAACAAGGGGGACTCCTATGTCATCGAAGTTGTCTCGCAGCGTCTGGGCGCGTTGGCCGACCCCTGTTTGGTGGTCGAGCAGGTGATGCTGGACAAAGAGGGGAACGAACAGGTCAAGGAGCTCCAGCGGGCCGACGACACCAGCCTCAACGCGGGCGGGGTCGACTTCGATACGGTCCACGATGATCCGAGCTTTCGTTTTAAGGCACCCGACGACGGCCGGTACCGCGTTCTGGTGCGAGATCTGCACTCGAGTACGCGAGGCGATCCACGGTTTGTGTACCAATTGACCGTGCGCGCCGAGCAGCCTGATTTTCGCCTGGTCGCGTTTTCAAAATTTCCCGGCGCGCAGCCGAACCGGAAGCAGTCGCTCGTTTGGTCGCCGAACCTGGTCAAGGGCGCCAGTGACGAGGTGGAGGTCATCGCCTTCCGTCGAGACGGATTCGACGGCGAGATCGTCGTTACCGCCCAGGGGCTGCCCGAGGGCGTGAGCGCCCCGGCGGTGACGATCGGTCCGGGGCGCCATTCGGCCACGCTGGTCTTATCGGCCTCCGAGGCAGCGGCCGACGCGGTGGCACCGTTGTGCATCGTCGGTGAGGCGAAGATCGGAGCAGGCCAAGTGACGCACGCGGCTCGGGCCGCGTCGATCGTATGGCCGGGCCAGCCGGGGCAATTCGACGCCCGCTCGCGGCTTTCTGCCGACCTTCTGCTGGCGGTCAGCGCGCGGGAATCAGCCCTTTTCAGCCTGCAGGCCGACGAGCACAAGGTCTGGGAGGTGAGCCGCGGCGGACGATTGGAGATCCCGGTCAGCTTGACTCAACGCGGCGACTTCACGGGAACCGTCACGTTATCAGCCGTGGATCTGCCACCGGGTATTCGGCCGGCCCAGCGGCAGATGGACGCCGGGCCAGGTGAGACGAAGTTTACCATCGACCTGCCGCCGAATGCCCCCTTGGGGACTTTCAGTTTCCACTTGCTCGGCACGTCGCAATACACCTCCCCACAAAGCCTCGAAGCGGGCAAGCGGCTGAAGGAGCTGGAAGAAATGGTCGCCAGCAGCAAGGCCGCCTTGCGCGCGGCTAACCAAACTAAGATCGCGGCCGAGCAGGCGTCGCAGCAGGCCACCGCCGAGGCGAAGCGCCTCGAACAGGCGTGGCAGGCGTCCACGAAGAAAGTAGTCAAGGTCCGCTCGGCGAAGAAAAGAGCGTTCGCCAGGGCGGCCGAGAGGGCCAAGCTGGCGGCCGATGGGAAGCTGGCGGCGGAGGCGGCGGTAACGGAAGCCGACGCCGGCCTGAAACGAGCCCTTCAGACCCTACAGGCCGCCCGCAACCAGGCCACGCCCCGGAAGGTGAACGTTGGTTATCCCTCGCCCCCGATCACGATCAGAATTACCGCGACGCCGTTGAAGGGTGTCGCACCCGCGACGCTGGGTGGTTCTTGATTTCAGAAACAGCCTCATCCCTGGTGGGGACTTCAGCAGAGTCGCGGAGCATAGGGCCGGATGCAAAGCAAGTTGCCCGGCGAGTGCCTCCCCCGCTTCCACACGAGCAAGAATCGTTCCGACTGACTTTTTGCCTGGTGGCCGGTTTCTTCTGCAGGGCCGATGGGGAAGTCGTTCGAATTCTCGGCGGTGACGGCTCGATCTCGGTTCGTCGAGTAGCTTCTTTCCCGTCAGTTTCTCCAGGGCAAACTTCATCAACCCAAGGGGATCGCCTTCCAGGTCTGCCCATCCTGGTGAGTGCCTCGGCACACTCGTCGTTGAGCAGATCGGCGTCCTCGCGGAGCTTGGCGATGATTAGCGGAATCGTCGATTCGAGACGAGCTTGGCCAACCAGCCGCACAAGGAGTGGTTCCAGCCACTTCGTTGGATGGTGGCTGTAGTTATCCACCTCGACGGCTCGTCGTTCCTGGATCTTCGCTTCGCACTCATTCCCCAATGTCCTCGTTCCAAAGCCCAGGCTTTGACCGAATAAACTCGGCCATCAATCGCGCACATTCGGGATCATCGAGAATATCAATGACCACTCCTCTCGATTTGACGTAATCCTCTGGACCTCGGAAGGTGCGGTTTTCTCCGATGACGATCTGGGGGATGCGATAAAGCAGTGCCGTTCCCGAGCACATATCGCACGGCGAGAGCGTCGAATAGAGCGTGGCTTGACGGTAGTCGCTCGCCCTGAGCCGACCAGCGTTTTCAATAGCGTCCATTTCGGCATGCAGGATGGCGCTTCCTCTTTGAACCCGTCGATTGCGGCCTCGCCCCACGATTTGACCGTCAATGACCAGCACGGAGCCAATCGGAATCCCGCCCTCTGCAAGTCCTTGCTTTGCTTCGTCGATTGCCGCTTGCAGAAACTGATCGTGAGATGCTTGGGACATGACTACTCCTTTTCTGTCGGTGTGGCAGGGCGGGCCTGCATCACTTCACGCTCCTCATCTCTCTCGTCGCCTTCTTGGGATCGAAAGCCTCGAGATCGAACGGCTCACTCCATCGCAGCATGTCTCGGTGCTCTTGATGCTTGGGGTCGGAGATGCTCGGCCACATAATCGACGTAGCCCGGCGACCCGCCGCAATCCTCCGGCAGGCAGATTTGTGCGCCTTCCAAAACGCACTCGGTATTTTGCCACGGGATCGGCTGGGGGGAAGTCCTCAACCAAGACCTCGTGCTGCCAACTGTCGCCCAAAATCGTACTCGTAGATCCACCGGGTTTGCTTGTCCGACTTCGAGAGAAGCTTGCTCAGAAGCATACACCGCTCGTTCTCAATTCCCTCCCCCCGGCGGTGCCGTTCGGGTCCCGCTTCAATCAAGGCCGTGCCGCCGATCTGGAAAGATAAAGGTGGTAGTTCCTCCAGTCGAACGCCTTGCACTCTTGCAAGTCAGGCAGGGTGCAGTCGGGAATCTGAAGGCGCCGCCAGATCGCCGGCGTGATGTCGACGAACGTGATTTTGAAATGGGAACAGCCGGTCGGTTTGGGCGGCCGTCGCGAGGCGATGGCCGACGACCTCGTTGAGTTTGTGCAGGTCGCCTCGATCTTCTTCTTGACCTTGCGGCTGCCCCGAGCATCGCGGCCGAAAGAGCCGGACAAGACGGAGCAAGCAAAGTGAAAACCTCGTCGTGCCTACCGCGGCCCAGACGGTCGCGAGTCCAGCTCGAACTCGCCCCGGCGCGACATATAAGATAAAGAAGGATCGTGGCCCTTAAGGAGGGCATCCCTTGTCGAAGGGGTCACGCTCGTGAGAAAAGAAAATCCAATCGTGTGTCTTGGTTGTTCCAGATCGGAATGGCTTCCTCCAGGACGACGATGCGCAACAGGTGCGATGGGGACCAAAGGTTCGGAGGACGGCTGCTCACGCCAAAACATAGACTAGAATCCGCCGCCCATGCCCATTCCACCCATGCTGAACCCGCCGCCGCCGGTCGGCAACTTGTAGTTGCGAGATCCCCCGCCACCACCTCCTGCGCCGCCCATGGAAGGATAGTAGTGCGAGTAGTTCTGGAAGCTCGCTGCCTGGCCGCCGGTCGCGCGAATCTGAGTAAACGCCCCGAACGGCCCCTGGCGTTCATCTTGTTGCAGTTGCGTGTTGAGCCCCCGAATCTGGCGGCCTTGCTGTTGAAAATTCCGTTCCTGCACCAACTGTGGCTGCACCAGGTTGAAATAATTGAGCCCCGGGTCGCTGCCCGGCTGAATTAGCCGCAAATACGGGCTGATCGTCGGTTCCGCTGTGGCCCCCTGGTAACGACGGACGATGGGGCGCCGGCCCCCTTGCGCTCGCGCGCCGGAACCATCAGCAAAAACGAGCCCCACTGCCAACCCAACCAAGCTCACCTTTCGCAAGAGACTCGACATCGCAATCACCCTCTGCTAAAGGACTTGCCCCCGACGATCCGCCCTCAATTATACGAATCGCCGCCGTATTTGGCGAGACTCCGGCTACCTTGCCCGAATATCCAGATTCATCGGCCTATCTGTGCGTATTACTTTGGCCCATGTGGTGGCTTGGCCGCTTCAGCCAACCCGGTTATATCGAATCGCAGTTGCAAAACTGCAAATATCCGACACCTTTTCCCACCGCGGTGGGGAGGGTAAACTCAAGCCAGGCCCAAGACGGGTTTAACCTTCCACGTGATTTGGACTTATGGAACCGAATCCGGATGCTGCGACAGCCGCCGCCAATCTGTGGTCGGCCCAGCACATCGTCGTCGAGGTGGACGGCCCGGAGGGCGCTCATCGGGACTTTCTCGTCGACAAGCCGTTTGCTCGGGTGGGACGCGACCTGCGGTCGGAGGTTCCCCTTGCGGATGGCAGCGTGCTTCCGTGTCACCTCTATCTGCACGCGACGGATGAGGGAGTTTATTGTGTGGGACTCGCGCCCGACACGCATAGCGGTTGGCTGTTGCCTTCCGAAAGCGTAGAAATCGGTCCGTTCCGGCTGCGGGCACGGCTGGCGAGCGGACCGCCTCACCAGCCGTCACCTCCCGATCTGCAAGTCAGGCAAAGCGGACCCGTTTGGGCGCCGCACTTTCGAGTCGTGGCCGGCGGTCATCCAGCGCGGGTCACCGACCTGCGTCTGCGCCGGCCCTTGGCCCTGCTGGGCCGCGAGCCGCCGGCAACCCGCCGCATCCGCCACCGCAGCATCTCTCGCGTGCATTGCGCGGTTTTCTGGGACGGCCAAAACCTCTGGATGGTCGATCTCTTCAGCTCGAACGGCACCCGTCTGGCGGGCAGAAAATTTGATGCCGGCCGGCTTGAGCCCGGCCAGGAATTCAGGCTTGGAACGGTACGCTTCACCTACTTGGGCGGCAAGATGGTCGAGTGGGAGGCCGACAGTTCAACTCTTGAGCAACCCGTACGCATCTTCGACGACGCAGATCGGCAAATTTCCGATTCGGGACTTCCCGCAACCGGTCAATCGGCTGCGCCATTCCCGCACGAGTACATGGAGCGGGAAGAACAGCCGGCCTCCGAGTCGGTGCTGGACGCCCTTCGGCAACAATGCGCGCGATTTGAACGAGAGCGAGACCAGTTTGAACAACAACTTCAGCGGGAACGGCAAACGAACCAGGAATGCCTGGCGGCAGTTCGCGAAGAGCTAGCAATGGAGGTGACCGCTTTGCGACAAGGGTCGGCAAGCACGGAGCAGGCGCTCGAGCGTCTCTCAGGTGAAGTGGCGTCGACGCGTGAGGCCCTGTTCGCGCTTTACGCGGATGTCGGCGCAAAGGTAGCTGAGGACACCGGGGCGGAGCGAACGGAGAAAGAATGGCCGCAAATCGCCGAGGTCCTGCGAAAGGCGGAAACAAGGTGGACGGAACTGGCTCGGGATTTGAACGGCCGGATCTGCGAGATCCAGCGGCAGATCGCCGAGAGTCAGGAGGCCCACCAGGCGCTGGCCGGCTCGATGAAACTCGAGCGCGAAGAGATGCACAAGCGCCTTCGGAGAGAACGACGCACGAACCGCAAACGCCTGATCGCCGCCGGGCGCGGATTTGCCGCGAAGATGGCTTCTCTGGGAGAGCAAGCCGGCACCGTTCGCCAGGACCTGCGGCCGCTTCAGGCGGCTGCGGCGCACACGCCAACGGAGTCAGACGAGAAGGCGGACGGCGCCGAGACTTTCCTCCCGTCGCAAGCCGAACCCGCAAAGCGCCAGGAGGAGGCGCTGCTTCTGGCGGAGGCCCGGTGGAAAAATCTGGCCGAGGAGTTCGAGCGCCGCGCGAGTGAGTTGGCTCAGCAGGTCGCGGACTGCCGCCAGGCGGATGCTCAGATGGCCGAGAACTTCAAGGCAGCCCTGTACGAAACCGTGCGAGGGGTCCAACTTCAGCAGCAGATCCAATCGCTCGAAGTCGCCGCGGCCAAGGACGAACTGTCGGCGAGCGCCGCCACGCTGCGCGAGCAGATCGCCAGCCATGATCGGCAGCTTCAAGAACAGGCGGCTAAGGCGTCGCCGTTGGAGCAGACGCAGGCGGCCCTGCAGCCGGTGCTGACGCGGCTTGAAAGCGGCGAGTGGGCGGCCGATTTGCAAAAGCGCTGGCAATCGCACCTGCAATCCGCCATCGACCAGGTCGACCAGCGTATCGCCGGCATCGTTCGCCAGTCTTCGCTTGACCGCCAGGCCGTCAGCGACCGGGTTGCCTTGCTCGAAGGCACGATGACGGCCAATCTCGCCGACTTGCGAAGCCGGCTCGATACGTTGCGGGAAATGGCTGGCCGGCAGCAAGGCCCGTCGGCCCCGAGCGAGCCGCGAGCGCCAAACGTCAGGGCGCCAAACGTGAGGGCGCCTGAGGTCGGCCCGTCGTCGCCCCTGCCACTCTCTGGGCAGACGATGAACGCCGCCATCCGTTTACGTCAGCGGACGGAGAATCCGGAAGACGCCGAAAGCCCCGTGGCGCCGGCTTGGGTCATCAATGACGAAGTCACACAGCGGTTGCTCGACTTCAACACCGGCCGCGGGCAGGCTGCGATCCGGCGCCGCCTTCTGTGGGCTCTCGCGGCAGGATTGGTGGCGATCGTTGTCTCTGGCGGCGGCGCAATCCAGCTTTGGCTCAAGGGGTCCGATCCGACGAAGAGCAGTGAGGCGGCCTCGCTTGAGCAGACCCGCCTCTCGGCGCGGTAGCGGAACTGCTGGAGAGCTGTTTTGTTAAGCCTTGTGAGGGAAAACGGCGCGTTTGCCGGCTGGATTAGAGCATCGATTGGAATTACGCCTTGATTCTCCCTCTTGAGGACCGAAGTCATCGTGTACCGTATCGTCAAGGAACTGCTGCAGCCCTACACCTTGTTTTGCCTGCTGGCTGCGGGCGCGAGTGTGAATCTATGGCGGAAACGCGTCGAGAGCCGTCGCCGTTTGCTCTTTCTGAGCGTGCCCCTGGCGGCGCTGGTTCTGATTTCCCTTCCGCCTGTGGCCCGTCTCGCCCATCTGACGCTCGAGTGGCGATTTAAGCCGCGGACCGAGTTGCCCGAGGGAAATCAGGCGCTGGTTGCGTTGGGGGGATGGTCGATGTCTGCCGACCATCGCCGGCCACGCCCTCTGCTGGGCGCCGACTCAATCTACCGCTGCCTGCACGCGGCGGAGCTCTACCGTCGCAGCGGTCCCTGCCTGGTTGTGGTCAGCGGTGGGGTCGCACAGCCGGAAAAAGGCCAGCCGGCGGTGGGGCCGCTGATGAAAGAACTTTTGGTTGAGCTGGGGGTCGCATCCGAAGACGTGCTCGTCGACGACCGCTCCAGGACGACCTACGAAAACGGCCTCGAGTGCCGCAAGCTGCTGTCGCAGCGCGGTGTCGAACGGATCACGCTCGTCACCAACGCCAGCCACATGCTCCGCGCGGAAGCCTGTTTTAATCGGTTGGGCTTTGATGTCACGCCGGCCCCTTGCCATTTTGACGCCGGCACACTGGACGCCAGCATCTCAACCTTCCTGCCAAGTTGCGACGCCGCCGAGGCCAGTGCGGAGGCGGCACACGAGTGGCTGGGACTCGTCTGGTATTGGCTCCGCGGCTGGCTGTAGCCCGGTTAGTCGTAGGTGCCGAAGACGGCCGTCGTTTCGTACAGTTCCCCTATGGGATCGGTAGAGGTGACGAACACCAGCACCCGAATGATTTCGCCTGTGGGCGTCTCGATCCGCACCGCCAGCTTCTTCGATTGCAGGTTGCGCGAGTGGATTATTTGCAAGCCGGAGTTCGTCACGCTGTGCAAAATGACCCACTGCCGCGGACGGCGCGTTGGCACGTCGTCGTCGATTTCGAAGGCCGACGCCACCAGAGGCTTGAGCTGTCGCGCGCTAGGCGCGCTAGGCTCGCTCAGGCGGCACAGCAGGTCGCCAAAATCGACGAAGGGTCCTTCGCGAGAATGCATCTTGCAACGACGCTTGCCCATCGAGTGCTCGATGGTTCGTCGTGATTCGAAGTCTTATAGTGCGTCGAGCTGGCTAACCGATCAATCCGAACAGAGCGTCAACGAGCGACTCGTACGCCTGGCTGACCGCCTCGGCCGATTTCTCGGCGACGGCATCGACGGCCTCGATCAACTGGTCGCTGTCTTCCGTCACGCTTGCGTCCATGCCGCGGGAGAGGGTGTCCGCCGAGGCGGAAGGCCCGCTAGCCCAAACGGCTGGGGAAATCACGCTGGGCGACGCCGCGCGAGCCGCTGGCTCGGCCGAGTCCCGACAACGCGCGCATGCCGCCTTGGTCTGCGGGGTGCCGGCATCACGGCCGACCGTCTCAGCACCCGAAGCCGTTCGGGCGCTCGCCGACAGGCCCTTGAGCCAGCCATCGCCATCCTCCACCCGGTCCGAATTGAGCAGGGTGTCGCTTGCCGAATCGGCGCCGTTTGCCGAGAACAGCGTGTCGAGGGCCTCACCATCGAGGCCTGATGTCCGCAACGACAAGCGTCGCGCGGCAGCCAATGAGAACGTGGACAGATTCGGGGCCGCTGACGACTGGCTGGCGTTGGGAGTCGCGCCCGCGGCGCCGGCTACCACGCCTTCCTCACTTCCCGTCCCCATGGCCGAGGCGCCGATCAGATCGAGGAAGCCGTGTGGCGCTGCTTCCGCGTTCGGGTCGGAGTTCGCCGACGCCAGGCTATTGCTCGTGCTGCTGGTCAGAAAGCGCTCCAGGCCAGGAGTGCTCGCAATTTCCACGTCGGCAATCGTGAAAGCGTTGGCGATGCCCGTGAGTGCATTCGCTGCTCCGAAGATCCCGCTGCTCAGTGTGGCCTCAGCGGAGGAAAGCGCAATGCGCCCGGCCGGCACGGCCGTTGATCCAGCGTAGGCCGCCAGATCGGGAATTAGGAGATTTGCGATCGGAGTACCCAGACCGCCGACCAGGTTGTAGCCGGGACCGGCGCTGTACCCATTGTTGCCTGTCGTGACCGCGTTGAAATCGGTCACCGGCAGCGTGTACAAAGCCTGTTGGGTCTCCGTCGAACCGGCGGTGCCGAGCGTTTGCCCGCCGCTGGCGACGCGCGTCTGGTCGGCCAAGGCGATCAGGGCAGCCCAGGCCGGGGACGACAGACTCGTGCCGCCCGCGACCTCCCACGGGTTACTCGGGTCGAGGTTGTAGGTGTCCGAAATCCAGACCCCGGTTGCCGGATCGGCGATCATTGAAACATCGGGCGTCGTGCGGTATCCGGTCGATTGCGCACCCTGCTGGAACGCTGGCTCGTTTTCGTAGAGGCTCACGCCGCCGCCACCACCGATCGCGATACCAAGGCCGTTGGACAGATAACCCCACCCTGTCTCGCTGGCGTGCGAGTTGTCGCCGTTCAGATAGAGGCTCGTGCCGCCGACGGCCAAAACATTCGGCGAGAAAGCCGGATACTCAGGGTCAGCGGCACCGTAATCGCCCGTGCTGGCGACAAAGGTGACACCCTGGTGACCGGCCGGCGTCGTCAGGTAGCTGTCGTATTGGGCCTCGTCGGCAGCCAAAACCGACTGGCCTTCGGCGAAGCCCCAGCTCATGGACACCACGGAGACGCCGGGCAGGCTCGCGGCCGTCTTCACGCTGCTCATGAGATCGTCCAGCGATTGACTGTTGGCTTCGACGAGGATGATCTTCGCGCCAGGCGCCATGGCATGGATCCATTCCACGTCGAGCGCTGCCTCTGTTTCCCAGCCACCGCTCGAATCCGTGGAGGGCAGGCTGGAAGCCTGGCCGTCCCGTCCGACCACGGAGAGGAACGAGGACGCCGAACCGTATTGGTCGTAGAGCGAGAGCCCGTTGGTCGTCGCGCTGAATTGCTGATCGAATGTGTCGAGCGATGCAAAAATCGACGGATTGTCGTAGGCGTCGACGACGGCGATCGTTTGCCCGGTCCCATCGACGGAGAGTCCGCTCACGCCATAGGCCGTGCGGACCTGTGCCGGAGTGTAGCCCAGACCTTCGTCGCTCATCGCGGCGTTGGTGACGTTGCCGAGCTTATTGATGTTGCCGCAGATCGTAGTTCCTCCGGAGCAAACATCGGAGCCGCAATTGGTGGCCATGTTCAGGTTCACCAGAAGCTGCATCACGGTCATCGTCGTGTTGTTGTTGCAACCAAAGGCCGCGCCGTTGGAGCCGACATTGTAGTTGTCGTTGCAGCAGCCACTTGCCGAAATGTTGAAACCGCACTGCCTGGCATAGCTGGTAGCCGTTGACCCGGCCAGATTGGTGCTGGTGCAGTAGATCGAAAGGGCTGTGCAGAACGGTTGCTGGTTGGCACTGGAGCAGTGCGAATAGGCCGAGGCCACCTGTAAGTTGGTGAAGTAGGTGCCATTGCTGTTGACCAGACAGCACTTCGAACCGGGCCCGTACAGGTTTGGAAACGTGGTTACCAGCCACTGGGCGAGTTGCGTCGCGTACTGACTGCCGTCGCATTTCGAAATCAATGTCTGGCCACAACTCGAGCTCCAAAACGAACTGGCGGCGAAATCGCCAACCGAACATCCTTTGGATGTCGAACAGGGGTTGGTGCCGTCGTTATCGGCGCTGATCAGCCGGCTCTCTGCCGAGTAAAAGATGTTGCTGCCGTCGGGACCGTAGCCCGGACCGCCGCCGAGTTCGCAGATCGGCAGCCCGCAGATGAAGTCGATCTGGTAGTAGCAGTTCGGAATGCAGACTGTGAGTGTATGCGTACCGGGAGTAAAGATCCCGGTGGCCATATCGTAAATCTGCTGCTGGTATGCCGTGTTCGCATCGAACGAGGGACCGGGGGCGATGTAGCTCACAAGGCTGAGCTGATCGTTCATGCCGGCTGGCACGGTAAAGGTTACCGTGACCACATTCCCTTGGTTCGTATTCCCGCGCAAATCGCTGACGTTTGTCGACTGGCAATAGTTGTTGTAGACGGTGTAGCTTACGCACGTGGGGACGCACGTCGGAATCTTGAAGTCGTCGAAATCGTTTCCGCCGTAGGTCTGGCCCCCAACCGCATTAATCGTGTAGTAGGTCGAGCCCGCGGTGCCGTTGGGCCCACCACCCGTCTGGATATATCCGCTGGGGACCGCTTCCTGCACGAAATAAATGCCCGGCGTTTGGACGGTGAAGTGATAGCTGCCGTCGCTGGCGGTCGTGGTCGTGGCGACCGGATTGCCGTCGGCGCTGGTCAGCTTTCCGTCGTTGTTGGCATCCAGGTACAAATTCATCGTGACGCCGCCCAGGCCGCCGTCGTCGCACGAGAAACCGTTGCCCGTACAATCGCTGTATTTCGTCCCGCAGATGGTGATCGGCTGGCCGATGACCTTTTCCGGCTCATCGCCGAAGGCGCTGGTGACGGAGGCGTTGTTGCCGTCTCCGCTGTAGACGGCCACCCATTGATAGGTGCCCCCCGCGGTCGGCACATATCCCCCGGGATGATTCCCCATGGCAGTCGTGTAGGTGCCGTTGCCGCTGACAGTCACGACGTCGGTGTACACGGCCGAGGTTAACAGCGTGCTCGCCGTACTACCGGGCGGCATCAAATAGAACGTGATGGTACCTCCGGGATTGTAGCCGCCGGAGAGCGTCGCCGAATCAGTCAAAGATGAAGTCGCACCCGAGGTGACAGTCGGCGCTGGGATCTGTGGGGTTTGGGTGTTCAGCGAACTTCCCAACGGGCTGGTTGTGCCGCCGTTATCCGACGATAGGAACCGATTCTCCGCGTGGTAGAGGATCTCGGCGCTGTCGGGGCCGTAAGCGTTGTTGTTCTGGACGGGCTCGAGCTGGTCGATGGCCTGACCGCAGATAAAGTCAATCTGGTAATAACAGTTCGGGATCTGAACGCTGAGCGAATGCGTGCCGGGACCGAACGTGCCGGTTGCCACCTGATAGATCTTCTGCTGATAGGCGTTGGAGTCGCTCCAACTCGAGCCCGGGGCGACATAGCTCACGAGAGTGAGGGTGTCGTTCATACCCGGCGTCACCGTAAAGGTTACCTTGACCGTGTCGCCCTGATGGGTGTTGCCGGCCAGATCCGAGTAGGTCTGCGAGCAGCCGTTGTGCGTCACGGTATAGGTCACGCAGGTCGGCACGCAGGTGGGAATCTGAAAATCGTCGAACTTGTAGCCGGAATACGCATGCCCGGCCGTGACGACAACCGTGTAGTAGGTGTTTCCGGCACTGCCGTTCGGTCCTCCTCCGGTCTGAATGTAACCGCCGGGCACCGCTTCCTGGACGAAGTAGGTGCCGGGACCGGGAGGAGTAAAGCTAAAGGTGCCGTCGGCGGCGGTGGTCGTCGTGGCGACCAATGCGTCGCCCGATTGTAGGCCGCCCGTTCCGTTCGTGTCCTGGTAAAGGTTGATCGTCACGCCTGCCTGTGGCGTGTCGTCGCCCGAAAAGCCGTTGCCGGTCAGATCCGAGTATTTGGTTCCGCTGATCGTGATGCCTCCGATCGTGACCGTTCCGCCTGGCGTGGTGTTGATCGACGGGCCTCCCTTAGTGACGGGAACCTGTTCTGATTTGTCGTTGATGTCGCTGGCGTTGAAGTTGTTGCCGCTCGAGTCGGTGAACGTGGCGTTCCACTGGTACGTGCCGACGATGGCGACGCTGGTGGGCAGCTTGTAACCGGTCGGCGTCGTGTACGTGCCGTTGCCGCTGACCGTCACGGTTTCGGTGTCGACCGTCGCTCCGCCGGGAGCCACCAGCGTGAAGGTAATGGTGCCGGTCGGGCTGTAGCCGCCAGACAGCACGGCCGAGTCCTTCAGCGTCACGGTCGTGGTGCCAAGCGTGACGCTGGTGGGGCTAGGCGTGGTCGTGATGTTCGGGCTGGCCTTGGTGACCGGCACCTGCTCCGACTTATCGTTGATGTCGCTGGCGTTGAAGTTGTTGCCGCTTGAATCGGTGAACGTGGCGTTCCACTGGTAGGTGCCGACGACGGCGACGCTGGTGGGCAGCGTGTAGCCGGTCGGCGTCGTGTACGTGCCGTTGCCGCTGACCGTCACGGTTTCGGTGTCGACCGTCGCTCCGCCGGGAGCCACCAGCGTGAAGGTGATCGTGCCGGTCGGGCTGTAGCCGCCAGAGAGCACGGCCGAGTCTTTGAGGGTCACGGTCGAGGTGCCAAGCGTGACGCTGGTGGGGCTAGGCGTGGTGGTGATGTTCGGGCTGGCCTTGGTGACCGGCACCTGCTCCGATGTATCGTTGATGTCGCTGGCGTTGAAGTTGTTGCCGCTCGAATCGGTGAACGTGGCGTTCCACTGGTAAATGCCCACGACCGCCACGGTGGTCGGCAGCGTGTAACCGGTCGGCGTGGTGTATGTGCCGTTGCCGCTGACCGTCACGGTTTCGGTGTCGACCGTCGCTCCGCCGGGAGCCACCAAGGTGAAGGTGATGGTGCCCGTTGGGCTGTAGCCGCCAGCCAGCACGGCCGAGTCCTTCAGCGTCACCGTCGAGGTGCCAAGCGTGACGCTGGTGGGGCTAGGCGTGGTGGTGATGTTCGGGCTGGCCTTGGTGACCGGCACCTGCTCCGACATGTCGTTGATGTCGCTGGCGTTGAAGTTGTTGCCGCTCGAATCGGTGAACGTGGCGTTCCACTGGTAGGTGCCGACGACGGCGACGCTGGTGGGCAGCGTGTAGCCGGTGGGGGTGGTGTAGGTGCCGTTGCCGCTGACCGTCACGGTTTCGGTGTCGACCGTCGCTCCGCCGGGCGCAACCAGCGTGAAGGTGATGGTGCCCGTTGGGCTGTAGCCGCCAGACAACACGGCCGAGTCCTTCAGCGTCACCGTCGAGGTGCCAAGCGTGACGCTGGTGGGGCTGGGCGTGGTCGTGATGTTCGGGCTGGCCTTGGTGACCGGCACCTGCTCCGACATGTCGTTGATGTCGCTGGCGTTGAAGTTGTTGCCGCTTGAATCGGTGAACGTGGCGTTCCACTGGTAGGTGCCGACGACGGCGACGCTGGTGGGCAGCGTGTAGCCGGTGGGGGTGGTGTAGGTGCCGTTGCCGCTGACCGTCACGGTTTCGGTGTCAACCGTCGCTCCACCGGGAGCCACCAGCGTGAAGGTGATCATGCCCGTTGGGCTGTAACCGCCAGCCAGCACGGCCGAGTCCTTCAGCGTCACCGTCGAGGTGCCAAGCGTGACGCTGGTGGGGCTGGGCGTGGTGGTGATGTTCGGGGTCGCCGGTGTAATGTTCACCGGCTCTGCGGTGGCGGGACTGCTAACCGGGTTATTGTTGCTATCTCCGTGATAGGTCGCCACCCAGTAGTCGGTACCGGTGGCGGTGGCTGTGTAGCCGGCTGAAGTGGCCACGCCGTTAACGAGCGTCTCGGTGTCGGTGAACAGCGGCATGCCCGTGGCGTTGGGGTTGTTGTAGAGAGCGAACGTGACGGTCCCGCTGGGGTTGTTCCCCCCGCTGACGGTGGCCGTGTCCGCCACGGAACTGCCTACGATAGCGGTGGCCGGCTGTTGCGTCGTGTTGATTGTCGGGGTGACCTTCGGGACATTTGCGAAGTCGAGTGAGTTGGTCGCCAGCACGGACTGAAGACCATCGCTGGGCGTGGGTACTGTTCCGCCGACCGTCGCGTCCAAAAACTCGACAACGCTACTGTGTCCGTACGAAGCATTGATGTACGTCGCGCCCGCGCTTTCTGCGTCGCCGAGTTGCGTTCCGGTCGTCGGCGGGTAGGGAGAGTTAATATAGAAGTCGTTAACGGTGTTTGTGCTCGAGGGGCCGAAATCGGATGTCAGGAAGCTGCCATTTGCGATATGGGGCCCTTGATTGTACTCGAGCTCCCAAATGGCCAGTTGCAGGCCGACCTGCTGGGCGGTTGTGAGGGAGTTGTTGGCAGCATACGTGTTATAAAGGTAAGCAATTCGGCCCGCGTTGGGTCCGAGATTGCTCATTGACGAAGGGTCGCCCATCACCGGGAAAATGTTCTGTCCCTGGTCCAAACTGTTGACGAGATCTGCGCAATAGGTAATAAACGTGCTCGAAAAGCTGTTCGGTCCTGTCAGGGTAATCGGCAACTCGAACACGCCGATCGGGAAGGTATCGCCATCGAAGGTTACGTTAGCGTTGTCAAAATTCAAACTGGTTCCATTCACGTTGGCCGTCAACAGTGCAGGGTCGATCAACTCGACGTCGATGCTGCTGCTCGTCGTCGCGATCACGTGGTTCGTCTGCGAGAGCGTCTGCGTGAACGAATTTGTGTAGCCCGTGGGGGGCGTTTCGACCAGCCTGTAGTCACCCGGCGCTAAGCCCTGGAACAGATAGCTGCCGTCGGCGCCGGTCGTCGTACTTGCGAGGAACGTTGCATTGCTTCCTGTAAGCTGGTAGAGCGTGATCGTGGCACCGACGAGGTAGGTATCGGCCGAATCGATGGCATGATTGCCGTTGCTGTCGATGTAGGCAGTGCCTTGCAAGAACCCGTCACTGCTCAGCAGCTCTCGCCGTTCAAGCATCTCACAAATCTGTGCAAGTCGTCGGGAAGTACTGGAATTCCGGACAGCCGCTTTTCGTCGCCCCCGAAGTTGGGCCAGCCTCTTGAATGCATATCTCACAGTTAGGGACTTTCTAAGAACAGGCTTGTTGAGTGAATCGGCAGAACGCGCGCACCGCGAGCGCTTCCAGGAGCAGGGACAAAAGCTCCAAGAACCCTTCGCTGGCTTGAGCGAACTAGCTAGAAGGGGGAGCGAATTAACGGCGGACTCGGCTGCGCAATATGGCGAAGCCGCCGCCCAAAAGAATTATGGCGTTTGTGAAAGAAGCAGGGTCGATTTCGGGAACATCCTGCGGTAGCCCGTGGGCAAGCCCAGTGCTTTCACAGGCTGCCAAGATTAAGCCGGCCGCGCAGGTGACCTTGGCGACGATCCAGACGCGGGAAATGAGGTTCTTCATGATTTTCATAGTTAGTTCACTTTCGTAAATGCGACGATTGAAATTGGCATCTTTCAAAAAGGATGCGATTAGCCACCGGCGGAGCGGCAGGCGAGAGTCGATCGAAGCGGTCCAGTTGGCACCTGACCAGCAGCGCCTGCGCAAATCGTAGGGCGAAGCCGGAACAGAGCGAAGAACCGCTGGGTTAGCTGACCTGAGGCGGCCGCAGGCGGTCAGAGACCGGAGAGTCCGGCAGGGAAAGACGCCGCTCTTCAAGACGGCTGCAAGGTGCGGCCTGCGAAAAAACGTCGCACGGCCGCTCGATCACACCAACAGCACGAATGTTGATCGACGAACCACCCCCAGATGCGCCGTTGCTTAAAGGCAATTCATTGTGCTCGGCGGCAACGTCGTCGTCATGCACATCATGATTGTCGCATGGTCCGCACCCATCGAGGGACGTTTGCTGCATGCTCGACGGCTGGGTCAGCAAGATGACGCCAGCCTGAGATTGCCCGGCGATGCCAAACAACCAGAAGGCCGCCACAGCAACCGCGACCCCCCACTTTCGCTGCTGAAAGAATTGCCCCATGCGCTCTCCCAAAAAGAGCGACGGCGCGCGGCCTGACGAAACTTGCGAACCTCGCACGTTTACGGGCAGCAGTTTCTCGCCGATCGTTGACCGCAACGCCATGTGCCTTTCACCCACCTTGGGGGAGTTACCTTTCTTATACTAATGCGGGAAGATCGCGCGTCAAGAAGTAAATCTACGTTTTAATGCGTAAAATAGCGGCCTCGTTCATCCCCAGAGATACCACGCCCCTGTGGTAAAGACGGAGATGACGACGAGCGCGTTCGTCGTCGCATGGGCCAAGATGGCGTCCAGGAGATTCCCGCTGCGGTAAGCTGCCCATGCGAACAGCATCCCCGCGGCGGTGGCAGGAACGCAATCCTGGCCGTGCATTAGCCCGAAGAGAACCGACGAGCCCAGGAACCCAAGCCAGTGAAAACGGGCGAGCGGTACCTGGTCAAAATCCGCAGATACGAAGCGGCGCAGCAAAAAGCCCCGGAATGCCAACTCTTCGGCAATTGGAGCCGTTACCACATAGCCGACGGTTCGTAACGCAAGCCAGACCGTTGCCCATCCCTTGCTCAGGGATGCAAGCTGATCCGGCGGGCTCGTAACTGCTTGAGCCGGCACCAATCCCCACCAGACGAGAAATGCGACGCTGCCAAAAGCGAGCGGCTGCCAACTCCACACCCAGCGTATGTCACGATAGGTCGGCCAGAAATAAGCGATCAGGCCCGCCGCGACGAGGACTCGCATTCCATAGAGCCAATCAAAACCGGCCGACATGGCTCCCGTTAGCATGGCCGTGGCCACGATCCCCAAAAACGGCATCAAATAGGCCGTAGTCGCGTCGGAAGTAACTGTGGACGGACGAGTCGCGGGCCGGTACCCAAGCCACGTAACCCGTCCAGCTAAGGCGACCATGCCCAGCGCGATGCCATTGAATGCCAGCCAACCGGCCTGCGAGTGAAATCCACCCAAGGCTACCTGCGGCCAACCGGCCTCGCCAATCAGGATGAGCAACACGATTCGTAGGACGTTCGCCGCCCAGATGAGAGTGATGCCAAGTGGAATTAGCAAGGTTGCTCGTGGAAAGCGCAACTGCTTTCGTGATAGCCAAAGATAACCCGCCAAGAAAACAGTAATCAGGCCAATTCCCTGGTAGCCCGCGCAGGGAGGCTCGACGGTTACGTGAAAAGACGGTGTACCGACCACGGCGTTTTCGGGTTCGTAAACGACGCTGGAATACAGCACCGATAGCACGAGATGGACAAACTTAAGCGTCAACTTTCCGAGGGAGTTCCAGCCGATTGCGCCGAGACCCAATGATACGGTCCACGCCAGTAGCCCCAGCGGCACCGCCAGAGCGAACGTGTGCCGACACTTCCATGCCCAAGCACGCCAGGCCCTCAGCGGAAGAACGGTCGTCGCGGCCAGGGCCATTGTTATTGCGCCGAGGGTGGCCCACAGAATTGCCAATGCCGTTCCCCAGCGAAGCGGCCGGTCCGCTCCCAGCAGCACCGCAGTTACGGCCACAAAGGCAGCATAGGCTAAAATGTGGCCGAGAAGAGAGATCCTCCATTTAGGGTTTTCACCGAACTTTGCCTGGGCGCGATTCAATTCCTGCCATAGTCGGCTGGGGCTGACGAGGGCGAGTGCCGCGACCACAGCGATGCAAGGCGTCGCGAGGTGCGGGGCTTGCTCAACGAATCGGGCCCATGTGCCGGGTTCGGCCTCAAGCGCCTCTCCGTCGAATGAGACACCGATCGCCACTAGTTCGCTGACCAGCATTCCTGCTATCGCGAGCCACCTGAACATCGTGCTGCCAGTCATTGGAGTGTTCTTTGCCGACGCAGCTACGATCAACGCTCTGACCGTGGCGTCCAGCCAGCGGCTAAGTGGTCACTTGCGGGAAACCTCACGGGAGCGTCGATTAGGCTTGCGCTGCCACCGAGCAAAGCCGGAGGCTCCAATAAAAGTGGAACATGACGTCGACTGCGACGGATCGCCGAAGAACGCTCGTTTATGGCGTGTCGCTCGACGGCCGGCGTTCTCCGCCCGACATCGCCGCGATCCGCTTCTGGATCTGGCGACGGACCTCCGTAAACCGTGAATCGGACGTCGATCCAAACCGGGCCGCAAACTCGCGTTTGGTGAGCCCGTCGGCTAACCCCGATACCTCAGGCAAGTAATCTCGCACCCGGAACCGCTGCGCGAGTTGGCGCAGGGGCAAATGACCGGTCCGGATACGCTCGGCAAACTCAATGCCCGACAGATCGGCGCACAGATCGCTTAAGCTGAATCCGCTTCCGCCGTCGGCGTCGCGCAGTTCCTTGCCCACGCCAGCCGCTTCAGCCGAACGCGCGCCGGCGAGCACCGTCAGGGCGGCAGAGATCATAAAATGCTGCACCAGGTCGTTGCGGCCCCGCATTGTCGGCTCTCCGAGCACCGCCAGTCGTCGTTGTCGCCCCGTCTCCGATTCGATCTGTCGCAAGTAGGCGCCAAGAACCGGCACGTCCCGCAGCCAGGATGACGACTCGATCCCGATGGCCAAGCCCACTAAGAAGGCTTGTTCACGGTAGTCGTCCGGCACCTCTGCGGCGGCAACTGCGGCTGCGCGCACGTAATATTCGGTCAGGTCATCACCCTTGCGGCGGAACAAGTCCTCGCCCCCGGCCTGAGGGCCGACCGGCAATCGGCGGTTTTCTTCGGCGGCCAGCACGATTGCGCCGAGTACAGCCCTTGTGGCGTCGGTCAAACCGCTAACGTCGCCGCCAACCGCAAGGCGGCCGAGCAGATCAGCCCCAGACGTAATCGCGGGACGGCCGACCGCCTCAGGAGCTGGGTCGGTCCGAGCATTGCGGCGGGCATCTTGTTCCGTGGGGTCGGCTGCCTGGTGCAAAGGCGCAGCCGACGTGTTTCCCCCTTCGTCCCGCGGAAGACCAGCCAACTGATTCTCCGTCAACAATCGGTAATACAGCGGGGCGGCCTTATCTTGAGGCAACGTCTCGCCGAGAGTGCGATAGATGTCGAGGAGCCGCCCGCGGGTCGGAGCGCTGAGGCTCGCCAGACTGGCGACGTCGCCCTGGCGGCATTCCTCGGCCACGAGACAAATCGCCAGCGTGTTGAGGGGATCGAAGCGAACGTGAAACTTCTTTGCCGAGGCCTGATCGTCGCCAAGCAGGGGCCGCATCACCGAATCCGGTTCTACGCTGTGAACGGCGCCGACGAAGTGGCCGAGCTCGTGCACTAGCAGTTCGGTACGTTCGGCCTCGGACAAGTGCTGCGACCACTCTCGCAGCAGGATGTGGGTGGCCAGCGGGCCGTAGGTTCCCCCCAGATGCGTCCCTCGCACCGGGACTTCGTACTGGCTGGTGAAGCCGATGGCCACGCGGGCCGGTCCCAGCGAGACCTGCCCGCGAAAATCGGCCAGGGCGTCCTCAAATTCGGTGGCTCCGTCGTTTGACTTCCAGGTGTCCACGCCGACGGTCTCGAACCGCACGCGGCAATACTTCTCGAACACGCTAGACGCGGTCTTGAGGCGGTTACGCAACCTCGCCTCCCAGTGCTTGCGGGTTGCACGCTCTTCTTCGTCGGCCAGCAATTTCACGCTGAACGTGGCCATGGCGGGGCCAGTCTTGTGCGGGCCGCCTATCGGTTTGCCCGTCGCCTGGTCGCTGCCGGAGATCAACTCGATCGGTTCCAGCCGCAGTTTGTCGCGTTTCGGTTCGCGGAAAAAAAAGTATGCGGTATTGACGGCCAGCGCCCGCTCTCCCTTTTCACTCCCCACGTCCCAGCGGACGACCAGCGAAGACGGACACTCTACTGAAATAAGGTCTTGTGGCTCGATCGCGAGTCGTTGGGTGCCGGCGGTGCTCGTTGCTGTGACTCGCATCGGCTCCCGCGTGCGGTTGGAGATCACGACGACTTCAGCCCAACTTGGAGAAGCTGAGGCGACGAGCACAGGCAGTAGCAATGCAAGTCGACCTAACATGACGCTGGACGGAGAGGCAGCCTTAACTTGAGCGAACGAGCTGCGATCGCTGCTTCGGTTCGCTTCCAAAATAGACGCCCCTCGGCAAGCGAATGTTTGCCGCCACCAAACACCACTCTAGCCGCAATCGGGCGGATCACAAAGCAGACAGGCCCAATGTTGGGCCTTTGGAATGGACCGACTCGGCTGGCGAGAACGCAAACTTCGACGCCACGACGATCCCAAACAAGATGCCGGTGATATAGACAAACGCGTCCGAAAGGCTCGGTGTGGCATCGGTGAGCCACAATTGTCCGAGTTCGATGCCAACCGAAAGGAGGCAGGCCAGGAAGAACAGCGCTACACGCAGCCCGCGGCGCGCAGCGACCGTCGTGGTCCAGGCGGTCGCAGTGTTCTCCACCAGGGCCCCGAGGAGGCCGAAGAGAACTCCCTTGCGGATGACCTGGGTCATGGCATTGAAGTTCTCGCTCCAAAAGAGATTGCTGATGGGTATGTCAAAGAAGGTTTGTGTGCGATTCGACACAGCGGCCGGCATCCAGTCGTACGGCGACCAGAAATAGGCTAACAAAAAGCCCGCATACAGCAAACCGGCCGCGGCCCATCTCCACCGGTTCCCGCGATGATCTGGTCGGCCCGTAACTCCATCCGAGCCCCGCGTGCGCTCACGCCAGTGCCAGAAAATGACCCCGGCCAGGACGCCAACGGTGCCGGTCACCATCTGGGTTGCGCTTGTAAAGCGGCTGTAAACGAAAAGCTGGCACGTCTCGATGCCGCTGACCAGAAGCAATCCCCAGAACACGCTCGCCAGCCGGGAACGCAGCGGCCGCTGCTCGCCCGTGAAGGCGAGCGTCACCAGCATTCCCACCGGAACGTAGGTGAGAACGTCCGCGGCCAAGGCGTAACAAGCGCCGGGGTCGGCGGAGAAATCGGCGAAAGGCACCAGAACAATCCTGCCGTGACCGTATTTGCGATAAACTTCCTTGGGACGCGTGATCAAGTCGAACGGCAGCAGCGAACAAAAGACGAGGCCGACGAAGTAAGCTTGCAGGAGCCATTCCCAGCGTCCTCGCGACGCGCGCGTCTCGCGGAAGCGGCGCAGCCAGGTGGTGCATTTCTGGCCAGCGACGTTCCAGAGTGCGACGCCGACCAGGGTTCCCAACAGTTGGGCGGCGATGTCGTTATAGGAACAGACTCGTGCACGGCAGTAGACCTGCCCGAACTCAACGACGATGCTGAGGACGATGCACAACAGAACGGCCAGCGGCGACCAAATTAAGATGCTGTCCCAGCGGCGCGCCCGGTCGCAAGTCATGGCCGCCAGGGCGCAGAAGCTGACGGGCACCGTTAAAAGCACGTTGGTTCCGAAATCCGTTCTTCCCTCGATCGGCAGCTTCAGTCGAGGGGCATCGACAAACCGCTGGCACGCCTCCGCGAAGGACAACGGCTCAAAATCGAAAGGCACCCACGAACCGTAAATGACGAATGCCGCAAACGCGAAGGCCAGCAGCAGATAGTGGAGCCGCCGCGGCGCGACATGACTTCTCGTCGGGGGAGAAGTGTCGTCACCCCGCTGCGATCCTCGCACTTTGTAGACGACGACCAACATGATCGCGGCGACGGACACGTAGAACATTGAAATCAGCGGTGGAGCCGACCGGGCAGATTTCCAGATTTCACGCGCTGCTGCACGGATTGGAAAGGAGATGGAATGACTCGCGACGGGCGGCGCACCGGGCTGCCCAACGACGATCCTCACCGGGTTGGTGTAGAACATCAGCGAGTTGCGCCGGCCCCGGGCGCGAACGACCAAACCGCGCTCCGGCACGTCCAACGTTACCGTCATCGCCGGCCCCTCGGACAACGGGCGCGCTTCTTTCAAGATGTTGGCGCCTTCGTCTGTGATGGCGATCAAGGCAACTTCGTCGATCCCGTTGGCCTGGCCGCTCCAATCCGTAGAGGGTGTCTGAAACTGTAACCTGGCCGTCACCTGCGATCCGGGTGGTACTTCGATACTCTCACCGGCCATCGCCGGCCTCGACAGACCTTCGGCTTCGACCAGCAACTCGACTTCGCGCACGATATGTCCGTGGGACGCAAAGAAACTACCCGCGCGCAGCGCCTGCAAGGCGCCCTTAACGGTACGGTCCGGCGCGTAGAGCCAAGTCTCCGAAAACTGTCCCGGCCAGTAGTCACTCAAGCCGCTGTCGTCGTGGAAGTCGGAGGGCGCATATGCGCCCCAAACGTCGATTCCCTTCTCGAGCAGCGTGTCCCAAGCGTCACCCACATTGGCGACCGTAGGATCCCAACGGCGCACGGTCTTGAGCCGCGAGCGGTAGCTGCCGATTGGCTCCATCCCCTGGTGTCCCGGCGCGCCCGACAATCCGACCATGATGTCGTTGACCGCCCGCCACCGACGCAGGTCACCCACGATCTGCTTGCTCGATTGCCGCTTGCGGCCGGGATGCTCGTAGATGGCAACAGGACGTACGTCCCCCGTGGCGGTTGCCGTCGACAGCCATTCCAGAGCTTCATCGGCTAAGGTCGGATCGTGCTCCTCTCGCCCGAGGTCATCGAAGCGGTCCTTGAAGTCAGCCAGGATTTGCCCTTCGGCCGGCCCGTCCGGAAAGAGCACCGCCACGTGTTCGTTGCCATCATGGGGCGGAATATTCCACTCGAGTCCAGCCAGCAAAACCATCTCCGGATACTGACGCCTCGCTTCTTTGATCGCTTCAATATACTCGTGGGTGCCCGCGCTCAAGTTCCGATCGGCATGATCCGTAATGGCCAGCACGTTGCATCCGTATCGAGCAGCCTGCGCGGCGACTTCCGCAATCGTATGGGCGCCATCCGAGAACTGCGTGTGCGTGTGCGTATCGGCTTTGAGCCAGACCCCTTGCCCCGCCCACTCGACCTGCCGCAGGAAGCGAGGGCCACCTGGCGTAGTCCGAAAGCCCCCACAGCCGGCGAGTATCATCGCCCAGGCCAGCAAGAGCCCTGATACAACGAACCGACGGTCCTTCACTCGGTGAGCTCGATGCGCGTTGCTCTAGGGAATGCCCCTCACGATCGCCGGACCCACGAGTCGCGTGAGACCGACGGGCAACCGCTGCCATACGCGGATGAAATGCCGGTAGCGGGAGCTTTCAGGCCGCATATCGCCCACGGTGCCGCGACGTACGTAATACTGCCAGACGGCCGGGTGCGGCTCGGCACCCCACTGCTTCTTGAAGCGGAAGGTGTTGCTGTCGATCGTGCTGCGGCCGAAATCGAAGGTGTGCTGGCCGCGCTGGATCGCTCGCTCAAGCAAGTGCCAGTACATCAACATGTTGGCGTTCGTCGAGCTGAACTGTCGCAACGAACTGGCGCTGGGTACTTCTGTCACGCCCTGCCCGTGGACAAGCAGAGCCGCGGCCACGGGGCGTGCGCCTTGTTGCACGACGCAGAACTCGGCTTGCCCCGACAGGTATTTCACCATCGCGCGAAAGAAGCCCTTGCCGTAGACGGGCGTCCCCAAATCGCGCATGTTTCGGCTGAACACGTCGTAGAACGCCGCCAGTAGATTCTCTCCGCCCCATTCAACGGTTAACCGGTTCTCCCGACCCTTGCGAACCTGGTTGCGCACCTTGGCCTTGAGCTGGGTCCACAGAGCGTCGGCGTTATTGGGCAAAGCGAGTCGCATGTGGACTTTGCTGGTCACTTCGTGTGCCAGAGCGGCATGTTCATAGCGACGCTCGTGGCGCAGCTCCAAGTAGCGCACGTCAAGTTCGTCGGCCAATTGAACTGCACGGTCGATGAGCGACACGGCAGCTTGGTCGTGCTCCCCCACGATCCCACCCGAATTCAGATACGGCAGGCCGACGAGAAAGCGTCCAAACAGCCGGCTGCGGACCAGGGCCAGAGGCAAGTAACTTACCAGACGAGAATGGTCGTGGGCAACCAGCAGATGGGTCTCGTGTCCCAGTCCTTCTCGGAGAACTTCGGTCCACCCCGGCAATCGACAAGGGGGAATTGTGCCTGCTCCCTGTGTTTCCAGGAGCGACGATCCCTGTTGCGCGAAAGTACGCGCCTCGACGATCTGTGTCTGCACGTCTGAAATGACCGACAAGGTGCTCACGTTGTTGCCAACGACTCAGGTCGAAAAGTGGAATTCGGATTCCCATCGGTTTGCGGTTCGCTGCCCGCTGCGGGTGTGCGGCCGAGCAGCTCGTCGTAGATCGCCCGGATCTTTTCCATGCGCAAGGCGAAGCTATACTTCGCCTCGACCGTCTGGCGACCCGCGGCGCCCAGACGCTCGCGCAGGGCATGGTCCGACAGCAGCTTCGTCAGCGCCTGAGTCAAGCCTCCCACATCGTCCGGTTCCACCAGCAGCCCGTTGACGCCATTTTCGATGAGCGTCGGCACGCCCGCGACGCGCGTGGCCACGAGCGGCACCTCCATCGCCATCGCCTCCAGCACGACATTGGGGGTCCCTTCGCGCAGACTGCTCAAGGCAAACACATCCATCGCCTGATACCACTCGATTGTATTGGACCGATAGCCCAAAAGCCACACGCGGTCTTGCCGGCCGAGTCGGGCGACGAGCGCTTCAAGTTCTCCCCGCGCCGCACCTTCGCCCAAAATGCACAGTTGAGCGTCGACACCGCTGGATAGGAGCTGATCCATCGCCAGAATCAACCGATCGAATCCCTTCTCTTCACTAAGCCGGCCCACCGCCCCCACCAGCCATCGGTCAGCCGGCAAGCCGAGATGCTGCTTTGCGTCCGAAACACTCCGTCGCCGGGAGAATTCGTCGCAATCGATGGCGTTCTGAACCACGATGCATCGTGATTCGTTCACACCCGCCTGGCGGCACCGCTCTTGTAGATCGTCAGAAACGCAAATGACCCGCTCGTAGTGGCGCAGCGACCGTCGGTCGACGGCGTAGTACCAGTTCAGTCTCGCCGTAAACTGGACCCATCCGTGCACCGTTGTCACAAGCCGCATCGGCCAGAAGGGACGAAGCAGTAGACCGAGCAAGTTGCTCTTGTAGTCATGTGCGTGCCAGATGTCCACCTGCTGCGACCGACATATCCGCAACATGTCTCGCGCGACGCGCACGTCGAAGGCCCCGCGATCCGGCACGCCGATCAGGTTGGCGTCACAAGAGCGTGCTCTTTCCCGGATGTTTTCAAAGCCTGGGTCGCCCGGCGGGTGCATGTAGGCACAAATCAACCGATAACCGGCCGAGTCGAGAAAGCGGGGCGAGTTAAGGATGGTCTTGTCTGGTCCGCCGCCCATTGCCGATACGACGCGCGCGTGTAAGACGGTTGGCACGCGGGCGAGGGGCTCGGAACGATTCCCTGGGAGCTGCAACGTCATTTCCGCTCTGTTAGCCAGCAAGCGTCTGCCAGGTCGAAGAAGAGGCGATCGTTCTGGCGTCGATGAGTTGTTCGAAGCGAGACGCCTTTGCTTCCCAACTCTCCTCCGCCAGACGCCGCCTCGCTTGTTGCTGTCCCTCGGGAAGCCCGCTCGCCAGCCGTCTCTTTACGGCGGCCGCAAACTCTTCGGCCGAGTCGGCGACGTCGACCGCATCGCCCCACTCCTGCACCGCAGGCAGGTTGCGCACGACGGCTGGCTTGCCCGTCGCCAGGTATTCCTTAAGTTTGAGCGGCTGCATGGCGCGCGTGACCGGAAGGTCGGCATAGGGCATGATCAACGCGGCCGCTTCGCGCGCCAAGAGGGGAAGGTCCTCGTATTTCACGGCAGGACGACGTACCACGCGCGGAATGTGGGCCAACGTCGGATCGGGATCCTGGTCGGGACCGACGAGCAGCACCGTCCCGCGGTCCAACTCACCCGCCATGCGCCGCACGAAGGCGACATCGATGCGCCGGTCGACCAGTCCCCAGAAAATCACGAGGGGGCGCTCAAGGCCCTCGGTAATCGCCAGTGGAGGGCTGCCCTCGTCCCCATTCCAACGATCGAGGTCGACTCCGTGGCTCAACAATGCGGCGGCGCGGCCCAACGACCCGATGCGGTCGGCAAGTCCATGGCTTACCGCGATCAGGATGTCGGCCCGCTCGATCACTCTCCGCTCCATGTTCGCCAGGGTCTCGCTGTCGAGTCCTGGCCATTGGGCGAAATCGTCGACGCAATAATAGACCCATCGTGCTACCGGTAAATCGTTCATGATGTCGGCGACGATGGGCAGTGTGGTTACGGCAATCGGCGGTGCCCTCAGCGAACGAACGAGGGGAACCAATTGACGCATCAATAGCTTGCGGTTCAACTGGCGATCTACCTGACGGGTCAGCCAAGGCCACATCCAGGGGTTGCAAAGTCGGAGATTATCCGGTTCGAGCCCGTTTGCCCTGTTGCCCTGCCTGAGCCAGCTAGCCAGCTTTTGCGACCCGCGCGACAGCGTCGCACGGTCAAACCGGGGTGGACGAGTGCCGATCGTATTGATCCACGTCACCGTACGTCGGTGCAAAAGCTGCCGTATAAGGTGCTGGCAGCTTGATGGATGCCGTCCCCAGTCGTCAGCAAATACCAGGAGCGGCGGCGATGGGATCGAATCGCCGTTAGCCACGAATCAGGTCCTCGTATAAGTCGGCGTAGGCCGCCACCATCTGGTCCTCGGAAAACTGCTCGAACGCGCGACGCTTTCCGGCCAACGCCAAACGCTGCCGCAAGGCCGGATCGCGGGCCAGTTTCAGGACGGCCTGGGCGACGCCCTCGTCGTCGCCGGCTGGCGAAAGCAGGCCGCTCTCGTTCGGCTCGACGACCTCGCTCACCCCGCCCACGTCCGTCGCCACCACGGGCAATCCGGCCGCCATTCCCTCGATGAGGGTCAGCGGAATCCCCTCGCTGACGCTCGTCAACCACAGCAAATCACTGGCACCGACCAATCGCGGCACGTCTTTGCGCAATCCTGCCAGCCGGACATACTCTGCAAGACTTCGCTTGCCGACCTCGGCTTCGATTGCTTCTCGCTCTTCGCCCTCGCCCACGATAAGCAGCCGGGCCTCGGGCAGGCTCGCGTGTATCCGCTCAAACGCGCGGACCGCCGTAAGATGGTCTTTCAACGCGTTCAGCCGGGCTACTTGCACGATGACGAAGTGATCGTCCGCCCAGCCGAATTCGAGACGCACGCGGTCGCGGTCTGCGGCCGGCGAATCGTTGTACGCCGCAAGATTGATGCCGTTGTAAATCACGCCGACCCGCTCGCTCTTCAATCCTTCGTTGGCGATCAATGCTTGTCTCACGGCCTGGCCGACGCCGATCACTCGGTCTCGCCGACCGAGCAGCACGCGATTGGCCAGCATCCGTTTTCGTCGCGGATAGTCGGGGAACATTCTCCCGTGCTCAGTAAAGATGACTCCCTGGCGGCGGTTCAGCCAGCGTGCTACGGCGGCGTAGAAGAACGGCGTGTATTGATGCGCGTGCAGGACGTCGATCTTTTCTTCTCTCAGCCAGCGGGCCATCCGCCGAATGCAGGCAAAGTCGACCCCCGGCTTCCGGTCCAGCACCCGTACCCGAAATCCCTCTTCGCGCAGTTCTTCGCCCAGCGTTCCAAGCTCGTCGAGACAGAAGAACACGAAGCGGAAACGACTCTTCAGCCGGCGTGCGATGCGCGCCGCCAAGACCTCGCCGCCGCCCATTGTCAAGCTGAGCAGAACCTGGCCAACCGTGGCCGTGCCGGCTCGCAGTCGAGGCGCGTCGTCGCCCTGTGAGCCGGGTGTCGCCGGCGAATCGGCCCGAGTATCGTTGATTAAGCTCGCCATCGTCAACACGCCGCCCCCGGCACCATAGCGGCCCGGCCGGCGCCATTCACGCTATTTGTATCGCCATCGACGAACCGGCGCTGCCCCATCTCGTAGATCATCATGGCCATCAGCAGATAGGTGTGGTTGCGGCCCGACTCTTGATGCTGGTGAACGACGTTCCGCACCGTATCGGGTTCAAACACGCCTCGTCCCAGGCACCGCTCGTCGAGCAAGACATCGCGCACTAGTCCTTTGAGTTCCCGACGCAGCCAAAGTCCGAGCCGTTCGTAATGTTGATAACCCTTCACGCCGAGCTTGGCCAACGCCTTCATCTTGAACGTGGCGATCCGCTGCCTCAACTCGCCCGCGCCAGGCGTCGTTCCCGTGTTGGCGTTGGCCACTTGCATGAACTCCGGACGGCGTTTGCCAAGGATGTAGGATTGGATCCGGGCTCCCACCTTCAGTTCCGCGGGAGCGGCCATCAAGAGGGGCGTCAGGTCGCGGTCAAGAAACGGTACGCGCGTCTCCACCACCGAGCCGAACATCGCCAGCGATGCGGCCGTCTCGCGACGCACACGTTGCGAAACAAAGAGGTGCCAGATTCGTTGAAGCTGCGGTTCGACGCCCGCCGAATCCTGCAGACAGTCGAGCAAGGACTCGCGGGCGATTGTATCGACCTCCCTGCGTGCGGCCTGGCGGAGCAGGTTGCCCGAAACGTTGTCGAGCATATAGGCCGAGAGATGTTTGCTGAGCCAGTTCCGCAAGTCGGCCTCGCTACGAATGGCCCACGCCGTGGCATCGAGCGAAAAATTGTAGGCCTTGTTCATATGCATCAGTTCGCCGGCATGCCCGCGCAGGAGCACGTCGATGCCTAGCTCCCGATAGAGCGGCAGTGTGGGCAAGACAATGCACTGGTCGAGATAGTGGCCGTCGGTCAGGCGGACCATCGTCTGCAGGTGTTCCTCGAACCGCGACAAAAAGCCCTCGCCCAACACGAAGCGATGATGCCGGCAGCCGACCATCTCCGCCATCCGGGCAGCAGATCGATGGTCGAGGCTGCCGTCGACGCCCAGACAGACCGACTGCACCGACACACGGTCGTGGTCGATCGCCGCCAAGAGCGATCGGGCATCCAATCCGCCCGAGAGGGCAATACCGAGGTTGTTTGTTCCGCCGGTTCGCCGCTCGACTGCCCGGCCGAATGCTTCGTCGATTCGCCGCAGCCACTCGTCGTCGCTCAGCGTTTCGCGCGTCGCCCATTCCGAAAGGCACCAATAGCAATCGACTGTCAGCTCGCCGCTGGCCGGGTCGAACACCAGCCAGCCAGCCGCGGGAACAACGCGAACGGCGTCCAACAGCGTCTCTTCTGCCAAAAGCTGTCCGAAGGTGAAGAATTGGGCCAGGCCTCGCAAATTCTGTCCGCGCGGCACGTCGCGGTCGGCCAACACTGCTTTGATCTCGGAGCCGAACAATAGTCGGTCGGGCAGCCGGGCGTAATACAGCGGCTGCATTCCGAACCGATCGTTGACCAACACGAGTCGGCCGGCGACGTCGTCCCAAACGGCGGCCGAGAATTTTCCGTCAAGCCGCCGGAAGAAGTCCTTTCCTTCCAGAGCGTAGCCATGGACGAGCAATTCGGCATGGCTCGTGCCTGAAAGAGGGCAGCCGGCGCACTGCAATTGCGCCCGCACCGCATCGGCATCATAAATCTCGCCATCCATCACAGCGACGATCGTGCCGTCGGCGTTCTGAGCCGGTTGCGGATCAGTTTGAATCGCGCCTAGCGATACCCGGCCCAGTCCCACCGTGCCGGCGCGCGTCTGCCGGCTCTCCTCACGGTACCAGGAGTGGTGCTTCATCCGCCGCGCCATCTCGGCAAGCAGGTCAATCTGGTCGGGAGGCGACTGAAACGTGAATCCGAAAATTCCCGGCATGAGTTCTCTACTTTAGGAAGGTCTCGGTCGTCGTTTTGGGTAGGAAAGCGGAAGCACGTTTTGCGCGAAGCACCCGCGGGGCCGTTCCGGCAAAACGTAGCTTGGCCGATCAGTCGTTTTGCGCTGTCGCACCAAGCGAGCCGCGATAGCGATAAACGGTGATCGTTCGATCGCGCGGTCCGGTGCGTGCGGCAAAGCGCGCCTCTCGTCGGCAGGCAGTATCAAGCCAAGCGCGAAGCTCCGGCGTCCCGTGGCCTGCTTCGATAACATACCACTGATCGCCGGCCGGCTTGACGTTCGGTGGTTTATCCGGGAGTCCCCGCACGAGCGGACTCCCCATCGTCTTATCTGGCGGCACACCCAGATAAAAGGCTACGACTCCCGACACGTTTGCGAACACGGGCGGATTCGACGGTGCCGAGGGATCGATATGCGCCGTCTGGCGCACATATTCCGCCGCGTCGCGCCAGCGCGGGCGGTCGCCGTACATCGTGGTGTAGTACGCTCCAAGGTTGACCGCCGCGTAGGCGAGGCTTCCCAGCACCACGGCTGTCGCCGTCTTGACTCGCCCCCCTTCGGCCAGCGCGTCCAGCGCCGCGCCCGCCAAAACCACGGTGCCAAACAAGACGATTATGGCGTAATACCAAGTAACATTAGCGATGTTCAATTGGGCGATGACGGCCAGTTCGGCAACCGGCACCCAGGCACAACACGCTAGCAACAACAACGTGCGTTGCGGCATCCGGGGGGCCACGAAAGGCGCCAGGGTCGCCAATCCAATCGCCGGGAGGCCGCAGTAAGCTGCCAGCGTCATCATGACGTGCAAGGGATTTCGGGCAGACGGCAGCGCCATGCCGCTCAGAAATGCCTTGGCATCAAGCAGGCTCTTGGCAAAGGCGACCGTGAGCAGTGCCAGGGGAACGGCAAACGCCAGGTATTCGCTCAGGCGGTAGCGCTGCTGGTCGCGAGGCCACCAGGAAGCGATGAGTAGGTATCCCACAAATACAGGCGCCAGCAAAACAGCCGAAAAATGCGTCCATAGTGCGGCGGCGAAAGCCGCGTTGGTGGCCACGAGCAGCCAGGGCTTTCGCCGCTCGAACCCCTGATAGAACCAGTAGAGGCTCAATATCTGGAAGACGAGCAGCAGGCCGAAATAGCGGATCGACTGCGACCAGAATACGTGGCCGAGACTGAGGGCAAGCAACAATGCCGCCCAAAGCCCGGCGGAACGCGAAACGAGGCGCCGGCAGACTTCGTAGGTTACCCCCACACCAGCCACCCCGACCGCCGCGGCGAGCATTCGTCCGGCCGCGACCGACAATCCCGTCAACTGGAACCATTCACGCAGAGTCACGAAGAAAACGGGAAAGAACCGCGGGAATGGTTTGGTAACGTTTTGTGAAAAGTAGATCGTCGTCTCTTCGTCCTCCCACAGGCTCCACTCTCCCAGTTTCCAGGCGCGCAGCACCACCGCGAGCCCGATCACGAGCCAGGGGGCCCACACGGATTCCCAAAGGCGCTTCATGGCATGGTCTCAAGTTCGGCCGCCGCGTCCTCGGCGGGCAACGCATGGCGCAAGAGGTCGGTAGCCAGGTCACTCGCCGCCTCCGCTGCTCCTTCGGGCGTCGAGGCAAGAGCCGCCGTCCGGCTGCCGTGGTGACGCACCACGCGGGCCGAAACGTGCTTTGCCTCGTCGAAGATTTCGTCAATATCCTTGTGGGCGAACTGGGCGTGCCGCCCGACGTGGAATATGCCCGGATGGTTGGCAAAAAAGTCTTCGACGCGGGCCATCTGCTCTTCATAGGCCAGGTTGTAAACTGGGTATGCCTGCTGGATGTCGATCGTTTTGTGATCGAGTACCTCGCTGGGGTGGAGTAATCCACCCAACGACAACTCTTCGACGATCCGCTCCAGTGACCAGTTCTGCACCTCGGTGGTCTCGCAGCAGACCACTGTCTTGTCGGCCGGCACATCGCCCGAGGCAAAGTTCTTGAACTCGGCCACCCGATTGATGATGAAATCGCGATCCGCGAAATAGAACCAGTGGTTGTCGCTCAGGCGGGGCTTGTTCACCAGCAGGTAGGTCAGCCGCGCCGGACGGAAACGCAACGAGGTCTCTAACCCCATCAGCCTGGCGAAATGGGAGATCGGCAGCGACGAGATCAGGTAGTCGTATTCCTCAGTGACGGTTTTGCCGTGCACATCAAACTCGCAACGATAACCGCCGCCGCCGTTGGGCGTGATCCGCGTCAGCCGCGAGTTGAGCCGGAGGAAAGGCTCGACATCGCGGTGCAGCCGCTCGCAGATTGCCCCGTAGCCGTTCTGCTTCGGGTAATAGAAGTAGCGGAAATAAAGCTTCGAGTTCCGCCGCACCATGTCCTTAAGTCCGCCCACGCGTAGCTTGCGATGCCCCCACGAGGCAGCAATCTGCGTCGCCGGAATGCCGAACAACTTCTCAGAATAGGGCTTGAAAAACATCTTGTTCAGCCCGCTGCCGAACTTGCTCAGCACGAGATGTTCGAAGCTTTCTTCGGGGAGTTTTTTGTGAAACAGGTAGGTCCAGACGATGTGCAGGCTGCGCAGTGGCAGGAACTTGAGCACCATCTCGACGGCGTTCACGGGGTCCTGGATCCAGCGGCCCTGAATATGGATGCGGCTGCACCGCCGCATTTTTTCGCACGGCACCAGCTCCAGCATCTCTTTGAGCAACTCTTCATCGTTGGTGTAGAGGCGATGCGGAGCGAGGTCGCAATCGAATCCGTGCCACTTGAAGCTGCGGGCCAGCCCTCCCGTGAAATCGGACGCCTCGTGAAGCTGAATATCGTCGAAATGATGGCGCAAGAAGTACGCGGTGCTTAGTCCGGCGACACCGGCGCCCAGGATGCCGACTCTCATTGGAAATTGCCTTTCGTGGTTAAGGTAACGATCTGCGCCCAGCGCGACGAGATGCGAATGCCGTGACAGGCGAGCGAGACGCGTGAGCGTCCCGGTAGCTGGTGACGTGGTTCGTGGCTGGGTTCCGAGTAGGAACGCTTAGCGAATTTTCTAAAGCCACCTCTCGGCCCATTTGGCGAGTATGAGCATGCTCCACAGCACGGCCCCGTGCCGGCCGACCTTGGCCAGATGCGCCCGATACAATCGGCCCACGGCGCGCTGATCGACCAGTTCGGCCACGGGTGCGCCCGGCGCCAGCACGCTCGACTCGAACGTGTCGCGCAGCGGTTCCCGCAGCCACGAGTCGACCGGAATCTCGAAGCCATGCTTGGCCCGCCATACAGCGTCTCCCGGCAGCCGATCCGAGAACGCTTTTTTCATGATCCACTTCGTTTCACCGCCGCGCACTTTCAACCGCGACGGGATCGTCGCCGCCAGCTCCAAAAGCTCATGGTCTACGAATGGCGGCCGCACCTCGAGTCCGCACGCCATGCTGGCCCGATCGACCTTCGTGAGGAAATCGTCCGTCAGCAGCACGGCAGTATCCGCCGCCAGCATCCCCACCAGGACGTCGCGGCGGGAAGGGGGAACTCGTGCCCTCTCCCCTTGGGAGAGGGTTAGGGTGAGGGCGGCTTGCCCCCCGGGCTCTCCGCTCCACCCCCTGTTAAACGCCACGCGAATTAGTTCCTCCGGCCGGTGGCCGTTTAGCTCGGCCGCCACGTCGGCCGCGAGCAGCTTCCTTCGCTCGGGCAAGCGGCACATGAGCACGGTGTTGGCGTAGGCGGCGTCGGCCTCCAGCGCCAGGTTCGTCAATCGTGTCTTGGCACGCAACGGCCGGGGAAGCCAATCCGTCTTCGGCCAGGCGCTGGCGAGCGGCCCGATCGCGCCGCGCCGCAGCCAACCGGGCAGGTGCTCCCGTGCCGCGGCCTCTTTCAAGTCGTGGGCATAGCGGGCGTAGCCGCCGAACGCCTCATCTCCCCCGTCGCCCGACAGGGCCACCTTCACGCTTTGCCGGGCAAGTCTCGACACCAGCAGCGTGGGTACGGCGGACGAGTCGGCGAACGGCTCGTCGAAATAGAAGGCCAACTCGTCCACCAACTGGGCCGCGTCGGGAGTGACCACTTCCTCGGTATGTCTCGTTCCGTATTGGCGCGCGACTTGGTGGGCGAACGGCAGCTCGCTGAACTCCGCTTCGCGAAACCCCATCGAGAACGTTTGTAAAGTAGCAGGCACACGCCGATGTGCCGTCGCCATCCCCTCTCCCTCGGGGAGGGGGTTAGGGTGAGGGCGGTTGGCACACTTTTCGGTCTTCAACTCAACCGGAACCGTCGACGACATCCGCCCCACCGCTTCACTCACCACCACGCTCGAATCAAGCCCTCCGCTGAGAAACGCGCCCACGGGTACGTCCGCAATCAAATGCCGCTCTACCGTCTCGCCCACTTTAGCGCGAATCGCGTCTTGCCAGTCTCCCTCGCTCGGCCCCTCATCTGCCCCAAACCGAAGCTCCCAATACCGTTGTGGCCGCGCTTCCCAGTGCCGGGCCGACATGACCATCACGTGCGCCGCCGGAAGTTTTTGCATTCGCCGAAAGATCGACTTCTCCCCGGCCACGAACCCCAAGGCCAGGTAGTCTTCCAGCGCCTCGGGATCGACACTTCGTTCGACCTGGGGGTGGGCGAGAATCGCCTTCAACTCGGACCCGAACAGGAGTTTCTCGGCGTCGCGATAAACGTACAGCGGCTTGATCCCCACACGATCTCTCGCCAGCACGAGCCTTCGCTCGCGGCAGTCCCAGAGCGCGAAGGCGAACATTCCCCTGAGTTTTTCGACGAGCGCCGGCCCCATCTCTTCATACAGGTGGACCAGCACTTCCGTATCGCTCGACGTGCGCAGCGTATGGCCCCGCGCCAGCAGCCCATCACGCAGCTCGCGATAGTTGTAGATCTCCCCGTTGAAAACAACCTGCACCGAGCCGTCTTCGTTGGCCAGCGGCTGCTGTCCGCCGACGAGGTCGATAATCGACAGGCGTCGATGCGCCAGTCCCACGCCCGGACCGTTCCCGATCCAAAAGCCCTCCGCGTCGGGCCCGCGATGGGCGATGGCGTCGGCCATGCCCTTCAGCGCGCAGCGCTCGACCGGCCTTGCCGCGTCGCGATACAGGATTCCAGCTATGCCGCACATTAGAACTGAAAGTAAATGAACGACGGCGTATCCAAAGTGGTACCGCAAAAGACGAGAATCAAACCGGCGTAGGCAACCGCCTGCACGAACGCCGGACGCCGGATCCACCATCCCGTAAAGCTCGGCGACCAGGCCTGGGGCGCCAGATGACACCCGGCCGCCAGCAGCAACACGGCGTAGAACAGAGGGCTCAGCGCGCTGCCTCCTGAAAAGCGTGCCAACCCCTGCACATACTCCACGAGTCCTTCCCAGGTGCCGATTCGGAACAGCAGCCAGCCGAAAACGATCAGGTGAAAACAGGCGACCCGATTCGACAACCGTCCCGTCAAGGTAATCGCTCGATCGCGTTTGGGACGAGCGTGTGCCAGGCAGAGCAGGGCACCGTGGTAGCCGCCCCAGAAGAGGAAATTGAGTGCCGCGCCATGCCAGAGGCCACCAAGCAGCATCGTGATCATCAGGTTCGTTCGTACCCGCCCCGGCGTGCCGCGGCCACCGCCCAGTGGGATATAGAGGTAATCTCGGAGCCACGTCGACAACGAAATGTGCCACCGCGACCAGAAATCGCGCACGTTCTCGGCCAGGTAGGGCCGGTTGAAGTTTTCCGGCAACTCGAAGCCAAACATCTTCGACACGCCACGCGCGATGTCGGTGTAGCCAGAAAAGTCGTTGTAGATTTGGAACGCATAACCGTAGAGCGCTATGAGCAGATCGAACGACGAAAATCGGTGTGGCTCAGCGAAGACGGCATCGACCGCCAGGCCCGCCAGCAGGTCGGCCAGGACCACTTTTTTGAACAGCCCCTGGAACGCCAGGAGTATGCCGCTCTGGAAGCGATCGACCGAGATGGGCGGAGTGCGGTGGAGTTGCGGCAGAAAATCGGCAGCCCGCACGATCGGCCCAGCCACCAGATGCGGGAAGAAAGTAAGATAAAGGGCGAACTTCATTAGATTTCGTTCGGGGGTGATCACCCGTTTGTAGACGTCGACCGTGTAGGTGAGGGTCTCGAACGTGTAAAAGGAAATGCCGATCGGTAACAGAAACTTGTGCCGCAGCCAACTGATGTCGAGACCGAAGAGCTCCGTTGCGCCCCCCGCCAGATCGATGAAGAAATTGTAGTATTTGAAAACAGCCAGGATGCCCAGGTTCATCGAGACGCTGACTGCAAGCAGCCACTTCCGCACGCGCGGCCGCTCTTCGGAGTGCAGCCGGAGACTGATCCAGTAATCGATTACGGTCGACCCCGCAATCAGCCCCGCGTACTTCCAGTTCCACGACATGTAGAAGAAGTAGCTCGCGCACAGCAACACCACGTCCCGTAGGCGGGCGCTACGGAAGACGGCGGCGTAAGCCGCGAGTACCACCGTCAGAAACACCATGAACTCGGCGGAGTTGAAGTTCATCGGTTCTTTCCCGCTCTTCCTTCGGGAAGAAGCTCAGAGTAAGGGTGGCCAGTATCAAGGGGCACTCCGCGCAGCTTCTCACTCAACAACTCGGCAACCTTCTTGTGGCCCGCTGGCGTGAAGTGAACGTAATCCCGAAAATAGCGCACCTCGCTGGTCATCGCCTGTTCGCAGTCGACCAGTACCACGCCTTCCTCGCTGGCGATGTGCCGAACGATTCCATTGAACCGAGCCACGCTGCGCACCCATCCTTCGGGAGACAGGTAGCGATTGTATCGCAGCATGAACTGGCGTACAGAAAGGGGTAACCGTCCGGCCTCTTCTTTCCCGTGGCTAGTGGCAAACGTGGTGAGTACGGCCAGCGCACCCGACTCTCGGACGGCATGCAAAAAGTTCCGAATCCGCCGCTCAAAATCGTGCTCCGCGGCATCACCGAGATCGTCCGCTAACACCCGTTGACCGGCGATCCAGGGTGTCACGTTTGCCTTCAACGTCGTATAGGTCGTCGTCTCGGCGGCTGCTTTTCTTAAGGCGCTTTCCGGAACGGCTTCACCGGACTCGTCACCCTGGCGAGATGGTTTGCCGCTTGGCTTGGTGGCTCCGAGGTACTGGCGTGAGAGATCAACGATATCGATCGACATCTGGTACAGAACCACCACACTGGGCTGCCACCTGGCGCCGAGACGTGACAAATCAGCCGTATTCGTGGCGATCAAATTCCCGGAGCGGCTGGCATTCAGCACTTGCCAATGTCTCTTGCTCGTTCGATTGAGCAAGTGGGCCGCCTGACCGGGAAACGTCTCCTCGACGCTCAGCCGAACGTCTTCCGCATGCGACGCTGATGCCACCCAAAGCCGTGAGGTGTCTGCAGGGCGCTCGCGAGAAACAATCTCACTGCGGAAAGGAAACTCCCTCGTCGGACCATAGCGAGCGGGTTTCTCTTCGCCCACCGCCTTGGTCGAGATGGCGGCCGCGCGAAATAAGGGCGCATCCCATCCCCGATAGTGGCCTCGGCATTCCAAAGCCAACTCGACGCCGCCCAACAGGACGATTATCCAAATGTAAACGCTCGCCGTGCGAAAAGTCATGGGTTTACTTTGGCAACGCCTGCTAAGCCACGATACGTACAGACATTGTCATCGAATTACTTCGCTTGGAACCCGTCTTCCCACGCCAGCGGGCGCGCCTTGCACTATCGGGCCGACGCGACCATTAAGTGCGCCGTCGGCACCGTTTGAATTCGCCGAAGGATCGACGTCGCCCCAATACGAACCCCCAAGGCCTTGTAGTCTTCCAGCGCTCGGGATCGACACTGCGTTTGACCCGTGGATGGGCGAGAGTCGCCTTCAACTCCGACCCAAACAGAGGTTTCTCGGCGTCACGATAAATGTAGTGGCTTGACCCACACGCGATCTCTCGCCAACCGAATTCCAGCCGTGCCGCAGAGATCCTCGTTCGGGGCGTCGGCTCTCTCACGAGGCTCTCTTGCCTGTCAACCGTTTCGCTCGTGCCCGCACCTGCCTCAGCAACTCCGCATAGCCCGACACCTCCGCCTCGAACTCAATCTGGCTGACGGATTCGTCGTCGAGCCAGCGGCGCAGTGCGAGGTGCGGAGTATCGGGCCCGTTGAGTCCCACATCGCACGTCACGGCGCTTTTCACCCCAAGAGCAGCGAGCCATGGCGGGTGCTCGGGTGACCAGTCGCCGCTTGGGTAACAGAAGTGTTCCAGTTGTGATCGGACCACACCACCGAGCCACATGCGGTTGTCGCCTATCTCGCGCGCTACCTCCGCCTCGTCAAGCGGAAGGCGATGGCGGTGCGTATGAAGCTCAATGTCGACACCGAGTGCCTCCAGCTCACGCAACTCGTCTTTCTTCAACAAACTGAACAGACGTGATGCCACGATAATCTGATAATCGACGCCGAGTAAGTGGCCCAGCCTCAAGGCTAACTCGCAACGGCCGGGATCGTTGAGTTCTCGCTCCCCGTAGTCGACGATTCGCCTCATCGCCTCCTGAGCGGCTGTACGGTCCTCCAGATTCACCACGCCGGACCAGTCGTGCACGAGCGATGCAAGGTGGAGCTCGCCAGCCTCCGTCTTCCAGAAAATATAGGCCACGACCAGTCGAAAAATCGGGGTCTGTTTGTCAGCGTAATAACTCGTGACATAAAGGGTTGCCGGCATGGCTTGCGGCGCGAGCTGCGACTTCACCACCTCGAGGGTGCTATAAAACCCGTCGTCAATGGTAATCACTACGGGCAAGTCGGGCAGTTCCGCGCGGCGCCGCCGCTCGAGCGCGTCGCCGAGCGACAGGACCGCGGATCGAGTTTTGACCAGATACGCCAAACGGCGCGAAAACGTGCTGGTACTAATGAACATCCCGGGGCGGAACCTATCCTCGTCCGCAAGCGCAAAGCCGTGATAACACAGGATGCGTATCCGCTTTCGCGTGAGGCGTCTCGCCACGGTAAAGAGCCCTGTAAGGCGGCTGGCATAGAAAAACGCTCGTTTGGCGGCGCGTCCGAGTGAGACACGGGAGTCGCCACGCCGCGGCAGCGCGGGGGCATGGTTGCCGTGCTGGACCGTGCCAGCCCTAAACGCACCTGATCGCGCCACGGGCTCCGGGCACGGCTTCCGCTCGGCATCAGTCTTCTCTTCCGAGACAATCGTTAACTCAGATGACATGGTGGGCGGTTGTGATTCCTGCGTTGAAGCGACCTCGGAAGATCGTCCCGATCGTCCCCCAGCTTGCAGGATCCGCTATGAGACGGACACGCCGCACTGCGAGGCAATCTGGTGGGAGCCGCCCGCTTCGTCACGCAGGTTCGAGCTCGGCGTGCGTCCCAGAATGTCGTCATAGATTTTGCGGATCTTGTCCATACGGACCGCGAAACTATACCTGGTCTCCACCGTCGACCGTGCCGCGCGCGCCAAACCGCCACGCAGGCGCGCGTCGGAGACAAGCGATGCGAGCGCCTGAGCCAAGCCAGCCACGTCACCCGGCTCGACAAGCAATCCGTCCACGCCATGTTCAACCATCTTTGGGACACCCGCGACGCGGGTCGCGACCAGAGGCACTTCCATCGCCATCGCCTCAAGGACGACGTTGGGGGTTCCCTCGTGAACGCTGCTCAATGCGAACGCATCCATTGCTTCATACCAATCCGCCGCATTTGATAGGTAACCCACCAGCCGCACATTCTCCTGGCGTCCGAGTCGCACGATGAGCTGCTCCAGCGCCGACCGCGTTTCGCCCTCACCCACGATGCAGAGCTGCGCGTCGAGGCCCTGCGACAAGAGTTGATCCACGGCCAGGATCAGGCGGTCAAACGCCTTCTCTTCGCACAGGCGGCCCACCGCGCCGATGAGCAGCCTGTCGGCCGGCAAGCCGAGCCGCTCCTTGGCTTCCGCCACACACCGCCGGCGCGAGAATTCGCCGCAATCGATCGCGTTTTCGACCAAAACGCACCTCGACGGCTCGATTCCCAGCCCGATGGCGTACTCAAGCAGATCGGCGCTCACCGCCACGATCCGTTGCATTCGCCGCAAGGCCCAGCGATCGAGTCGAAAATAGAACTTCAACCGATTACGACCACAGCCGTAGCCGTGCATCGTTGTCATTACCGGGATGCCGAATCGCCGTCCTAACAAGATTGCCAGCACGTTTGTCTTGTAGTCGTGTGCGTGCAGAATTGCCGGTCGCGACTGCCTGATTTCTTCGGCTAGCCGCCGCCACGTTTGCGGATCAAGTGCCCAACGTTCCGGTACGTCGACCAGCGTCGCCCCGGCTCTGGCGGCACGATCAGGCATATCGTAGAGTGGATCGCCGGTCGGATGGATATAAGCCAACCGCAATTCGTACTCGCCCGTCAGGTATTGCGGGCTTCTGAGCAGTGTTTTTTCTGGACCGCCCCCACGACCAGTAACCGTTCTCAGATGGAGCACGGTGGACGTCGAAAAAGAGCAGCCCGACTCCATGTCGCCGCTCATCGGCGCGACTAGCCCTCCCGCGCGCATTAATCGCAAGAACAGACGCTTGGCGGCCTGCGTTACCGCACCCCGTTCACGGTCACGCCGCCGCCGCGAAGGCGGTTGCCATTTTGGTCCGCCCGCGTCCAAAAACGCCTCGGGCCTAATGCTCTCACCGCCGGGCGCCGTTGCCTTTTCGCCCTCCTGCTCGGAAAGCGACCGGATAATACTTCCGCCCGCACCGTCAACGCATTGAGCTCTGGCCTCCCAGGCCATCCCTTCTTGTGAGACTAAAATCCCTGCGGAAAAGCGAAAAGCCTCTGATAGTACCCTAGCCCTTCCGGTAACCACGTGCACCACGTCATAAATGCCGGGCATGACGCGGGGCGTTGGATGAACCGTAGCGAAGCTATTGGCAAAATAGAGAGCTGACCAACATCCTGGAATCGGCTCGACGTCCGCGGCGCTACCGCCGAAGCCAAAACCAATCGCGTCGCTTGTCGCACCGTGGCATTCGCTCCGCTGACCGGGTGCTGATCCGACGAAGGCACGGGCAGCCCTCGCGAAACAGAATGCCGTTTCCGGCGCCCGCCAAAGCCAAACATTCGAGAACGGTGTTGCGTCGAGTTCCATCATTGCATGCTCAGCGTGGGACACGACTCGCCTCTCTCCGCCATACGTTTCCGCCCACGAAAGTACACCGCCGATGCCACGCGGTGCGCCTTTGACTTCCGCCATACAAAGTAGTCGACGTAGCGCAGCGGCGCCGTCGCCAGCGCGGTCGCGATCAGCGCCAGATTCGCCAGATACCGGTTTTCAAAGCAGCTATCAGCCCATTCCCGTAGCACCCAAACGAGCCCGCAAGTCGGCCCGATTTGAACTCCGCAGTCGATTTCCTCGAAACCCTGGCACATCAGCCGTAGCCCCTCGCGCGTAAACCGCCAGTAGTCGGCTGGGTCTTGCATGTATCCTTGCATAAACGCCACGTCGATATAGACGATACCGCCCGGCTTAAGCGCGCGGTGGAACTCGCGCACTGCGCCCCACGGGTCACGAACGTGCTGCAGCGTCCCGGTACAGAACACGGCATCAAATGATCCTTCTGCAAGTGGCAACTGATGAATATCCGCGACTACATCGACGCCAGGGATGTGCGCTGCATCGACCGCGACCACGTCGCCGGTAATCCGCCTCCCACCCGCTCCAACGTCTACAATCCTTGCTTCCGGAGACAGCAAACCGAGCGTATGGCCGACCATATCCCGCGGAATAACCACGGGTTTTGGAAGCCAACGAAGAATCCCTGGAAATCTCCGGCCCATTTGGCCCTAATCGTATAACGCCTTTGCGAACTCGCCAGCGTCTGTGCCAGCCCCCCTACTCTCTCTTCCAATCAACCTGGCATCCGACGGCTTCGCCGTCTGCATGCCCTTCACGAACTCCGCCAGGCAGCGCGTAAAAATGCGCGCGCCGGACGCATTCAAATGAGACGCGTCTGCGTACAACCGGCGGTCCTGAAAGCCTTCCGCGTCATCAACGACAAGCAGCGGAACCTTAAAATCACACGCCAGCTTCCGATACCAAGCAACCCGCCCCGCCTCCCCAGGAAAACGACTTTTCCACTCCCGATGAGCAGGAGCAAGAAACATGACAATATTCACCCCTTGCCCGCGCGCCACCTCCAAGATCCGCCGGCACGCTCGTTGCCGCTCGGCGCTGATCTCCGGTTCGCCTGGTGTTTCGCCCAACTCCTGGGCAAAGCGAGGGTCCCCCGTGGCGGGAAGTACCTTCTCAAGAAACACTTCCGGCCCCGTGCCATACACCTCGCTTGTACTCCCGCCGAGGAGCGACTTCCGCGAAAAAGACGCCACGCCGATCTGCTCATTGAATTCACCGTAGGCCCACATCGGCAGGTATTTCCACCTCGCAGCGCGCCACGGCCCACAGACCTCCGCCACTGAGCGACTAATCATGTCGTCCCGAATGTACGGCAAAAACTCATACTCGTGAAATGGATACGAATAACCGCCTGTGGTGATCCCCCATGTGTCAACCTCGAAAAGCAACGTTTCCGCCGCATGCCGTGCTAGAAACAGCTCAAGAACAAGCTTACTCTCGGGATACGCGCGCCCGTCCGCGGATAAGTCGACCACGTCCGCGCGCAGTTCTTCGGCAAGCATTTCGACGTCGACACCGTACCTGGCGGGCGACGCTCCCAAGAGCACGTACGAAACCCTTTGGGGCGCAGACTCGCGCAGCCAGCTTACCCGCCGGCTATGATCCTTCCTGTGAAGCGACGACAGGTAACCGTCATTAATCAGAAGCAGCACAAGGGCACCGCATGCAAAAGCGACCCAACGTGTTGCTGTGCGCAGACGTTCAGAATTGAAAGTAAATGAACTCCTGGGCGCCATGGAACATTCCAAAATTGACGATAGACAACATGAGAATATAAAGAACGGCCCAGCGATAGGCCGTTGGCTTCCCATTGAAACCGCTGCGGAAATCGACCCCACCCCATTTCTCGAACGCTAATAGGGCGAGGACTGCCACGATGCCAACAATCGATTGTCGGGCACTTACGCCAGGAACGTGCAGCGCGGGCATGCATAGGCAGTCGGCCGACAGTACGCGCTTGACGATTCCTACTGCGCTGGATATATCCTGGGCGCGAAAGAACACCCAGGTTAGCAAAACCAGGTGGAAGGTTAAGATGCCAGCGGCAAGTCGCCTTACCGCCGATGACGGCGCGCGGTCGCGGGCCTCGGACGACTGTGGAATGGCCTGCCGATAAAACAGGTAGCCGACAAGGAGCAATCCGTGTATCGCGCCCCAGGTGACAAAAGTCCAATTGGCACCGTGCCACAGACCGCTTACACAGAAGACCGTCATAAGATTAATCGCCGTGCGCCCGGTGCCTTTCTGATTACCACCCAGTGGTAAATAAAGGTAGTCGCGAAACCAGGTTGAAAGCGTAACGTGCCACCGTCTCCAGAAGTCTTGGATGTTTGTGGCGAAATAGGGCTGATGAAAATTCAGCCGCAGATCATATCCAAAGAGTTGAGCGGTACCGACTGCAATGTCGGAATAACCAGAAAAATCGCAATAGATTTGGAATGCAAAAAAGTACGTAGCCAGTAAGAGCGTGGAGCCGGTGTATTCGTCTGGTTGCGCATAGACTGGATTGACATATAGCGCGAGTCGATCCGCTATTACCAGTTTTTTAAAGAACCCAAGCAGTATAAGCTTGCACCCGGACTCGAGTTGGTTGACGGACAGGCGAGTCGGGTTTTGAAACTGTGGCAGCAGATGGCTCGAACGCTCGATAGGGCCAGCTACTAATTGTGGGAAGAAAGACACATAAAGGGCAAAGCGGACGAGGCTGCGCTCTGGCGGAACCGCTCCCCGATATACATCAATGGTGTAACTTAGTGACTGGAAGGTGTAGAACGAGATCCCAACAGGCAGTAATAGGTTGAGAATGGGAATGTCGGCCGAGAAACCTGAGGCGTCCGTAAGCGTTTTAATGCTGTGAAGGAAGAAGCCGAGGTATTTGAAAGTAAATAGGAGACCAAGGTTAACGGTAAGGCTCAGGATCAAAAACGCGCGTTTGCGATAGCGAGACGTGGCATTTGCCATCAAGAGGGCGCAGAAGTAATCGACGATCGTCGAGAGTGCCAACAGCGCGGCATATTCGACACGCCAGCACATGTAGAAATAGTAGCTGCAGGCAAGTAACCACAAGGCACGCCAGCGCTGGGGTAGAGCGAAATGGACGCCGAAGGCGACCGGCAAGAAAATCAGGAAGTCATAGGAGTTGAAGAGCATGGGGTTAGATGAGGTGGGCGGCTGCGCGGAGCAGATTTTGTGAATCGGGCGAGGTCATTGCCCCAACGCCTCAGGCCAGTAGCGCTCAACGAGCGGCCGAGCGATTGCGAGAATCTCGTCTTGTTCGCTTTGATCCAGGTCGCGTTTCCAGCTATCCGCCGTTCCTTCTCCTGATTTATATACGGAAAAGTAAGAGTGGCCGGCCGTCACGAGCGAGGTGAGGCGGTTTGTTCGGCGTAACGTGGTATGGCAGAGGAAGCGATGAGTTTGTCTCGTGACGTCCCAGCCAATCGCTTGGAAAAGAGAGCGCGTGACGCCGATGGGATCGCGGCACAGGTCATCGTACGGGACGATGTGCGCGTTGGGATGCGTATCGTGAAGCTTTTGGTAAACGTAATTTTCAACGAGCCACGCCAAGGATTGAAACTCCGCCTCCGACATGGCCTCGGCGTGCCGGCGGCCATATCCTAGGCCTTCGATCAAGGGGAGGTGGTCGTCGAGCCATCGGTCCCTTGACGGTCGAGCCATCAGGCCGAGTTTTTGGCCGCGGCGTAAGGATGCGATCACGGCGCAGGGATGCCGGACGATGACGATCAGGACCTGAGGCGTCAGTGCCTGCACGATGTTGGGCCCGTCGACCGCCAGTCCGCCTTGTTTGGCGACGAGGTCGTAACGCGCTCCGTTGCGCGGTGAGAACAGTCGCTGGAAAGTATTGTAGCCACGGCCGGCGGCACGGACGGCTAACCAGGCCGCCCAGGGCACGCCTGCCGGCCAAGCTGAGTAGTCTTTGGTGAAGAAGGGGGGCCGCCGCACGTCGAAATATGCTCGGCTCCAATGGTGGAGCACCATCTCGCGCTCGTCGGGTGTCGCCAGTCCCGTTTTTTTGATTCGTTTCAGGACGGGCAGAAGTTCTTCGTCGGGGTATCGTACGAGCGGCTCGTGGCTGTATATACTTCGGGGGGATGAGTTGAGAATGTTGCCCAACCACGTCGTGCCGGAGCGCGCCGTGCCGAGCAAGAAGACGAAATGTCGCGTACGCTCGATGTCGGTGGCCCTGTTCTCGGCGGCCGGAGCGGCCGGCGCGATCGGATTTACGTGCTCGTTGAGTCGAGGCAAGGGAACGTCAGAGGCTATGGCATGTTTTCCCATGATTTAGACTCGCGTCGGGAGCAACGGTTTTTTGGACTCTGCCATGACAGGTTGGTTGCGGTAGCGCACAATTTTTGCGGGAACACCGGCGACGATCGCGTAGTCGGGCACGGGCTTGGTGACGACGGCTCCAGCCGCAACGACCGAATGCGCGCCGATGTCGGCCATCACGACGGCCCGGTCGCCGATCCAGCTATCTCGCCCGATGGTCACGCGCGGAAACGAGCCCGGCTGCTCGCGCACTGCCACGTCGAGCCGCTCAATGCCGTGCTGCGCCCCCCCGTTAATAATCGATACGTGGGAGCCCAACAGCACGTCGTCCTCCAGCGTCACATCACCCAGGACGCAAAATGCTCCGGTGTAGACGTTCTTGCCAAGACGTGCCGTGTGGTGCGAAATGACGGTGCCAAACGTGATGCACGCCCCGTTTCCACATTCGGGCAGCAAGAGGTTGTAGAAGGCTCGCCGCAGATAGACGCCACTCAGTCCTGGCAACAGCGAGAATGCTTGCGACCATCCGGCGAAGGCCTGCTGCTTGCCGACTGCCAGCGTGCCGAGTTGGAACAGGAGCCAGGCGGGAAGAACCAGGGTCGTGGCAATCCATCCCGCCAGCCTTTTGAGAGCCGCCTTCAAAACCGCAGCCTTGCCTTCCACAGGTTAGCCGGGTTTGCCATACGGACAGCGACCTGCAATAAACCGCGCGCAGATCTGAGGCGCTCGCCCACGCGCTGTCGCTGGGGGACGAACTCAATGCGTGGCCCCCAATTGTTAGAAATGCCGTCGACCGGTAGTATAGAAGAAGTTATGTCTTCACTTGGCCAAAGCGGACGACTGCGGAAATAAAGGTCTCGAAGGCCCTCCGTCATCAAAACCGCCATGGCGCGCGCCGAATGGCGCAACTCGAAGCTCAAAAGGTCGTTCCAGGCACATTCGGCGAGCTCGGTGGCTCGGACTAGCAGCTTTTGTCGTTGCGTCGGGTCGGCATGCTCCGCCGCCAGCCGCAAGACGTTGGCCTTGCGAAACTCTTGCGCGGCCCAGGCCTCCGTCGGATATTCAAGCTCTTCCGGCCGCTCCAGGTATCGCCGTTCGTGCTCGAGCATCCAGGCGGCGTAGCGCAGCAAGCAAGCACGAGCATAGGCGCGGGGCCTGTCCGCTTCCTGGGACAGGTCCTTGCAGCGCAAGTAGTTGGCCAGGGACGCCAGAAAGACGGTGTAGCTCCAATATTTCTCCGCATTCAAGAGTTCGAGCGCGCCTACGTCATCGCCTGGATGTACGACGCGACCAATCAGATCCTCGGCCAGTTCCAGGTACTCACGCCGTCCCGAAAGCTGCCAGCCGTCCACGAGCGCCTGGACCGAGTTGCCGCACGCCCGGTTCGGACGAAAAGGCTGGCTTCCACGATGTGTCGCCAGACCGGTCTGCCCCGGGTCGACTAGCCCCAATATGTTTTGCCTTCCGTCTTCCGAGGCCAGCACCCAATCGGCGAGCTCGATCACCGCGTCCCGTGCTTCCGGGCACCCGGTCAGGTAATAATAGTGCAACAGGCCTGTGGTGAAGTTGTGTTCAGGACTCGGGCCGCCACCGTACGACGAACCGTCCGTTGGCGCGTTCGCACAGGAGTAGGTCCGGTGCGAGCAAGTGGCCGCCTCAAGATAGTGATCGGTAAACCAGAAGAGGCCGCCGTTATAGGCGGCACGATCGTCTTTTGTGTGATAGATGTCGATGTCGGCGACATGCCGGGCGAGCGGGTCCGCCAGTTCCCACCAGGCATCCTCACCCGTGCGTAGCCACTGGGCGAGCAATCCAAAGACCACGTCAAATTGATTATTGTAGTGGGATATTACCGGCGCCGGCCCCGAGTAATGGGCGCCTTCATGGTCTGCCCAAACATCGCCGTAGTTGCGCCAGCCGTATTCGTCAATCATTTCGCGGCCGGCGAAGAAGCTCCGCTCGCCATCAACGACGGCCTTAAGTAGGTTCTGCAGCCGGACGTCGCGGTCGGCCCCGACGGGAACGAACCACGGAAGTGCCTCGGTATCGGCCGTCCACTCCGGATTTGGCATCAGGCGTGCCGCTTCATGTACCCAGGCCAGCGAATTCGCCCTGATCGAGTCGCCGAAATTAAACCAAACGACGTGGGTCTTTTGTTCGCCGCCTTGCAACTCGTGCAGGTCGTCCCATTCAGCCGGAAAAAGACCGACTTCGATGTGCGTTGCATCGGCGGCGATCGCTTTGGGAAACTGTTGCCAGAATTCCGGCACCGCGACCGCAACCCCGGCCCCGCATCTGCTGAGGGCCACCACGGGATTTGCTCGCTTGCCCTTTCGTTCGCCGCTTGCCGATTGAACCCTGTATCCACGGAACCTGCACGGCACGCGCCCTTCCCGGTTCATGTGGTTGCGGCTTTGCCAATTCTCGCCGCCGCTCGAGTCCTGATAGATCGCCACCCTGCCGTTCGGTTCGCAATGCATGAACTCCCCCGGTTCCGCGGCCCATTCAACGGCGACAGCGGGAGACGGACAATCGGCGGAGTGCATGGGAGGGGGGGGCTGCTGTTTCCCTCCGCCTAGCTCCTTCTTGTGGCCTCCGGCCCATGCGACGTCGATCGCCAGTTCCTTAAACAAGAATGAGCCGCGGTCGCCCAGATCCCAAAGCCCTCCCATGTGCCGCGCCGCCCCGGAGTTGTGTACAGTAAACCGCACCCGGACCAACCCTGTCTGGTTGAAAAAACAGAGCCGGACGCGGAAACGCACGCCCCGCCGACCGTTCAGGGTGCCGGCCAAAAGCACGGTGGTGCGTAGCGGGCCAACGGCTTCAACCTGTAGCGTTTCGAGACGTGCCCGCAAGCGGCGGCCTTTGGCATCCACCAACCGGACACCCACTTCCGCACGTTCTGCTGCGGATCGCCAGTCGAGCAGACGTTCCCACGACCGATTCACATGGAACGTGACTCTCCCGGTCTCGACGACCAACGACTCCGGGTTCTGGTGCACGCCGCCGGCGTGCCGCAACTTGTTTCTTTCGCTCTGACCTTCACTTTGCCCCGAGGTTGGACCGGGTCCAGGCAAAATCACAAGCTTCGCGCCGGAGGTTGCATCGATCAAAGCTCCTTGGCCAAGGGCCATGTGCGAAGCTCGCCAGGGCGTGCTACCTGCAAGTACTGTGTCGATTAGTAACCACTTGACGCTACCATCTGACCAGCGTGCCAGCGGTTCCGTCTGGCAGCGAAGCTCCATCCCATCGATATCGATAAACGCCGACTCCACGCCGTAGCACGCGCCTCGCCGCATGGGTATACCGAACGTCGCCGGCTGTAGCCCAGATGCTTTGCGCGCACCCCCGACTAACAGCGGCACCTCGATCGCGCCCGCCTGCGCCCGCAGCTCTAGACTACGTCTCATTGTGAAGCTGTCGGTATCCATGCTTCCTTGTAAGGACGTGTTAGCCATCGACCATCGACCAAGCCGATTCCAAAACGGCGATGGGCGTCATCCAATTGCTAAAGCGCACTTGGCCATCTGCTTGTAGACGGATCGCTCCCACGGCCAATACATCGCTGCCCGCAGATACCATCGTAGCGCGGTAACGGGTAAACATGGGGCTGCATACCAGGCCGAACATTGCCACACGCTCGCCCGCGCACGCCGCACGGTTCTTTGATCCAAAGATCTGCCCCGCGCTGTGGCCAGCGCTCGCTCCAGGACTTTCACACGCCCGGCGCACATTCGCTGCTGATTATTTGTCATCGAGGACGCGTGCCAGCGATAGCACGTCAGCGGCTCCTGACATACGCGCGCCACACCGCCCGCCTCAGAAAACCGTAGCCAAAGGTCCCAATCTTCACACACCAACAACGACTCGTCGAACCCGCCCAATTCAAGAAAAACATCCCGACGTATTATGGCACTCGACACAGTCACAAAATTCCCGAACAACAGCGGTTGAAACAGGTTCCCCTCCCATAACGGGTACGCGTCTGTCGCTGTGTTTCCAACCCGCTCGATACTACCGAAGTTCCGCCGATTCGTGTACACCATTCCAGCGTCTTCGCCCGCCAACGCCAGTTGCTTCGCCAATTTGTCGGGCAGCCAATAGTCGTCAGCATCCAAGAATGCCAGCCAATCGCCGCGCGCCACAGTCGCCCCCATGTTCCTGGCTTTTACGTGTCCGCTGTTCTCCTGCCGGATCACTCGAATCGAGTCTCCGTACTTGGCCAGAATCTCCGGCGTCGAATCCTCGGACCCGTCGTCGATAACGATCAGCTCTACGTCCACCCCCCGCTGTCCCAACACGGACTCAACTGCCTCTTCGACGAATGCTTCCCCGTTGAACACGGGCATCAGCGTTGTAACCGTCGTCATCCGCTTTCCTTTCGTACCCTAGTAAGCCTATCTGGGCGTCGCCCTAGGCTCCCGCATGCGGTCTACCACGTCCTTAACCCAATACACGCTCCGTGGGTAGACGCGTTCATCAAGCTCCGTGGGCCGCCCGCCGTCCCAGTTCAACCGACCCGCGTATTCTCGCAGAGCCCAATAACGGTTCCACTGCCGGTTCCAGCGCGCCAGCCGCAACCATTCAAGCACCTGCTCTTTAAGCAAGCTCTCGAGCTCTGCTGCCTCACAACCTGGCGACGACGTGCAGTTCTCACGAATCCAACGGAACCGGTTCTCAAAATGGCGAATCCAGGCGTCCGCTTGTTTCGTCACCTGGCCGCCATGCATGCGGTACCCTGCCAAAACTTCATCGACATAGATGAATCGACCGAGATGGCTCAGCTCCGCAAAAAAAATCATATCGCCGCCTTGCTTGGCCCAAGTCGGGAACCTGTGCGAAAGCCCGCCGCGAATCATCGCCGTCGACGTATTGACTAGCGGGTTCAGCAACAATGACTTGACCGAGTAGTCACCCCTAATAACGTCCGGCGGCGTGTCCGGCACCAAACACTCCTCCCCGACAATCCGAAAACCGGTGTGGACGCATACGATTTCCTGGACACCCGAGCCGAGCGATCCTTGAGCTTCCTCAACGCAAGCCATCTGCCGCTCTAACTTCGTTGGCTCCCAGACATCGTCCGCGTCCAAGAACGCGATCCAACGTCCAACCGCCTCCTCGATTCCGCGGTTCCGCGCTCCGCACTCGCCAGTATTCGCCTGGCGCACCACGCGCACCGGCTTTCCAACCTTCTCCCCAATCTCGGCTGTGTCGTCCATCGAGCCGTCGTCGATTACCAGCACTTCGTCAGGTTGGTAAGTCTGATTAAGTACCGATCGAAGCGTATCCCCTAGATACCGGCCGGCGTTGAATGCCGGAATGACCACCGACACAGTTGCCGGCCGTCTTTCCGCTTTGCCTTCGCTCGTAGCCGCTGCAGCCGTCATTTTCATGCCCACGAGATCGCCCCGGCACGCGCATGACCTAGGGAACTGAACGATGGCGCCGACTCCAGCGCCGCGTGAACGTCGAACCAAAACTGCGACCCCACGGGACCGAAGCGGTGTTTCCCTAGCCGCTGAAATCCGAGCCAGCAAAGTGCGGCCTCCTCAAACGATTGCCATTCTCCGTCCGTTTCCTCCGCAAATGGCCCGGAGCTTCCGGCCGGAAATCTCGCCCCCGCGGCCCCGCCGCTGTCTTCGCTCGCCGCGCGGCGCTGAAAGAACCCTCGGGCGCCCCGCACCGCAAGGGCAATGGGTCGTTTTACGTTTGCACACGCTCCTACCACGCTCCGCAATCGCCTTGCCTTCTCCAGTTGTACCTTGAGGCAGCACGCGATCGTGCAAAAATCCTCGAAACGTAATTGCCTGTGATCATTCTGGCGGATTATCTTAAACCGCTGATAGCCAAGCCCCCGCAAAACCGAAAGATCGTCGACGCCGGAAATCTCCACGGATAGGTACGGCGGCGCTTCTTCCCTCGTAATCGCATCGAGGCACACCCTGTCGCAGCCTTCGATATCCACTTTCAGATAGTAGGGCACACCGTACTGACCTAGAATATCGCCAAAACGCCTGCACTCCACCTCGATGGCGTGGCACTTGCGCCCGAATTTCGACGCAATGCTTATATCAAATGAACTCCACTCGCTTTTGCCTTCGCAGACGTAGAACGTCTGTCGCCCCTCCGTCGGGGCCACTGCGACGTTCACAATCTCCAACCGCCCATCTGACAAAGCCGACGAAAATCTCTCCGCACAGCTCCCCGCAAGCACCGGATCAGCTTCGATGCCGACCACGCGGTAGCCCCGCTCGAGGTAAAAGGCCGTGTCGTCGCCGTTGTTCATCCCGACGTCGTAAATTAGATCGCTCTGGAACATTACTTCGTCCCTTGGAACCGTCAGTTTCCGCTCTCTTGCCCTTTCCAGGTATCGAAGTCGTAACCGAATGCGCCGATATCCTCGCGATACACGTCGGCAACGATGTCCCGCGTTTCATCGTTATAGTATTCTCTATAGTCGCGGCGCTGCGATTTGTTCATGTGCGCGAGCCTGACGTCGAGGCCCAGACGCCGCGCAACAGTGTCACAGTCGCTGCCCAAAGTCTCAAACCTCCCCACATAATCAACATGCAACTTTCCATTACTGCACACAAAACGGTGCTGTGGCCACAAATGCTGATCGTGCATCCAGGCACCCCCGACTAACGCCTCACGAACAAACAGGTCAAAGGTTTCGAACGGCCGCACCCATTCCTCAACAAAAGGGTAGGGGCCGTCACTCCACGCCCGTAGGTAATGGTAGCATGACACCAGCCTGTCCCAAGGATTGCGCACAAAACAGAACTTAAAGTACGCGCGAAACGACCTCGCGCCGAACACGATCTCTGCAGCCTCCCTCGTGATGTGTCCAACTCCGAGGCTGCCAAAAAGGCTACGCGCTACGGAGATGCCACCCGTCTTAGGAATATGAAAGAAGATGCATTTCAAGCGATCCATCTCGGTGAAGGAGTATTCCGTCTCGGGATTCGACGCGATCTCCTGTAGAAGCCACACGCGCTTTGCCGCGAGACGATGGCGCAGCCTTCGCGGGGCAACATGCTTTGCCGCATTGATCCATAGTGTCCGTGGGACCATCAACTCCTCGCTATGTCAAACTGGGGCGACGTTTCGTGCGAATCTGTCGGCGTAGGGCGCTGCCCCGCCCCCTGGTCGCCATCATCAAGGTAGCGCTGGCAACCTGCGCTGCCAGACGCTTGCCTGCGCGGCCGAAATGAAATCGCCATCCGCAGAGGGCGACGAAAAAGAACGAGTGCATAAACCAGCCACCCAAAACAACCCAAGCCGTAGTACGCAAGCGAGTCGTCTGGCGAAAACAACGACGAGTGGGCAAGATACAAGGTAACCCCGGGAGAGGCAGCGAATAAGGCGCGCGAATAAGGGAAACTTACCCCACAGAGACCGCGGCACGCGACGTAATTGATAACGCACAAAAGGAGAAACGTGCCGACCGCCACCCACGGAGCCGCTGCGACGCCGTAACGCGGAATGAAAAAGTTGTTCGCCGTCACATTAAAGCACAGGGCCGCGAGACTCCCCGGCAGCAGCCGCCCAGTACGCTGAGAAAGGCTCGCCGGCAGATTTGTAAAGGTGGTGAAGGAGAAAAAATAATACGCAAGACAAACGACCGGCACCAAGCCGGCGGCTTGCGAAAAGCGGTCGCCCGCGAGGGCGTGAACGATCGGTACCGCAAAAAGGGAGATGCCGACCATGACCACGGTCAAAACGCGCGTGAAGTAAGTGAATACAGTGTGATATACCGTATTTGCGTCGCGCTGTGATGCGACCTCAAATTGGAGAACGTTCCAGATGGAACCAAAAGGCACAAGAAGGATCGCGTTGATGCCGAATCCAAACTGGTACGCGAGCGAGTAGCGCCCTACGTCGGCAAAAGGGCAATACATGCGGAGAAAGAATCGGTCGACCTGGTGAAGTAGCATCGCGATCAGGCCGGTTCCGACAAGCGGCCCCCCGAACTTTAGGAGCCGCCAGCAGACGCTAGGAAGAAACGAATAGGGCCCTCGCGTGAGGACGAATATGACGAGTAATGCGGCGGCGTACAGTGCCCCTGTAACAAGATTTGCGATCAGCACGCCTAAAACACCCAGTCCCGCCGCGAGAAACGTTACGTTCAATGTGGCGTTAACCGCGAGCCGCACAAAGGACGTTGCGACGTATCCGATCGACCATTTCTGGACGCGTAGATAGACCTCGAGCAGGCCACTGATCGCTCCCAGCCACAGCGTCGGGAACACCAGGAGAAGAAGGTTGGCTCCTTCTGGGTGCGAATCTCCAAGCGCCATCGCCGCAAGAGGGCCACGTAGAGCCCAAGCCGGTGCAAGAACCAGGATCCCTAGCAGCGCAACGGCTGTCACTCCCGTCCACCAGACGGCATCGCGCTCGCGCTCGTCGGCGGCGGCAAAATGCTGTCGGTTGACAGCTTGCGGCATTGCGCCGTGGGCGACGATAGCAACGAGGGCCGCCGTTAGGTCGAGAATCGCCAGGCATCCGTAGTCTTCGGGAGCGAGGTAATGTGTGTAGACCGGGAGCAGCAACACCGACGCCGCCCGGCTTATCACCGACCCGAGGAAATACGTTCCGGAGTGTCGTAGAAGCTGACGATATGTCGTGTTAAGCGGCACTGTTTTTTTAGAATAGACGATATCGGGCGTAGAGCCGTTCGGGCCGTCGGCAAAGCCTCAGAATGCGTGACGGTTGCCAAGGCTGCCTGAAAGCGGGACCTCATGCTCAACCGTAGGTTGTCCTCTCAAGGAAACGGCGGTACTTTGGACCTTCAGTAGGGAAGCACCCAAAAGGGCGACATAGTAGGGGAGTTCGACTCCTTCAATCGTGACAAACTGTGCGGAAACGGCGAAACCGGCGAGCGAGGCGATTACGCCACGGGCAATACTAAGCGTTGCAGGGTCGAGATGCGGATAGCGATGGGGCTTTCTAGCGATCGGCCAGAGCTTTAACGCGCAGCCACCATAAAAGGACAGCAAAAACAGCAACCCAGGAATGCCCAGTTCGGCCCCCAATTGAAGCCAGAGCGTGTGCGCTTCACGACCTGCACGCACGAGCCGGCTCGAGGCGATACCCGTTCCACCCAAATAACCGTCGACCATCAGTGGAAAATGGTCCAGCCCGACGCCAAACACTGGTCGGTCTTTCATCATTGCGATGCATATCAGCCAGTTGTCAAGCCTGCTGGAGGCTGAGTTGTCGAGGCGATCGCGGTTGTCGAAGCTGCTGAAGAATTCTTTCTGCACACTGGGACCCGCCAGGACAAGGGTCACGATCGCAGCGGCTGCGAAGGTCGCCCAGTGGACGGGCCGCTTCGGCATAACTACAAAAGCCACGGCAAAGGTTACCCCCAAAGCCAGCATCGCACCGCGCGAGAGGCTAAATAGTACGAAGTGCGTCATTAAGATACCGAAACCCCACGCTATTGCCTTTGCCCACAAAGGGCGCGACGCAAGACCAAGAAAGTACGCAAGGCCCAACGAACTGCACATCGTAATGCCGATGCCGTTGTTATCTAGCCCCGCAAAGGCGAATTCCTCAGGGTTGAAGGTGTGTTTGAGGTATTGCAGGTTAAACTCAAAGGCGAGATACCCTTGACTTAAGACAATTGTCCACGCAAGCGACATGATTTGCGATGTGGTGCTGACCAGGGTCAGCCCTACAACGACAGGCAAGAAAATCTTTGACAGGGCCTCCAAGGCAGTAAAGCACACTGACGGATTGTCAGCCAAAAGGCCGCCGAGCAGCATCCAGACCCATAGTCCCATCAACGCAATAAGAATGCCGCGCGCTGCGCCGAGCTTCCAATTGCCAAGCCCGTGCAGCAACCATCCTAGAAGTAAACTAAGGGCTATGATTCGGCTATAGTTTCCGGGCGGAACGGACCAGTCCCACAGTGACGCTGGTTTGATGATTGCGAAGCAAACGTAGGCCAAAAGTCCATACCATGGCTTGACGAGGGCGACGACAGAACCCCCGTAACACATCACATAGGTAAAGATCAGGCCTTTCACGGAAAGGTGTACCTGTCGGCTTGGTGGCGTTTCGTCGCGGTTCGGCCCGCAGGTACGTTGTCAGGGTCTGTCACTCGACAGGGGTTGCCGTAGCGAGCGACGATGGACGTCGTGCGAAAATGCAGTATTGGCCACCCAGGGGGACCGACCGAAACAGCCGTTCGGTGGATCGGAGGAAAGCCAAGCAGCGAGGAAAATAGAAATGGAATGTAGTTTGTTCAACGGAGAAGCCAGAGGTACGTACCAACCCGGCCGCTTCGAGGCAGGAGAGCACGATTGCATCGCGGTCGAACGGTATGCGCTTCATTACGAAGCGTGTCCCAGGGTTCCAAGGATTGTTCTCCCAAAGGGCGAAGACCCCGCCGGGGCGAAGGGAGTGGAACAGCCGTTGAACGATTGAACGGCGGTCGACGACGGGAATGTGATGGAATACGCCGTTGCAGTAAATCAGGTCGAACTGGCCCTCCGGCCAGGCTCCACCGTCGTGCGCGAACCGCGTTCGGTCGTTGCCATAGGTTTGCTCCGCCCGGTCAATCGTCTCGGTGGAGTTGTCGATTCCCAGCAGCCGTGCGTTGGGAAAGGCAGCCAGGAGATGCGGCGCAGTGTGTCCCAACCCACAGCCGAAATCCATGATTTCCCGCACCGAGCCTGGATCGGTGCACATGCGCTGGGTCAGCGCGACCCGTCCCCGGGCATAGAAATCGCGGTCCTCGCCGGTGAGATCGAGTCCGCGCTGGCAAGCGCAGTCGTAGGTCTCTATGTATTGGTCGAATTCGCTCACGTTACTCAAATCGCTTTCGATCGCGCGCGAATCTGGGTTTTCCAGAGTGCGATGATGTTGAGCTGAATGGCGGTGATTACCGCCGTGATGGCCAGCTGGTAAAGGAACAGGCAGGCAATGACTCGCGACCAGTGAAGGGTCACGTGGCCACTCGCGATGTACTGATGCACTCCCGGCCAGACGAGAATGGACCCGCTGAGAACGGCGAAAGCGGAAAGGCCATAAAGGGACCGTTGGGAGAGCAGCTTGTCGGACAGATGGCTCCAAAAGGTCTTGCCGCTGGACTTCCACAGTAAAGACACCAGATGGTCGGCGACGCTGCCCGCAGTGTGCAAGACAAAAGAGCCGCTGAAGAGGAACGACGCCAGCAGGACGCGGTAGATCATCCATTCTTCCAGACGCTGGTTGCGCAGGTAGAATTCGACGGGATAAAGGACCCAGGCGGAACCGACGAGCACACAGAGGAGCGCCAGCAAGGAAAACAATCGGCCAGGTCGATAGAGCAAGAGGGCTTCGAGGATCGACCGAAAGAATCGAACCCCGTCGCGGAGGACACTCAGTTTGCTGCGGCCCACGCGTTCCGCATAGCTCATCGGGATCTCGACAACGTTGAGGCCCGTCATCAAAGCCCGTGCACTCATTGCCGGAGTGAAATGCAGCCCGTCAGGAAGAGGGTAGAGCTGGCCAAGTGCGCTGCGCCGAATCACGCGCATACCGCTCGCCGTGTCTTCGACCGCCCGGCCGCTCAGCACACCCAGCATGAACGCGTAGACACGGTTGCCGATCCTACGGATTCGGGGCATCTGGCTGCCCTCTCCCATACGAGAGCCGAGGACGACCGTGGCGGAGTCATCCTGAATCGCGAGGCACATCTCCGCGAAATAGGTGGGATCGCACGTGCCGTCGGCATCCAGGAACGCGACGAGCTCGCCACTGCCTTTGGCAAAGCCGGCCTTGATCGCAGCGCCATAACCTTTGTTCTGCGGAAAGGTAATCAAGAAGACGCCGGGTTTCCGGGCGGCCATTTCTTGGGCAATCTCGGCGGTGCGGTCGGTGGAACCGTCATTAACCACGATGATTTCGACTTCGCCGACATGCCCAGCGTCTTGAATGTAAGGCACGGCGCTCAGGCAGCGTTCTACGGTGCTAGCAATACTCTCCTCTTCATTCAGGGCGGGAATTACGATCGTTAGTCCCGGGCGGACCGGCCGCTCAGAGAGTCGCAACGTGTTTGAGGCATCTAGTGCGTGACCGACATCGGGGGGGAATGTTGTCGCCATTGGTTCCTCCATATAGTGTATCAGAGCTCGCAGCGGGGCGCGCTGGTGCGGAAGTAGCAACGAAATGTAGGTAACGTAGCTACCCCAAGTCCAGAGAATGCGTAAAGGATAGGCATGTGCGGTATCCGGCTTCGGTAGTAAGCCTCCAGCCCCACGATCGCAACGGTCAAATAAAAGTAAGCCAGAAGTGTAAGAAGGACGAATGCTGGCCAGCGAAAGGATTGCTTTTGCATCGAAGCAACCACTCCAAGCAACGCAAAGATAATGGTAGGAGCAAGATATGCAACCTCCCAAACAAAAGCTATTACAAGGGGTAGAGGGTTTTGCAAAAGGCGTTTTGCAGCGCCCGCATCGGCCCGCACAAGGCGGTCGAGTCGTGGCGCGTGCCATATCTCGCTGCTGGCCGTTGCGAGAACGCCCACGTTGTGCGACACAGTTGACTTAAGAACTCCGAGGAATGACGAGACCAACAGAGAGCGAGGATATTTGAGCAATACCCGTCTCGCTACGTCGCGGAGTTGGGCATCTACTTCACCAGCCGGCTGAGTCCCCAGCCAATGATTGTTGGTGATGCTCGGTGGAGGCAACTGATACTCTAGAGCGATGCACTCTTGCGCTTCGTCGAGCGTTAGATGGTGTTCGATCTGATATGCGCCGGCGCCAGTGAAATATACAAGCATGATTGCGTCGGCATTGGTTAGGCGAGGCACCGAAAACGTTATCGCATTGCGGGTAACCCAGGCAGCGACGGGGAGACTCCACAAAACGAGGAGGACTGTTGCCTGGAGCATACGTTGCATTATGCAGCGGTCGCGTATTCCCTTGAGGACCAGCAGAATTGCAAAAACAAACGGTACATAAAGTCCAACCGGACGAGTAAGTGTTGCAATAGCGAGGAGTAAGGCACCGACTGGCAGACGTAAGCGGGACGACGCCGCAGAAGTGTCTGTAAGGAGTGGTAGTAGGCAAACCAGGGCCGCCAGATTGAGCGAAAGGTAGACGGGCTCCGACATGGCCTCGAAGTTGGCTATGGCCAGCGTCAGATCGCCCGCGAAGAAGAGGCTGGCCCAGAAGGCGGGGCGGTCACCAAAGATGGGACGCACAAGCTTGATGATAAGAAGGCAAGAGAGAATCTGGATCAGCGCTTGAGCAGCGTAGATCATGAGCGAGCCGCCGATAAGGTCTAGCGCGCCAGCAAAGACGGGATAGACGGGAGTTCGGAGCAGATCCGGTACAAAGGGCGCATGGCTACAGCGTGAAAACTCCCCCATGGTGAGGAGGTTCCGGCCCAAGAGAACGTAGTGTATCGCATCCGGATTTGGACCGAGCCGATAGTCTGACAGATACCGAGAATGATGGATCGCGAGGTGGATCAGGATAAGGGCGTTTGCGACACTGCATACAGCAAGTGACGGCCAAGCGAGCGAAATGGTGGATCGGCGGTCCGGAAGAATTGTGCTCGGGCGAGAGTCGCTCTTAGTCACTTGAATCACTACGGATGAAGCTAGGCGCGCTCGTAGACGGCCAGGAGGCAGCTTTCTGGGTAGGGGATCCGCGCAGCTTGGCAAGCGAGCCAAAGGCCAAGCTCCAGCCGGCGCAGGCCGCGGAAGCGGAAGAAAACGCGACAGTCGGCAAGCGTTGTGAAGAGCGCTTCACGGAAGCCGGCGTCGGCAAATCGTCGGCTCAATGTCGCGCGGGTGTTTAAGCGATAGGCCACGGGGAACGTGTCTTCGGGCTCGGTTTTCCAAAGCACGCGCTTGACGGGGTTGTGCAACCGGAAGGGAACGAGCCAGGCAGCAAGCGCCAAGGGCGACCACCGATTGACGGTGTAGATGACAACGCGCCCTCGTGGTTTCGAGAAGCGTGACAATGCCGCCAGAGTTTTCGTGGGATCGACGATGTGCTCCGCCACCATCCGCAACGTAATCACATCGAAGCGGCGGGAGGTCGCCAATCCTTCGATCGTCGTTTGTTGTTTTTCGTGGACCAGGTGTTGTCGCGGATTGTGGCGTCGGGGTCGACGCCCATCAGGAAGCCGCAGCGGGCGGCTAAGGTTTCTGCGAGCGCACGGTTCTGGGGAAAAATGTTTCGGCCGCATCCGACGTCCAGCCAATCGCAGCCCTCGAAGACAAGTTTGGAGACAATCGCTTCGTAGTGCTCGTCGGGCGTGGCGTAGCCGAGGCGATACCAAAGACGGGGCGCTGGGCCTGTCGCTTCTGGCGGACCATACTTGGCATGCATGACCGCGAGGATGTCGTCTCGTGCGGGCGCGTCGATCGGTGGGATCGCGCAGCATGTTTGGCCAGGAATGGACAAGGTTGGTCCCCGGTCAATGGTTGGCTTAACTGGCACTGGGCCCAGGCACGGTCATCCAGAACCTTCTCCCAGGGGGAGAGGGGATAGAGCCTCGGCCTCGTGGGTTGCGGATAAGGGCACGTCGTCGCCGAGCCCGAGCAGGTCGGCCAGGGGGGCAAGTCGGGCGGACCAAGCGTGGTGCCGCTGGACGTAGAGCTGCCCAGCCGCGCCGAGACGTTCGCGCCCGGCGGGGTCCTCAAAAACGAGCGAAATCGCCGACAGCCATTCGTCTGGCGAGTCGGCTCGGAGCACGTGCTCGCCGGGGACGAGGTCAAAACCCTCCAGGGCGGCGCTGGTGGAGATCACCGGCTTGCCCATCGCCGCCCCTTCAAGCACCTTGTTCTGCAGGCCCCGGGCAACCCGTAGCGGCGCGATGGCGGCTGTGGCGGCGGCCATGAATGGCCGGACGTCGGGGACCTGTCCTACCAGTTTCACGCCAGGCAGAGTGGCCAGTTCGCGGACCGCCGCCTGGGGATTGCGGCCGACCAGCGACACGATCGCGTTTGGATATCGGGTTTGAACGCGCGGCCAGACTTCGCGGCAGAACCACGTGACGCCGTCGATGTTGGCCCGGTAGTCGAGAGCGCCAACGAAGACAAGGGACTGAGGCTGTAGAGGGGGGGCTGGAAAAGCGGACGGGTTCGTGTTGCCGGGACGGCCCGAAGGGCGCTTTGCACAAAACGGTCCCGTCCCCTTTTTCGCCCCGTCCCCTTTGTCGCCTTGGAAATAGTCCAGATCGACGCCGTTGGCCACCGCGTGTACGTTGGCCGTGGGACAGAAGCCTCGCAGCAGGTTTGCTTCGGGCCCGCTCACCACCAGCAGCGCCTCCGCCTTGCGGGCGAGCTCGGTCTCCAGCCGCCGCACACGCCGGCCTTCGAGCGAAAAGAGCACACGCTTAAAGCCGCGGGCCCGCGCGGAGTAGTCAAACCACTTCTGACTGTCGACGTCGACCAGGTCGACGAACTTCGGCACGTCGGCAAGCGCGGGCAGGTCCAGGTACCGGTTCATGCTCGAGCAGAAGGCGACCACCCGGTCGTAGCGTGTCTCTCCGGCCCACTTCGCCAGCGTGTCGTTCAGCTCGCGGGAATAAAAGAGCCCCTCGGTTGCCGAGCGGCCGCCGGCCAGCGATCGGGCCGCATGGTACCAACGTGCCCGGCCCAGGGTCACGATCGCTACCCGCCGGCACATCCCGGCTAGCGCTCGGCGCTGCTCGTGGTTAACCGATTCGTCCGCCAGACAGGCCAAGTCGACCTCAGCCCGCTCCGCGAAGAAGCGGAGCAGGTGCCACGAACGAATGCGGTCACCGCGATCGGGCGGGTACGGCAGTCGATGGACGAGGTAGAGGAGTTTCACGAGGTGAGTAGTTACAACCAGACTTCTCGAAGTCTGCCACGAGTTGCGCGGACTCCGTCCCCGTGGGACGCTTGTGGTCCGGCAGGCACCGCCGTGGTGCATCTGTCTGCTAACGAAGCAAAACGTTTGCCCAGGTAAGCTGGACTACCGAGGATTCTGTCTCTACTGGTCCTACGTCGACCTACCTGGGCGGGCGATGTCTATAATCGACGGAGGCATCGTAGTCGCTATCATCGGACGTCGCCGATTCGCGACCGATGTTGCGATTCTGCAACTTGTAGTTTCGTGCCGCCCTCACCTGGCCTCTCTCAGAGAGAGATGGACTGCGGATGCCGGCTCGGCAGGCTTTTCGCACGCCGTCTGTTGAGCGATCACGTCGCAGACGCGTCCGAAGCGAAAGCGGGTCAACAGGCGGTCGAGCTTCCTCTCCGTTGATGCCAAATTCACCCGATGCCGCAACCGTGAGAGCCGCGTACCTGCCTGAACCTTTGGTTGATCCGGATCGAGCTCCCAGGGATGAATGTAAAACATGAAGGGTCTTCCGGCTCGGTTGATCTGCCGCAGGCAGCGGGACGTGAACGCCAGAGGATAAAGACGGAAGTAGCCGCCGCCCGACACGGGTAGATTGACCCGGCCAACGCGCGACACCGAAGGCGGAAACTCCCAGAGCGAACCGGAGGCCGTATCGAGGCGGTGAATATGGTGCCTTGCGTTGGGGATGCCGTAGCGATCGTGATGGATCGGAAAGATGCTGCTATCGCAGGTGATGCCTTGCTCGGCCAGGATGTCGAGCGCCCACAGCGATCGTCGGGTAATCGAAAAGCTCGGCGCCCGGTAGCTCGTTACCGCTTCTCCTGTGGCAGCTTCAATGGCCCGTAGCGAGAGCAGCAGGTCGTCACGGAATTCGTCGGGGGAGAGTTGGTAGATCAGCCGGTGCCAGTAGCTGTGCGAGCCGATTTCATGACCTGCCGACTGGATGTCGCGAACCAGTTCGGGAAAGCGCTCGGCCACCCAGCCCAGGACATAAAAGGTGGCGAGCGTGTCGTGGCGCGCGAGCAAGTCGAGCAGGCGATACGTGCCATGCGACACGCGGCTCGCGATAGTCGGCCAGGCCTCGCGCCCGATGTGCCGCTCAAAGGCCGTGACCTGGAAATAGTCTTCAACGTCGATTGTGAAGGCGTTGAGCATTGATGGCCGACGAATAGTGGTAGGCACACTCCGTGTGCCGTTTACTTTGGGCGAGTGGACCGGCGATGGTGTTCAGGCCACCCTCACCCTGCCCTCTCCCAGAGGGGGAGAGAGGCAGCTAGCGGGGCCGGCGGCGTGCGGACGACACCGATTGCGACCATTTTCCGGCGTGCCCGTTGTGGCCGTTGGTTGGAGCCGAATGGACGTGATTCTTCGAGCCGTCGAGAAGGTTCGCTGCCACCAAGTCGATGGGCGGCGCTTCGCTTGACGACTCAACCGACTCGCCGTACTGATAAAGGTCTGCCGGAATCTGGGCGGTTCGCTCCAGTCCAAAAAGCCTGGTCACGCGCGGCCCTTTGACGGCGACCAGGCGTGCGCACGTGCAGGCGAAGATCCGCAGGTCGAGCCAGGGGCTCCCCTCGCGCACGTAGGCCAGGTCGAGGACCAGTTTGCGTCTGACGCTGTCCAGATCGGTGTCGGGCGGGAGATTGATCTGCGCCAAGCCGGTGACACCCGGACGGACGAGCAGACGGTCGAGATAGCCAGGAATGGCGACAGCTAGTTTCTGAGTAAACTCGGGTCGCTCCGGCCGCGGTCCGATGAGGGCCATTTCGCCCTTGATGACGTTGACGAGCTGAGGAAACTCATCCAGATGCAATCGGCGAATCAAGCGGCCAACGGGCGTAATGCGAGGATCGTTCTGTTGCGTCCACACCGGTCCCGTCGTCGCCTCAGCGTCGATCCGCATAGTACGGATTTTGTACATCACGAAGATGCGGCCGTTCAGACCGACGCGCGTTTGCCGGAAAATCGCCGGCCCCCGCGAGGTCAGCCGCACGACGAGCATCGTCAGCAGCATGATCGGTGTTCCGCCTGCCAGCAGAAGCAAGCCGATCACGCGGCCAATGGCCCCCTTCCAGGAAAGGTAGGCGGTCGGCTCGAGCCGATCGGCACGATCAGAAGCGACCGGCGCCGAGTCGGCCGACTCGTCTCCGACGGCCTCACTGGGAAGCGCATAGCTCATGGAAGCTGACTCCAAACAGGAAAATGCAAGGGGCTGATCGAGCGTGCAGAGATAACGCGGTTAGCTGGGCGAGGGGGCGAGAACGCGCGCCGCCAGCTCGGGCAAGAGGTTTTCGAGGAAGTCGCGATAGACCTCTTCCCCCTTTTCGTCGTCGAGCTCGTTGTAGGGAGACGAGATCTGCAACTTGTAGAGCAAGCGGTGCCCCACGAACTCGAATCGCGGGCGCCGGGCCGCCACCCAGCCTTCGCCCGTGCTCCAGCCGTAGATAAAGTGGGCTGCCGTGCCTTCAAGCGTTCGCGCCCGGTAGTCGGCCTTCCAAAGACTTCCGCCGCCGCGCGAGGTCGAAAGAATCTGGATCTTTTCGCGAGCCGCGATTTCTTCAAAATCCTGGCTACTGAGGCAAACGTCGGGGGTGTGGACGGAGGTGGGGCCAGGCGGACCGACGTGCAGCGCCACCTGAATCGCCTTGCCGGTCTCGCGGTGCCGATAAATCCGGTGCGTACTGGCGGCGCACTCGAGTATCTCCGCGACGACCGGCTGAAACGGCTCAGCCTTCTCGAGCTGCCACGAACCGACCGTCTCGGGAAAGCTGTCGAACCGCGCGGCGGCTGCGGCAAGCGCGGCCGGCGCTCCCCAGCGGTTGTTGAAGACCCCGGCGATCGCTCCGGAAGCAAGCGTCGCCCCGATTAAGAAGGCAACTGGCAGTTGTCGGCGTAGATACGACATGGAATTGCGCCTACAGCTTTAGATTTTGCAGTGCCCTCTCCGAGTTCAACCCGCCCTCACCAGCCCTCTCTCGCAGGGAGAGGGAACATGGATCACTGTAAGGCCGCTTCAAGCCGGGTGAGTGCTGACCGCTCGTCGGGCGGCATCATGGCCAACTCGATCCCGCTCTGCCGGGCAATTTGAAAGGCGTCGCGAGCCTCGTTCAGCTTTCCCTGAAGCTGATACGCCAGGGCGAGATGGAAGTGATATCGCGGATCGGTGGGGGAGCGCGTCAACGCCTCCTGAAAAGCCTCCACGGCCTCCGTGAGCTTCTGTTGCTGCATGAGAACCCAACCTTTGGAATCCATCAGTTCCGCGTTGCCCCCCGCGAGAGCGATCACGTTGGCCATCAACTCCGCAGCCTCGTCCCGGGCGTCTGGTTTCAGCGATAGGAGGAACGCCAAGTTGTTCATGGCCGGCGCATGGCGAGGCTGCAGCTTGAGCACTCGGCGCAAGAGGCGGATCGACTCGTCGTTGTTGCCATCCATAAGCTGCTTGATGGAGATCGCAAACAGCAGATTCGGATCGTTTTCGTGTTTTTTCAACGCGCTCTCGATGACAGCCGCGGCAGCACGCAAGTCGTTCTCGCTCGGCTTGCCAATGGCGAGCGCGTTGCTCAATAGGATGGCTGACAGCGGCGTGACGTCCGTTTGTCCCAGTTCAACGCAGAACCGCACCGCATCGCTTGTTCGCTCGCGATTGACGAGCCAGGTCACGAAGGCGCCGGCCGCTGAGACGTCCAACTCGCATGCGCGCCGGAAAGTGCGCTCCGCCTCTTCGGGCAGGTCGTAACTGGAATAGAGTTCCGCGGCGGCCTGCAGGAGGCGAGCCTGAGCCGTCTTGTCGGTAAGAGCCGTCGGCTGGTTGTCGACGAACGAGTCAATCATGGGACGAATTTGTCGTTCGTCTTGCAGCTCCTTTAGGTACCGCAGTCGCAGAGACAGAGTTCGGATGTTGCTCGATTCGGGTTCGAGTCTGGCCAACTCGTCCAGCCGCCCGGCCACGTCGCCCGCCCGCCCAGACCGCAGCAGATTGTCGATGTAGGCGGCAAGGTGCTCCGGGGCCGGGTGTTCGCTGTTGACCAGGGTCTTCAACTGCTCCCGCGCAGCTGCCAAGTTGGCCTCCGCCGACTTGGACTCGCCCCGTGCCGTCGCCAGATCGGCCTGGGCCTCGTACATTCGGGCCAGCAGGAGGCGATCAATCGGCGCCCCTTCTCGGTCGCTGCCCGCCAGGGTCTCCAGAATCTGCTGGGCCTGGCGTCGGTGTTCGGTTCCCCCACGGCGCAGGAGCAACATGGCGTGCAACCGCTGGTCTTTTGGCTCGATTTGGCCTTCGCTCAGCAGCCGGTCAATCTCTTCTTCTGAGCCACCTTGCGCCGCCAGCAAGACGGCCAGCAACTCGGCTGCACCCCGGTGGTTCGGCTCAAGTTCGAGCGTGCGCCGCAAACATTTTTCGGCGAGTGCCGGGTCGCGCTTGACGAAGTAGGCCGCCGACTGAAACTGAACGGTCGCTCGATTGGAAGCCGCGGCAATCGCCCGAGCATAATGGGCGGCCGCCTGCTCGTCGTCACCCAGTCCCGCGTAACCTTGTGCCAGGAAAAATGGCGTTTCTTCGTCGCCGAGCGCCTTCGACTCCTCCGCTTCGACGAGCAGTGCACGAGCCTCGTCGGTTTGATCGTTGCCTTTATAGAACGACAACAATGCGGCCCATGTGCGCGCATCGCCGGGCGCAAGCTCTCGCGAGCGTCTGAATTCCTGCTCCGCCTCAGCCAACTTATTGCGGTCTGCCGACTTGCCCGTGCCGGCGTCGCGCGCTAACAGCATGCCGAGGCGAGAATGCCGCATCGCGTCGTTGGGCTCGGCGGCGACCGCCTCACGGGCTAGCACAACGGCCCGATCCAGCTTGCCCTGGCGCACGTCGATGGCCATGGCGACGGGAGACAGCTCATCAGGCAAAGGACCGACGTCCCGCAACTGATCGAGATACGCGTCCGCCTCGCTGATGCGGCTCTGGCGGTAGAGCAAGTTGATCAGGGCCTCGTAGACCTGCACGCTCCGTGCGCCGAGACGGATGGCCTGTGTGTAGGCTTGGATGGCAGCCGCCTCATCATGCATCGCGGCTCCGTTTCCCGTTTTTAATGGCCTCGTTTCGGCCAGTCTGGCTTTGAGCAGGTAGCCGGGCGCCCAGGCCGGACGTAACGATTCGATCTGTTTCTGCAATTCGGCGGCCTGCTGATAGAGCTTCGCCGCGGCGGCGGGGTCGGTCTTGCCGACCGCGTTGCCCTGTTTCATCAGCCGCTGCGCCCCGTAGTACCTCCAGTTCGTGCCGTCGGCACCTTCTCGCGATTCCAGCTCGGTGTTGTAAGAGATCGCCTTATCGACCTCGCCCGCCTGCAATGCTAGCTCGGCGAGGAACTGAAGCGGGCGCACATCGTTCTTATCGGCTTCGGCAATGCGCTCCAGAATCGGCCTGGCCTGGTCCGCCTTTCCATCGGCCAGATACATCACCGCCAGCCGATACTCGACTGCGCGGCGCGAGTCTTCGTCGGCGCCGGCCAGGGCCTCGACGAGGAGCCGATACGCCTGGTCGTGACGATTTCGGCGGAATAACAACTCCGACGAGAGCAGCAAGTAGTCCAACCGTCCCTCGTCCGTCGTCCGCAGTTGTTCCAGAAGCCGATCTGCGTCGTCGGACCGTTGCCAGCGTTCGTAGTCGAAGATCAGCCGGCGCATGAGGCTTTTGGTCACGAGTGCCGCTGCCTCGACCGCGCGGCAACGTTCGAACGCCTTATCAACGAGCCCCTGCTCGGCGTCATACTCGGATTCGACGATCGTCAACAGCAGCGGCTCAGGCGAATTCTCTTTGGCCAGTTCTTCGCTCGCCTTCGCGACACGATTCGCCACAGCGTGCCAGTCCCGCTGGGCACGTGGCAGGGAAGTTTGGCGCAAAGATTCGGCATTTGCGGCAGCAACCCAGGCTCCAGCAGCGACGCCTTCCAACGCCAAGGCAGCATCGTATTGCCGCAAGGCTTCGTCGTATCGCCCCGCATACTCCCAGGCAGCCGCCGCCTGAAGGCGCCGGGCGGGTTCACGTGGCAACAGGTCAGCCGTCTGCTGAAAAGCCAGGGCGGCCTGGTCCCATTGGCCCAGTGCAGCATAGCACTGGCCCAACCTGGCCTGCACTTGAGCGACAAGAGCGGCCCGCGTGGCCGAACCGGCCCCCGCCTGTCGAAGTGCCAACGCTTGCTTAAGCAGCGGCAGCGCCGCGCCGAATTCCTTCTTACCGATCGCGATCTCGCCACGCAACAACGATAGCGAACCCAGTATTGCCGACGCTTGCGGCCCCGTCATTGGGGCAAGCTTCTTCTCCAGCTTCGTCAGGTCTGCCTCAGCCTGCTGCCAGCGTGCTTGGCGGACTTCCGCCTCGGCGATAAGCAGTTCAAACTCCAGATCGTCGGGCGACGCTTTGGCTAGACCGTCTCTCCAAGCCGCGATGGCTTCGTCCTGTTTGCCTTGACGGCCATAGGCATTCCCTAGGCCCAAGTGTCCTCGTCGGTCGCCGGCATCGATCGCGATGGCACACTTAAAATGATCGACGGCGGCCTCGTAGTCTGCTGCGCCCTGCGAGCGTGCCCCCGCAAGCCACCAGACCACAAACGTCTGCTTCTTGTCGTCGGCCGCGATCGCGAGGTCCAGATCGGCATTCGCCTCCGGCAGGTTGAACTGCCGGCGGTAGATGTATCTCGCCGCGTACGCCGCCGCCGCTTGGTCTGAGGTTGCCACGAGGTGATCCATGACGTCGTCGGCCAGCTTGTCCAACGCAGCCCGCCCTCGCTCTTTGGTAGGCGGCAATTCGCTGCGATAGAAGTAAGCCAAGCCGCTGGCAAGATCGGTGTCACGGCGATTGCGCTCGATGGCGGCGCGGAATGCGTCGAGCACCGATTCCGCTTCGACCGATCTCCGCAGTTGCCATTGCTCGTGCAAGGCCAGGGCGCGTACCCGCAGCGCCTCGGCGTCGTCGGGCATCTTGGCGAGAAGATTTCGCGCCTGCTCCAGCGCCGCTCGATGGTCGCCTACCTCAAGCCGGAGTGCCATCTGGCGGCGCTGCAAGTCGTCGCGGTCAGGCGCCAAGGCTAGGGCACGGGCGTAAAGTTGAACGGCGCGGAGCTTTTGTAAGGGGAGCTTTGCCCCCTTATAAAAATCGTCGGCCATCCGCACGATGGTTTCGACGTCGGATGGCCTGAGTTGCAGATACCGATGCAAGTCCTCGGCGGCTTGCATCCACTCCTCACGGCCTTCGGACCTGTCGGCCAGCATCAACAGCGCCGAGGCGTTCTGGTCGACCTGGTAAGCGTGCCAGAAGTAAGCGGCCGGTACAAGCGCGGCGATCAGCCCTAGGGTGATGATCAGCAGCCGCCAGTTGAAAACCCAGTGCTTCGCCCTCGATGCGCGCTTGCTCGATCGCTCGACGGACGTGTCGGCCCAGCTTCCCGCCAGAGGCTTGGTATCAGTGATCATTTTGGCAACCAGTCTGGGAACCAGTCCCTCGGATTCCTTGGCTTACCCCTGGCCATCCGCGTCGATCGCGCGATCGGATGGCAATTCCTCTTGCTGTTCCAATAAGTTCTGGCGCGGGCTATAGAACGAGTGGTAGGCGGCCGCGTACCGCTCCCACCCATACCCGTACCCGCCGTAACGCTGAGCCCAGGAGCGAGTTGGCACCCCGCTGATGACGGCACCGAGAAGCCTCGCGCCCGCGTTTTGCAATCGCTCCTTGGCGGCAGACAGTTGGGGGCTCCGGCTGTAGTCGCACCGCGTGCACACCACGACGCCGTCGCACGCGTTCGCCAGCACGACCGATTCGCTGGCGGACAGTACGGGGGGCGAGTCGATGATTACGTAACGGTACCTGCGCTTCACGTTGTTAAGGATCGACTCAAAGGCGCCGTTACGCAGCAGGAAGTGCGGACTGTACTTCAAGCGGCCGGCGGGCAAGAGGTCGACGTTCTCAACTTCCGTTTTGACGATGGCGTCGTCCAAGTCGCACGAGTTCTCCAGCACGTTGGCTAGTCCGGGACGCAGCGGAGCGCCGAAAATCTCGTGTACGTCCGGGTCGCGCATGTCGCCGTCGATAATCAGCAAGGGTTCGTGCGTGGCTCGAGCCAGGCTGATCGCCAGCGAGGTCGCCAGGTTGGTCTTCCCTTCTCCACTGATAGCGCTCGTAACGAGCAACGTCGTGATATTTTTGGATTCGGGCAGGTGCATCAGCGTGACGCGCAGTGCGTCGATGCTTTCTTCAAAGGTCACCCGCTCGCGAAAGTACGTTGTGGAGGGAGCCTTGCCGCTAGCGCGCCGCGTGGGCAGCATGGCGATCTCACCTAGCACGGCAACGTTGGTGTCGGCGGCCAGACGGCTGCTGTCCGAGACCCTCCGCGTCAGGCGCTCCCAAAGAAAGGCCAAGCCGAACGGCAAGAAAAAGGCCCCACCCCCGGCCATGCCCAACTTGGCGTAGGGAATCTTTTCCATCGGCTCAAGGGGAACCTTGGCTGCGTGTTCTTTGCTGGCCCGCGCGGGGGCCAGTTTTTCCGTCTTCAGGGCCACAATTCGCTCCGCGATGCGGGAATGGACCTCTTCAGAGCGCGCCAAGTCGTCCTGGGCAAACTGCAGGCTGAGCCGTTCGTCGCCGTGCGCCTCCATCTCCTTGCGTTCCTTGTCCATTCGCTCTTCCCATTGAGCGAGCAGCCGTTTCTGAATCTCGACCTTGTGTTTCAGCTCATTGATCTTGTTTACCTGATCGGCAAGCAGCTCTCGCTCGACCGACGCAGTGACCGCAGGGCGTAGCCTCTCCACCGCCGTATCGAGCGCCTTTTTTTTGTCCCGGACCTCCTTCTCCTTGACCGCGACGAGGTCGTTTCGACCGGGTCGCGCCTTGTGTTTGGTCTGCGCGAGCTCCTGTTCGAGCAGAGCAAGGGTACTGGCCAGCGCCTGGATTTCCGGTTCCGCGAATAGGGCGCGCTCAAGAAACTCGGGTGGAATCTCCACCTTGTTCTCCGCAGCCGCATCCTGGTAGGCCTTTAGCTGGGCCATGGACACGTTGTAGTCGACCTCAGCTGCCACGCGCCGCTGCTCGATGTCGGCCAGCGGGTTGTGCGCCATGACCATGCTGTTATTGTTGTTGCCTTTGATCATGACCGGCTCGTGGCCGGTCGTGCGTTTCGTCATGGCGCGAACGTTCTCGCGGAGCGATTCCACCTCCGATTGCCGCTCGCGCTGCTGAGCAATGAGCAGGTTGATGATGCGCTCCGTCTGCTCGCTTTGATTGTCCTGATGCAGTGCCAGGTACTCATCGGCGATCGCGTTGACGATCATGGCCGCTACCTGCGGACTTTGCGATCGGAAGGTGATCTGGCAAAGGTCGGAATGTCCCACGAAACGCACGTCGAGTTTTTTGACCAGCCACTGGTCTACGCCGCCGTAACTCTTTGCCTCTTTTTGATTGGCGATTTCAGGCTTGCTCGCCACGCGAGATAGAACGATGGGACTGCGCAACGTTTCCAGTTGCGTCCAGGCAAATGAATTGCTGTTGATATGCTCTTTGAACGCGATGTAGTCCGGATCGGACTTGATAAGCAACAGGCCGAGTGCCTCGTAAACGGGTGTGAAGGTCATCCAGATCGTGCCCCCGGCGACTGCGGCGCACACCAGTCCGGCGAGCGTACACTGCCACCACCAGCGGCGCAGGACGGCCATAACCTCCGCCATCGAAACGATGTTGCCGCCCGACTGCCCGGTGCCGCCGAGACCCGCTTCTGGCGAAGACTGGAAGGTGGATCGGTTTGCCATGGTTGTGGTGCTCTCTGCTCCGGTTATCGTTGCGATTCTGTGGCGGAATCGCCTTGTTCCGCCGTGTCTTGGACCAACTCTCTAGGTCCCTATGCCGGCGTCGGCGGGCCTGATCGCAGCAGGTCGCGTGCGGTTAAGGTTTCAACTTCCTGGATCAGCTTGTCGACGTACCAGATCACGAAGGCCAGCATGACGCCGGCGATGGGCAGCATGAGCCAGCCGGCCAAATCGTGGGAGAAGCGATGGGCGGCCTCGCCCGACACCCACACGTGCAACAGGCCAGTCAAGGTGATACGCAGGGCGTTGGCGGCCACCGCGACCGGAAGAACGGCCGCGAACAGGGCGCACTTGGTCCACCAGGGCTTCTTGATAAGCACGGCGTAGAGATAGGCCAGCGCGACGATTGAGACGAAGATTCGCAGCCCGCTGCAGGCTTCGACGATGTTGAGCCGCACGTCGCCGATCAGCACCACGTTAGCCTCTTGCACGGCCGGCTGCATCAGGCATTGCAACAACCAACAGCTCGTCGTCGTGGCCACGCGCTGCAGCGGGTAGCTCAGGAGATGCTCCGCGTGAAAAGGCAAAGGGATCATGAAGGCCAAAAAGGCGACCGCCGGCAGCGACCACCAGAACATTCGTCGTCCGCCCATCAACCAGAAGGCGCCGGTCATCCAGAGGGGGATCGACCAGGCTTCGACCGAATCGATGTAGCAAGCGCTGCCAAAGATACGCATGCCAAGGGCCGAGAGGATCAATATCACACCGCCCCAGGCGAATCGCGGCGAGCGCCCCGGCATCGTCTCCCGCCGGGTCCAAAGCATGTAGGCGACGAGCGGCACCACGAACCAGCCGTGCGAATAGTCGGGCTCAGTATTCCAGGCATGGAAGAGTTCGCGGCAGACGGGCCAGTAGGACCAAGCGAACGCGGTACCCGCAAGCGCCGCCACGAACAGGCTTTGCCGAGTGAATTGCAGGGGAACTTCGGCAGCGCTTGCCGAGGCGGAGAACTTGGCGGGCTTATGCACTGCCGCTCCATTTCCCCCGGGCGTTTTCACGCCGACCTTACGATCGGCCGACTGGCCGGGGCGTTTGCGTCGATGCGACATTTGTCGATGAGGCCGGACTCTTTAGCGACCGGTAGCAGAACTTCGCGAGAGGTCTGGCCTACGAGGGCGAATAAAACCTGTAAAGGCGAATCGCGTTCAACGAGAACGGGAGCCTCGGGACGCGTGAAGTAGGAAAAGGGCCGAGGGACCTAAATTAGCGCGGACTCCGTCCCTGTGGGTCACAGGGTCCCACCTGTCACCCGCCGGCATTAGGCCTTGAAGACCACCATTCAATGCCCTACACGAGCGAGAGACTTGGTACCTTCGACACGGCCCGAATGCTGCTGCCCTTTTCCCTTCCAGGCGCGATCGGCGCTTTCCGGCAAGGGCTCGCGAGGACCCAGCAGACCACCCTAATGGGATTTGTCAACTAATCCAATCGCGTTAAGTTTCCCAGAATAACTCGGCATGTAACCATGTCAAGCATTCTTTCGCCCCTTTTGTACGACTCAGCATACCCGCCACCTGGCGTCTGTCGATACGCCGAGAGGCGTAAACTGGAGATCTAACGAGGGCTTCGCATTGCCCGAACAATCGGCTGCCGACTGTTTGGAAATCCCGCTGTGGCCTGGCCGAGGATCAACCCGGCGCGGACCTTTAGCCGCAACCACAAGGATGAGGCAAGGGCCCGCATGGCGAGGGTGTTGGGCAATACAGGAGAGGAAGGGCAACCTAGGGTGTATGCCCTCAAGGGACCGGATTTGCCAAATAACTAACCCGTAGCAGTCCCCTCTGCCGAGTTAATTGTGCTGGAGCCACTGGCGGGACGGCAGGCCCAAAAGGGGAGCCGTCTTTAGCACGCTCGAAAGGGACTAGGGTCATGGCCAACCGGCTTCCGTACGCTAGCTCCGATAAGCTCACGGGGGCTTTGCTAATCAGTGGAGTGATCTTGTTCGTTTGCGCGCCAGCGGACGCTCAAGAGCCGGCATCACCCCGCCTCACTCTAAGCGACTGTATTGCCGTCGCACTTCGAAATCAGCCGGCAATCCACGTGCAGAACGCCGGCGTCAACGTGGCTCGAGAACAGCGGGCGGTGGCCCGCTCGTACTATTTTCCGCAGCTCAACTTCGGGATGGCCTATGTTGGGCTCAGCCAGCCGCTGGAGGCCCGTACACCTAACCCGATTTCGGGCCAAGCGGCGAACGTCTTTTCTGACGCTGCCGCCTACTTTGGCATCGCCCGGCAGGCCGGGCCGGCGGCCGCCCAGCTTGCCTTGGCCAACCCGAACGCGGGCCAATTCGCCGCTATCAAACACGCGTTTCTTGCCGGTACGCCGCAGACAATTAATACCGAACTCCTGGGAAGCACGTTCCTGCTCAACCAACTCTCGCTCGTCCAGCCGCTCTGGACTGGCAGGAAAATCCGGTATCGCAACCAACAAGCCACCCTGGGCGTCCAGATCGCCATGCGTGATGCCGCTAAGTCACGCCAGGAGGCGATCTTCAGCGTGACGCGGGCCTACTACGGGGCGTTGCTCGCACAGGAGCTTGTGGCCGTGGCCGACCAATCAAGCGCCCTGTTCAATACGGTCGTGAATGTGACTGACAACTTGATTCAGGACGGCGACGAATACGTGACGATGCCCGACATGCTCCGCGCCCGTGCCTTGGCCGACACGGTGGCCAGCGAGCGAATCACGGCCGAGAAATCGCGGGACCTGGCGATAGCCGCGTTGCACCAGGCGATGGGTGTGCCGATCGACGCGCCCCTGGAACTGGCCGATCGACGCCTGAGGATCGACCAGCGCAAGGTGGAGTTGCCCGAAGTGCTGCCTTCGGCAATGGTCCGCCGGCCGGAATTGGCCAAGGCGCAAATTGGCGTACAGATCGTCGACCTGCAGCGGCGACTGGCACGGGCGGCCTTTTCGCCCGAAGTCTCGCTCTTTGGCACCTACATCAACCTGCAGGGACAACAGGCGTTCCTGGATCCGAACAATCCGAACCTGTTGGCGGCGGGGCTATCGGTTCAGATGCCGGTGTTTGAGGGCGGGCGGCGGCTGGCGGAGAGCCGCAAGGCGGCGGACCAGCAGGTTCAGGCAAGACAGGGGCGCGAGCTGGCACGGCAGCTCGTCGCGCTGGAGGTGCGGCAAGCGTGCCTGGAATACGAAGAGATGCGCGATCGACTCCGGCCGATTTCCCGTGCAGCCCGCGACGCCCAGCAGGCTTTGGACGGCTATTGGAGCCAGTTTGCCGGCGACCAGATCGCGGATGAGAAGTACCCCGATTTTTTCCGCGACCTTTTGACGACGCGGCTGTTGCTGACGCAGGCACAGGTGCAGTATTATCAGGTGGTCTTTGGCCACAATCTCGCGGTAGCAAAAATCGAGTTAGTGAGCGCTTCAAATGAAGACCACTCTTTGGTTAGCGCTGGTGGTCCTGCTAGACCTGAACGCCCACCTGCGCGTAGCGCTGGGCGGTAATCCGACGGTCACACCGCCAGTTAAGCTACGAGACTACCCCAGCATTGTCACCGGAATTAGCGAATCGCAGGCGCGCGCTGCGACCAAGCCCGCGGTCGAGATCATTGGACGGCTGGTCGGTTATCCTACCGAGATCGACATTGAGCCGAAGGACTCCGAGCGTGCTGACGAGGCTCATGCCTTGCTTGAGTTCGGTAGAAAGTTGGATACAGGCGAGATCCACCTAGGCGTGATGTGGGGAATCGAATTTGGCTGGCTGCAGCAGAAATATCCAAGGCTAAAACCGCTTCCATTTGTTTCTATAGCTCTCACGAGGACCCGGAATTCACGAAGTCGCAAATGATGGTCGCGCACGGATTCGATGGCGACAGGCTCGACGATTTGCGGGGCAAGACTCTTGCGACTTACCCGCGTGTCCCATTGATGGAGAAGCTCTTCCTCACCCAGGTGCTCGCACAAAGGAATCAAACTCCACGGGACTTCTTTGGGGAGATCAAAGAATGTAAAAATGTCCGGGACGCCATCGTAGCGGTCAACCGACGCAAGGCGGACTGCGTGTTGGTTAATGCGATCGCCTATAGCCGACAGGTGGCCAACCAACCCGGCATCACACTCCGGCCTCTCGTCACCTCTGGGGCTTTTGCCGCCCCGGTCATTGTGGGACGTCCGAGTACCATCGATAGCCTTCGTGCGGGCTTGTGGCATCGAATCCAAGAGGAGACGTTGCGACTTCACCGCACCCCCGAAGGCAAGCAGTGCATGCACTTTTGGCGGCTGTCGCGGTTCGGTAAACCGAACCGCGCGTTCGACTCGCTCGTTCAGAAGAATGCAGCCGAATACCCAATCAACGTGCTTCTCCGTCTTCACGACGAACCAGACGTCCTGAAGTAAACTCGTACGTCCCAGCGACGTCGCGCCACCAGCTAAGCCAACGATCTACTTGTGCGGCACGTACTGCGTCGTTTCCCGAATCTTCGAATGAGGGAGCCGTTGCGTCGGGGAGCAGGGTTCGCAGTAATTTTGTCGCGAGAGTTCGCACGGCGAGCGCGTCAGCGCGGTGGGCATTTGCCAACGCCGCTGCCACTGCCTTTGCTGCAAGCTCGACGTTCATTTCTCCATGCTTTTCACTTGGTAGTGCAGGTCCAAAGACCAGGGATTGACTCGGATCGTCCGGGAGACTTCTCGGCACAACCACCTCGCTGCGCCACGCCAAGACGTCGTCGACGAGCGGCTGGACGTTGTTGGCATTGTTGATCAACATTATCTGTATTGCCTCCATAGCGGTTAAACTCGTGTCAGGGTCCAGCAGGGATGGCAGAATTGATTTGCCGTCGTTCGGCGTTCCTAAATGCCCTATACCGGAAATCGCTGCGCGGAGCACGTCCACGCGCTTATCCGTTCCCGGCGCGTCACTCAATCGCTCGACCAACTGCTCTAGATCCTCAACGACCGTTGGCGCGAGATTCTTGGCTCCGTCGCGGCGATGATGGATTTCGACAAGCTTGACAAGGCTTTGAACGGCAGAAGTTTGCAGGCTTAATGGCACGTCCCCGTCTTGATCAATCGCCAGCATCCGCAACGCAAGTAGACTTTCGACATCACCCAACTCGCCGAGCGCACGAACCGCCGCGATTCGTACCGCGAGATCATCGGAGTCATTTGCCAGCTCGCGCAAGGGCAAAAGACTGTGCCCGCCGGAATCGTCGTCCCTCGCCAACGCAGCGAATGCTTCGATCACTGTATCGAGGATCGCGGCATCGTCCAACTTTTCTCGGTTTCGGAGTAGGATTTCGACAACATCAAGTGCCTCTTCGTAGTGGACCGCGCTGAGCGATTGCAGCAGACCGGCAGCCTGGACGAAGTACTCCAAATCAAACGAGGTCAGCAATTCACCGGCCGCGTCACGCGTCACTATGCGCCGGAGTTCCTGTTCGACGTACCGCCCGATCTCCTCAACTCGCTTTCGGTCGGCGTGGCGCGCGTAGACCCCAAGGCTTTTCTGTGCAGCTTCCTTTACGTCAGTCTCTCGATAAGCCGCCAAGAGAAGCTCGCAAAGCTGCGCTGCCGCAAGCCCCTTGAAGCGCTCCACACAATGCCCGACAGCTCTTTCATTCGCCGCACCGGATATCATGTCGATCAGTCCGCGTGCAAGTTCTTCGCGATGGGCATTCCGCGCATCGAGCGACAGAGCATCAATCGATGACAACATGTGCTCGGCTAGAACCCCGTCAGCGTTGTTGTCGATGCATGTTCGGACGATGTCGAGAATCTCTGTGTCTGTCGAGGCAGCCCGAAGGCCATCGAATGCAACCACCCGAGTAGCGATATCGCACGTGCCGTCAGCGACCAACCCGCACAGCAGGGTACTCCAGGCATTGTGTCGCGGGCCCTCCGACCTAACGCGTGCCAATCCTTCACGGGTGACGCGAGAAATCACACCGGACAACAGGTCGTTGTCACGCTCGTCCTCGAGCATGCGCACCAGGCGGCTAAACGAATTGTCGTCGTCCATCACGTCCAAACGATCGAACGCGGCGAGTCGTTCGACGGCCGAACGTTTCGGCTCTGAAAATAGCTCCCAATCGGCCGGTCGCGGCGGTAGGGCGACCCAAGCGAGGATGGCCAATGCTGCCACCGTGGCCGTCACTGCGAACAGTCGCAGACCGTGGAACCGACTGGCCCGACTCATCATTTTTCGCTGAGCGTCGCTCCAACCGCGACTGGCAAGGAACTGGATGTCAACGTACTCCCACAAGGCGGGCAGGTGACGGTTTTCCGGCCTCGCGTTCCACTCCGCCGCGCGCTCCGCTAATCGCAGTTCAGCACGGCCTCGCCACGTGTCGCGCTGCTTGCTCGTGAGCCATTCACGCAGGGACGGCACGAGGTAATCATGGCTTAGTTGAAACCACCGCTTTGGCGTGGCCGGGTGTTCTTCGCCGGTTGATCGCGAAGCACCACGTAGCGCATGCCTCTCAGAGTCCTCGCCGGCGCAGGTCTCCTCGACGTCGACCGGCGTGATCAGCCGAAGCTCGCCGTCCAAAATCCGGAGCAGATCATCGAATTCTCGGCGCGCGCGGCACGCCGAGGCTTGCAGCAGTTCATCGTAGGATCGCATACGGCCGCGAATGTCGCTCCCCGACTCGGGCAGTAGGGATTTAAGCACCGCCCGAGCATCGTTCTGGTGCGAACGGTGCCTGGGGTTGGACCTCGGCGAGCTGAAAGTCTCCTCGAGAAAGGCCATGCCCACACCGGCCGCGCCACCGACCTGCTTGAGCGCGGCAGGTGTCCACGGCTTGTCTTTCATCATCTCCGCGAACAGTGCCAGTCGAACGCAAACGACTTTACGGTCTTCGGCCAACCCTCGCACCGCCTGGTTGATGAACGCGGTCTGCTCCTTTGCCTCATCCAACGACCTCTCTGGCAACTTGGCAAGCGCCACGCCATATGCGGCCAGCACGCGCCGCGCATGGTCGAGATCGAAAAGATCGATCAGCGCTATGTTCTTGCCCGGGACGAGGTCGACTTCCAGCGCCAGCATGAACCGGCTGACCGCCAGCCAGAAATCGTCCCGCACTAAAACGATGCACTGCACGTGCTGTCCATCGCACTGACGTAAGGCCCGCACCAATTCGGCTTCTTGGCCATCAGGCCGCGTGTGTAGCCATTGCTCGAACTGGTCGAGCACGATCAGAAGCTTCTTGCCGTCGGAAAGGCCTTGGCCGCGGCGCAGGGCCGCCAGAGTCTCTGCCAGCCCGAGGTCCCGCAGCAAGGCGGCGGTTGCCTCGGGAGGCGGCGCGTCGCTCCATGGCCCGGGTGCCTGGGCGCCTGCTACTTTGCGCAGCGCGGCGAGCAATCGTCTCTCCGTTTCGTCCGGGGCGGCCTCCACGTAGACCGCTACGACTCGTTCTGACAATCGAGGCAGCAAGCCCGCTTTCACCAGCGACGATTTGCCGCAGCCGCTCGGTCCGTAGATCAGCCCCACGGAGAACGTCCGGTCTGGGTCGGTCTCTTCGATGCGTGTCTTCCAGAATCGCACGCTGTCGGGGAGGCCCTGCCGATCTCGCGGGCCGGGGATCAGTTCCAGAAAGAAGTCGGCGTCGTGCTCGTCGAATGAGCGCAGCCCCTTCGGCACGATATTTGGGTGCCTGCCGCTCGATCCGCTCACATGGTCCGGCGTGTCAACATTGCGCGACGTGTCGAAACTGGCGTGCAGGCGTCCCGCTTTCTCTGCTACGTCGTTGTGTAGACGTCCTGTCAGCCCTTGCTCTTTGCCATCTGTTTGACCAGTTGTCGCCCGCAGCACCACCCCAGCCGTGTCAGCCTGTGGCGAATTCTGCAAAAAGTACAGCAGATCGTCGGCCAGATCCTTGGCGGTCGTATAGCGCTCACTGGCGCGCTTGGCCAGCGCTTTCAAGCAGATTCGTTCCAGCTCCTTGGGAATGGCGTCGTCGATTTGCCGGGGAGGCTTAGGCTCGCGTTCGGCGATCTCCTCAAATAGTTCACCGTTCGTCTCCCCGGAAAACGGTCGACGGCCGACGAGCAGTTCATAAAACACGGCGCCGAGACTGAAAACGTCGCTGCGGCCGTCGACGCGGTGTCCCTCACCGCGGGCCTGTTCCGGGCTCATGTAGGAGGGCGTGCCGCCGTAGCGCGAGGCATGGCCGGGCTTGCCATCACGCAAGGCCAGACCGAAGTCGACCAAATATGGATTTCCCGCGGAGTCGATCAGGATGTTGCCCGGCTTCACGTCGCGATGCACCAACCCTTGCTTATGGGCATAATGCAAGGCCTCGGCGATGGTCGCCACAAGCCGCCCGGCCTGCCAGTGGGAGATGCGCGCTTGCGTCATCCGGCTGGCCAAATTCGTTCCTTCGATATACTTCATGACGACGAAGAACGGGCACTCGTTCGTGCTGCCAACGTCGTAAACCGGCACGATCGCCGGGTAGTCGAGCCCGGCGACCATCCTTGCTTCGTTAAGGTAAAGCTCCACATCCCTGGGACTCGAGACGACATGGGCATTCGGCACCTTAAGGGCCACCCTGCGGCCGAGTCGTTCATCGTGCGCCAAGTAGACTCGTCCGAAACCACCTTTCCCCAAGAGGCGTTCCACGCGATATCGACCGATCGCTTGAGGCAGCGCGATTGGAGCGTCGGTGAGCGGTGTCGACCGCGAGCGGTCGCCGGGTTTTGTCACCGTTGAACCCGGTTCGTCATCGGCCATTTCCGTTCCCCGTCGTAGGGTTGCCGGGGCCTTCCATTCAGGACCAAGGGTAAGGCTTAGCCCACACGAATAACCTGTTTGTGCCCCCCATTGTAGCGACGTTTTTTTCATTGGCGAATGAAATCTTCTGGCCGAAAGCTTGACACCGCCGTTTTTGGAGTTAAGATCGACGCCATGAACCAAAGTTGCAGGACCACACTGACCGGCTTGGCGCGCGCCGTTGGCGTTGCCCTGGTGGTCTATGTGGTCTGGCTCACGTCGATCACTGACGCGCGGGCGGGCGTGATCGTGGCTGCGGTTAGCGAGATGTCGCAAGGTTCCAGATCCGAGCCTCCAGCGGCGCCGGCCACCCCGGCTGTTAGCGATCTTGAGCAGGCTTCTTTGCTCTTGAGTAGCACAAACACTGGCGGCGGGGCGGGGTCGCAATCGCCGACCTTCGGCCCTGGTGCCGGTTTGGTGGCGCTGGTGAGCGAAGGACCTGCCACAACCCCCAAGACCTTGGTCTCGCGGCTCTTTCTCTTTGGCCGCCTCTCACTTCCTTCTCCTCTAGAAGACCGCTTCTTCCGGCCTCCTCGGCTATGTAACTGATCGCGGGCGGTCACCTGACCGCGCGAAACCCGACAGTTGCATTGTCCTTGGTTTTTTTTTTCAGTTGCCGGCGCGGCTTGCCTGCCGCGTGGCGACGGTTCACGAAGAAGTCCTAGAAAGAAAGAAGATAGAATGAAACTCCAAAAACTGTTTCTGGTTTCCCTCGTCGCCGCCATTGCGGCGGTGAGTACCAGCTCTAAGGCGCATGCTGCCGCCCTGCTTCAAAGCTTGGTATCGCCCGGCATCAACACCCTCAAGGACCAAGACTATGAGGTGTACGTACCGGCGGCCGGGAACCACACTGGCAACTTTCAAGCGGGCGACCAGATCATCACGTTTTGCCTGTACACTACCCTAAGTAACGCGAATGGGGTGTTCGGCATAGGGACCACAAATTACGGGAGCCCCACCGGAGGCTCAACTGTGTTCGGTAACTTTTATCAGCTAACCTCGCTGACCGTGACAACAATCACGAGCGTCACGGACGTAGTGGGCACCGCTCCTAATCAGGTTGCCGACATCGCCGCCACAAGCGTGACCAGCGACTACGAAAACGCCGCGTATACTCCCACCAACAATGCGCATCCGAATGGGACCGAATTCAACCCTAATCGTCTCACTGGGGAAACGGCCGCCCAAATGATTGCACGTCTGACGAGTGAGACGACCTCCGGCAACTTGATTCTCACCGCTACGGCCAACCAATTTTTGTCAGAGGATGCTAACCTGACGTTAGCGAGCATTCCGGCGACGGGTTTTGGAGAGGCGACCAACTTTGGATTTAAGGTGACATCGGATCCAGGCGGCATTGGCTATGTGGCGAACGGAGTCACCACGTCGGCCGTCGATTCCGATGAAGCGGGCGGGCCTATAACAATCGGACCGACGAAGACCGACTTCGCTGGAACCACCCTATCGCTTTTAAACACTAGTGGCAACAATATTGCCTATCCGATCGTTACAGCCACCACCCTCCAGTGGCAGGGCACTCCAGAGCCGGGCAGCATGCTCATCTGGGCCGGGTTGGCGTTGGCAGGAGGCGTTTACCAGCGACGACGTCGTGGTGTCTCGAGCCGTACGGCCTCCTGAAAATCACGACGTGAGCCTTTTCGGCGACGGTATACCGCCGAGGGGAGCTGATTTGACATGTGAGAGGCCCTGACCGATTTTTCGGTCAGGGCCTCGTTTTCTTTAACCACCGCCAAGTTGCTAAAAGCCGACGCGATGCACGGCGGCGCATTTTAGTATGGAGCAGCCGCGAAAGGGCGGGGTTCAGGTGGTCCTCATGCGTTCACAACCAGTTTCGGCTCGAATGCGGATAATGGTTGGGCATCTGCCCGTCGGCGCTCGAGTTGCATCGGCATTCCACCACGCGGCCTCAAAGCAATGAGAGGCTGAAGTTGCACGTTGTGGCCGGGACTGGTCCGCGCTCGCCATATTTGGCACAGCGTAGCGAGGATGAGGGTGGCCTCCATCCAGGCAAACGATTCGCCGATGCACACTCGCGGCCCACCCCCGAAAGGGAAATACGAGTATTTCGGTCGTTTGGCCAACTCTTCGTCCGTCCAGCGCAGCGGGTCGAACGTTTCAGGATCGGGATAGTAGCGAGGGTCGCGGTGCATCACGTATTGGCTCATGCCGATCGTGGTCCCGGCAGGCACGTGCCATTTGCTAAAGGCATAGTCGCTCAATGCGCGGCGCGAGATCAGCCAGACGGGGGGGTAGAGCCGCATGCTCTCGGCAATGACCATTCGCGTATAGCGCAGTCGCTCAAGATCGGCAAGCCTGGGAAACCGTCCGTCGAGCACGGTGTCCAGCTCTTCATGAAGTTCCTTTTCGATCGAGGGGTGTTCGGCGAGCAAGTACCAAGTCCATGTTAGCGCTGTTGCCGTCGTTTCGTGTCCGGCCAGGAAGATGACCATCGCTTCGTCCCGCACTTCCAGGTCGCTCATGCCACGGCCATCCCCTTCGTCGTCCTGGGCAGCCATAAGCATACCTAGTAAATCGCTGCGGCTTTTGCCGCTGGCGCGGCGCTCGCGGAGCATGGCGTAGATGATCGTATCAAGACGGTGGCGAGCGGCCATGAAGCGGCAGCGGCCTGGCGTGGGCAGCCGCGACAAGAGCCGCGCCAGAGGCACTGTAAGTTGATCTAGGTACTCGGCGGCGATTTTCAAGTCGCGGCCAAGTTGCTCGAAGTTGGCCTCGAGGTCGGAACTGAACAATGCCTTGACCGCGATCGAGGCAGTGATGCGCATCATTTGGGCAAACATGTCCACGCTTTCCCCTTCCTGCCATCGTCGGCATGCGGCGACGGCCTCCTCCATAACCGCAGGTGCGTACGCCGCAACGCGTTCGCGCTGGAATGCTGGTTGCATCAGACGCCGTTGGCGGAGGTGAGTGTCACCCTCGCTGCGCACCAGGCCGTTACCAAATATTATTTCTGCGGAATCGAGCCCACGACCCTTGCTAAACGCGCGATGTCGAGTTACCAAAACGTCGCGTATCAGCTCCGGATCATTCAATTGCACAACGTGTTGGCGTCCTACCAGGAAATGTACGGCGTCTCCGTAGTCGCGCGCCATACGCAGGGAGAAACCGGTTGGGTCGTGGCGAAACTCGAAAAGACTGCCCACGATCGGCAAACCCGATGGGCCCGGAGGCCATTTGGTCTTGATCATCACGACGTTCTCGTTGACGGGGTTGTTGATCGCCTTACCGCCGTGGCCGCCGGCACCAGCTTCCGTGTCAGCCACCAAATCTTGATCCGCTGTAACGGGTGTCGGTTGCCGAACCACAGGGTGCCGCGAACCAGTTTTTGACGGTAAGCGTCGAATTGCAGGTAGGCAGGTACAGGCCGAACCGTACCCCTTCCTAGCAATAGCTTAATCACGTCCGCAGCAACAATTCCGCTGGCAAGCTGACAGGTGAGCCCGGCCGATGCACCGCGCCTTTCGCCGGGGATGAAATACTTCTTAAGATCATCGAGGTACGGTAGATGAATTGCGCGAGGTGTACCGCCGACCCCGAATGCGATGCTCTGATCAATTTCACTCATCCCGTCGCTCAGGTCGAAGTAGGCGTCGAAAGTCATGCCGTAAGGCGAGAAGACGAGGTGTGCGGCGCTAAACGCATGCGGCCCGCATGTAATTCCCCAGATTCCGCGCTCATAGGCGGCGCGGAAGAGAAGGCGACGCGCTTGCATCGCGTAGAAGTCCAGCCCGTCGATGACGACGTCGGCGCTTTCCAGAAAGTTAGCGATGTTGTCTGTGCCGATCGGCTTGTCGAATGTTCGAACGAGGGCCTGGGGGTTGATCTGCCGGACAGCTTCGGCCATCACCTCCACCTTCGACCGGCCGAGAGTGTCGACGCGGGCGCCGTATTGGCGGTTCATGTTGGCTAGCTCGAATCGATCGGGATCGGCGATGGTGAACTTGCCGATGCCCGTCCGCGCTAGCGCGATCAAGTGGACGCCCCCCACGCCCCCCATCCCGGCGATGGCGACGTGGCTGCGGCGCAGCCGCTGTTGCTCTTCTGCCGTGAAAAGGCCAATGTTGCGGCTGAAGGCTTCTTCATAGCTGAAGTCGACTTCGGCGGTTGCCGATGGCGCTCCGGCATGCTCTTGGTCACAAACGTCAGCAAACATCGCAATGCCTCTCTGCAAGAGTCGAACTTGGCGCCGAACTCAGCACGTCTTCCACCGGCCGTCGCAACGATCGGGTGGGTGTCGCCGTTGAGGTTCCGACGCGAAAGACCATGACGAGCGTCCTCCCGCCAGCCGCTGGGAGCAGAGTCCGAAAAGCGCGCGATAGATCGGCCGCCAGGCTCGTATGACGCGTACCAAGCAACTGCCTACTGAGCAGTTCATGATGGCCAACAAAGATTGGCAGGCTCCCCAGCGGATGTAACGCAAGGCGGAGATCGGTCGCCGTCAGCCAGAGCCGCTCCAAGGCGCGCCCGGCATCGAAGAACGCCATGCCGACCGGCCTCGCGACGGTTAGGACGCCGATCGCCCCACTTTTGCGCGTCAGCGCTGCGCTCGGCAGGGTTAGCATACGGCTGAGCCCCACGCGATTGAGCGCCCGTACCAGCGGCCATGATCTGAGCGACCGCAGCATTAGGCCGGCACCCAGTGGCAGTCCAAGAGTTCGCAGGTCAAGTCCGTCGCGGGTGCATTCGGCCTCGTCGGGCGTGAGCCGAAGCTGGCGAAACAGCTCGGCGTGGAACTCGGCGCGCTCGAATCGGAGGCGGTCGGCTACCGCCACCAACTTGGAGATACGGCGGATCGACCTTCGCTCTGTCAACCATGTCACGCTGCAACCGTCGAATCGCGTGGCGGCGGCAACCATTCGATCGAGGGCTTCGCCGGGAACCGGCTGGCGTAAGTAGCCGTACCGGTTTGTACAGCGGGCCTCAAGCACCGCGGCAAGCCCGTCGGGCTCGGCACCGGGGGAAAAGCGGATTTCCGCGACCGGCATGTCGCAGGAGACTTGGTTCTGCAATGGCTCACTTTTGCCCGCTCCCGGTCGGTGGCGGTTCGGACCGCCCTCACCCCGACCCTCTCCGAGAGGGAGAGGCAGGCTTCGGGCGAGGCAGGTTACGTCGGCCGTCAGCCCGTGTCGACTCGACTCGATGACCACGTTTTCGACCGCCGCGCCGAGTCCCAGGAACGAAAACATAGAACACACGTCCGAGGGCAGCCGCCGCGCCGGGTCCTCGTAAACGAGCAGCTTGCCTCGATCGAATCGAAAAAGCCACGGTTGATTGTTGTCGGGCGAGGGCGCCTTGACGGCGGCGCGGACGAGATCGAGCTCCGGTAACGTCATGGGAGCTGACGCACGTCCGGTAGGCGGAACCGCGAAAGCCCCCCACCCTTCTGTCGCCGCCTCGACCGCCTCCTTTTTTGAGTTTTCGACGGTGGCTTCGTTAGTCATGGTCGATGCTTCCGTTGTTTGCAAGTCTATCACTTGCGTGCGAAGCAGTTTCTTCCGGCAGAAGGGCTCTCGGCTCCACGTCGAGAACAACGTCCACGGGCAAACCTATCACAAGGTCGCTGCTTGCATCATCGAGCTCGATCCACACTTCGCGAACCTTGGTGTCGAACCGCTCCAGCGGATCGTCCGTGCGAAGCGGTTTCTGGCTCATACGTGGCGCCAAGCGAACGACACGCCCGTGAACTTCGTGGTCGCCGAGACCGTCGGCCGTCACGCAGGCACTCATTCCTTTCCGAATACGGGGTGCATCGAACTCGTCGACGTAAGCCCGTACGTAAAGCTTCGATGTATCGGCCACGATCATGGCCGGTTCGGATGAATCGGGATCGTTTAATTCACCAACATGGACGTTGATCCGTAAAACCTGGGCAGAACGCGGTGCGCGGAGTGTGGCCTTTTCGCACTCGTGGCGTGCTAGCTTAAGCTCCGCATCAGCCGCGGCCATCTTGGCGCGCGCACGGCGGACCTCGTCGTCGCGGGCGGGCGCCGCGATCAATTCGTGCCGAGCGCGGGCTGCGTCAAATTGTGCGGTAAGGCGGTTAATCTCGGTGTTGAGATCGTCGACCTCTTGCGCGGCGGCGGCGCCGGTTTGTCGCAAAGACGACAGTCGCTCGTGCCGCTGCCGCACACCGGAAAGCTGCGCGCGCAGGGCCTCAACGTTGGCCGATGCCTCCCGCCGCTCCTCGTCGCGAGCGCCGTTCGTGAGACGTTCCAATTCAGCTTCCGCCGCGGCAAGGTCGGCCTCCGCCGCAGCGAGTTCGTACTGCTGCCGAGCTCCGTCCAGGCGGATTAGCGGCACGTCGGCTTCGACTGTCTGTCCTTCGCGCACGAGAATCTCTTCAACCCTCCCAAAGAGCTGGGCCCGCAAGTCGATTTCCTCCGTTGCCCCTTCGACGCGACCCGGAGCATGGACTTGAGCCGGCTCGCTTGCAGACGAGGAATCGGACTGGCGATTCTTGGGACGCGACTCGGCATCGATCACGAGGCCAAGACCGATCACGACGGCAAGGGCACCAACGACGCAGGTTACTTTAAGCATGACATGTTCCTCCGACGAAGTGCGACGTCGCTCCCGCCGTCAGCGCCGGATGTTCGCTGTCGACTTCGGTGACTCGGCCGGCATCGAGGTGCAGGATTCGGTCCGCATAGCCAAAGATTCGCTGGTCGTGTGTCACGACTAGCGCCGTCTTTCCTTGTTCGGAAGTCAGTCGGCGCAAGAGGCCCATCACCTCCTGCCCGTTCTGCCCATCGAGTGAGGCGGTCGGCTCGTCCGCCAGAATCAGGTCCGGATCGCCGGCCAAGGCACGCGCCAGTGCCACGCGCTGGCACTGGCCTGCGCTCAGCTTGCCAACGTGCGATTTCATCTTGTCGGCCAAACCTACGGCCTGGAGCAATTCGGTCGCGCGGCGGGCGGACTCTTTCGGCGATGCCCCGCGCAGCGTCAGCGGTAAACAAGCGTTTTCCAGCGCGTTCAGTCCCCGGATCAATTGAAACCGCTGGAACACGAATCCGATCCGGTCGCGTCGCAAGACAGCGCGCTCGGTTTCGCTCAGCCCGGCGAGGTCTCGCCCGACAATCTCAACGCGGCCTCGGTCGGGCGTGAGCATGCAGCCCAGGATCGACAAGAGCGTGCTTTTTCCGCTGCCCGATGGCCCGACCAAAAATACGCACTCCCCGGGCCGCGTTGCCAGCTTGACGCCTTGCAGCACCGGCGTCGTCGCGCCACCGGTGACATAGTTTTTGTGAACGTCGTGGGCGAGGATAGTCGTTTCCATGTCTATCCTCGCAGGACAATGGCTGGGTCCAGCCTGCGGATCCGCAGATAGGGGAGCACCGACGACACTAGGCAAATGACCAGCACGAGGACGAAGCTTCCCAGCGACAACCACCAAGGAATGACAATTGGTGCATGTGGCGTGCTGGAAGTACGCTGGACCAGAAAGACTAGCTCCAGCCCGAGTAATGCCCCCGCGAGCGCCATGGTGACCGCCTGGACCAACAGCATGACATAAATCTGTCGTTCGCTGGCGCCCATGGCCTTCATCGCTCCGAATTCGCTCAGGCGATCTAACACCGACGCGTAGAGCGTTTGAGCGACGATGATCAGCCCCACAAGAACTCCTAGAACAGTGGCGGCGCCGAAACTGATGCCCAACCCGGTCCGCGTCATCCAGTAGTCGATTGATTTGCGTGCGTAGACGGTACTGGGGAACGCGTCGAGTTCGGGAATTCGCTGTTTGATCTTGCGGCACACCGTCTCGGCGTCGGCGCCGGGGCAAAGTTTCACCAGAAAATACGAACAACGGTCAGCCGGTTTTCGCAAATAGCTGGCCGCCTGTTCTAAGCTGGTGAACACGTACGGATTGACCAAAAAGCCGACGATGCCTCGGCTCTTGGCGACGATGCGAGCACGCCGCCCGTTGATCTCACGAACTTCGCCGATCACCGGGAATTCCAGTTTCGCCTCCTCGAAGCAATCGACGATCACTCCCTCGGTTTGGCGACAGTCCGCGGCATGACCCTGCTCCATGCTCCAGGGACCGCCCAAAAGGCTCTTTCGGTCGCAACCCACGACAAAAACGCCCTCAAATCCCCCACTCGGGAGCGTCGTATCACAAGCACCGATGATATACGGAACGGCCGACTTCACGCCTGGAACGGCTCGAATGCGATACATCCATCGCTTGGGGATGTCGAGTGGGAAGTCGACGTTATGGATATGGGTATGTGCGATCCAAATGTCGGCGTCGCCGGAATCGACGAGCAGCGCGATCTTGCCGAGCAGCCCGGTGTACAAGCCCCCCTGAACGTTGACGAGGACAACCGAAAAAACAACGCCCACCAAGGCGGTGGCGAGCTTTCCGCGATCAGCAATCAACGTCTTTAAGGCAATCGACCACATACACTCAAGGATAGGTTCTGCTCGCAGTCCGTTGGTCGGGATTATGGTTTGGTTGCCGGATGGCAGCAAACAAGCTCCGTGGAGCCGTCCAAACGTCTTTGCAAGTCAGGGTTCGCTTTGGGTGCTAGCCCGCCTCGCCCCGGCAGCTTCGAGCAATTCGACATGATCGGCATTTCCGGAATCTCATGACGACAAACACTGGATGACTCGGTTGGGATCCTCGGAAGGGAGACGTAACTGCCCGTCTGAGCCATACTACGCACAAGCCAGCACGCCGCTGGGCAACGGCTCGTTGTCAACGGCCGACGCGAAAAAATGCATCTCGGCCGTCGAGATCGGTGAAAAACCAAGGTGCATATCAGCGATCTGCTTGCCGAAAAACAGCTCGTAGTTCTTGTCGTGCAAGGGTGGATCCGCCTCCGGCCACGACAGATCGAGGCGTAAGGCCACGGCCAACCGATTCCCTACCGATGGGTATGATTTCTCGCTTCCGAACGGCTTAAACCCAAAACACCGCCTGTAGAATCGGGCGTGCCGCGGATGAACGGCTACGAGCAAATGGTCGACGCCGTGCCGGCGGGCAAACTGCGCCATCAATCGCATTAGTCCGACTACAACGTCCAGGTTAGCGGCCGCCGTCGCAGCAGGCACGCTTGCCAAAGCCGACACCTCTCCCAGGCGGCTTCGTTGCCTCATAGCGCACACCTCGTGGGCGTAGACGCTTTCCATCGGCAGGCCAAGCTCGCCGTCGACCACAAGAGTCATCGTGGCGATTACGCGCTGGTTGTTCGAGGCCACAAAGACCGCTGTCGTGGGAAGCAAATGCTGTGGCATCACCCGCATTTGAAGTACGTTTCTGGGGATCAAACCGGCGTCCACATAGGCATCGTGCACGAGGCGAAAGGCGCCCGCGCGCTCATGCTGATTGCTGGCGACTTTGTAGACGACGCCGTTTTCAACAAGCGGCTCATAGGTGCGCGGACAAGGTGCAAAATGCGACGCACCCTTGCCGTTTAGGTCGGCCGTCTCCCCCAGAAAGCTATCGCCGTTCGGATTGCGGGCACGATCCCGGAGCAATAAGCCTAAGAGCGCAAAGCGCCGAAAATGGACGTTCTGATCTGCATCATCAAACGGCTCAGTTCGATGCGTCGCCAAAACCCAGCTCCGTCCTACCATGAGAAATATGGCTCGCCGGGGAAGACTGGAGAAGAGAAGTTGAACAGCGATCCGAAACGCGCGCAGGGGATAGGTGACCAAGCGTTCTACCGTTCCGTTTTAATCGTCTAATTCTTCCCCGGCCCTCCAGTTGGCCTTGAGAAAAATGAGATGTGGAAAGGCGATTTCGTCCTGAGAATCGTCCGTGAGGGTGTCGCGGACCTGCGATCGCAAAAGAAGAACCCGTCGAACGTGCGACCTTGAGGCACCGGCCCTGTCTCAATCCCTCGAAAACGGTCGCTGCACTTGCCGCATAGCCCCGGCGGCCGCCAAGTTGGCGAGACGAGAACTACATTCAACGCACGATCTACAACGGCGTCAACAGGGAAGTGATCTTTTTATCATCCTCAGGGGGCCGGACAGCCCAGAAGCGGGGACGCCGTCCCTAGTCAGTGAAGAGAGGTCTCACTTGCCAGGTTCCGTAGCCGTGGGGGGCCTTTCTTACTCCTGAGACGGTACCGGCTCGAATGGCAACTCCCGGGAGCTCTCCCCGGCGACGACCGTACCTCTCACGAAGTTTCCGAGCGGCCGGTCGATAATCCGGGTTATTAAGCTACCGCGGCACCGCCGCGGACACGCTGTTCGTCACCGGGACTGACGAGCGTGAAGGCTCCTCCAAATTCCGCCGCTGGGCCGAAGAACCGCCGCTCGTCGTCCGACATCGGATGGCGAGCGAGCTGCGTCGTTGGGAGCTGTGTACCAAAGAAGGTGTCGTAGAAAAACCTGTCGAAGTTCACCGGGCGCAGCTTATCGAGTTTCGGGAAATCCAACGATAGAGCAACAGCCGGATTGTTCCTCACCACCGGATACGTCTTCTCATCTCCCATCAAATCGAAGCTCAGGCAACGCCGATAGAATCCCGCGTGGCGAGGATGCACGGCGACGAGCAATTGCTCGATGCCGCGATAGCGCGCGGCCTGGGCCAATAAGCGCATGAGCGGAATAAAGACGGGCAGAGTGCGCGAAAGTTGCCGACGCCGATCCGCAAGGCAAGAGACCTCGGCCACGCAAAGGCCCCGAGCGCGCAACTCGGCGACCTCTGCACCATAGATTTCTTCCATCGGCAACCCCAGATTACCGTCGCACACCAGACTCACCGTGCTGATCAACTCGTCGTCGAGCATGGCGATGAAAACGTCGGTCGTGTCGAGCAACTGATAAGGCGTGACCCGCATTGCGTGAGGGTTTTCCTCGATCAGGCCGGACCGCGTGTAAGCGTTGTAAACGAGTCGGAAAGCCGCCTCGCGCTCGTGACGATTTTCGGCGACCTTGTAGACAATGGGGGCACCTTCGGCTTCTGGCGAGCTGAGGTTCTCATCGCAAACGAGTTGGAATGTCGGCATAGGCGCACCGTTGACTGGGCCCTGGGAATGCCGCCCTCCGCGGAAGCGGCGCGCCGCCGTGCGCAATCGCCGGGGTCAGTCGAAAACAAGGAACTTTGTTCAGAAATGACAAGAAACGATTTGGCCGAGACCCGTCCGACACGGGCGAACGGAACCGTCGCGCGCCTGCCGGCTGCCCAGGAGCTCATCCGGCAAAGAAGAACTCTTTGCCGAGACATTGCAACGCTAGGTCGCGATTCGTGCGCGGTCAAAAAATCCGGCCTGCGTTTCCGCCGAAATCCGCGGCTCCTTCATCGCCCCGATCGTGCGAGATTGCCGGGCACCCGGTTTGGGGCGGACTGGCTTCCTGGCCCGTCACCAGGGACGTCGACGGCCTAGCTATAGCCAGACTACTAGGAAGGCCCGTCCAACTGTCCGGTAATCGCGCACACTATTTCCTAACCAGCTTTCCGGCTGCGCCGCCAAGGAGGACACCTGCCGCGCCGCCTGCAAGGTGCATGGGACCAACTGACTGGCTGAACGCCAGCAGGCGGCAGAATTCAATCGTCAAGACCCATGCGAGCCCCCAGCCGATGAGCACTAGCCAGCCGCGCGTGAGTTTTCCTCGTGGTACGGCTAGCGTGGTCAGCAATACTCCAATCGGAGCCATCAGCGCCGCTGATAAAGCAAAAGCCGCAAACCAACCCGGCCGCGCCCAATCAGTAACCTCGATGCGTCCCTCGCGCAGCTTGCTGGCGAAATCGGTCGGATTGATGGTGAAGTCGAACGGCCAGGCGGCGTAAGCGATTACCCCCGCCGCATAGCATAAAAGCAGCTTCTCACTTGCCCGGAGCGGATTTCGTCCGGCGAAAAAGGTTGCCGCCAGCTTCAGCAGCCGCTCGCCAAACAACAGAAAGCCAACCACCCCCGCCGCCGCCCCCAACGTCTCGGCCGCGACGTCGTTTGGGTTCACCGTGCGCGACGGAAACCAGACCTGCGCCAGCTCGATGGCGCCGCTGAATGACAAGCATGCGGCCAGCACGAAGACACTCGCTGCCAGAACTCCGAACGGGCGACCCGCGCTGCGTTGCCCCGCACGGCACGCCGCCAAGGCGAGAAAACCCAGCGGCACAAACAGCAGCAGGTTCGCCAGCCAGTCCGAACGGTCACTAAACTCGATCGCTCGCGACATCCTTTCACGATACAGATCGATGGCCGCGTGCAGGCCCAGCGGCCGAAATGAAAAGGGCGCCAGAGAGCCGGCCACCGTCACCAGGAGATCCATGGCCAGCAAGAGCCCCAGCCACGATTTCAAATCCTGCCCCGATGGCTGGGCAGACATTTCCGCGATCTCGTCAGGAGGCTGGTGCCCGAAATGTATAGCCCACTCCGAAACAGGCATCCCGGACAGGACGCGAGGAGCACGCACCACGAGCTCAGCCAGCGGCTGGGCCGCCCAATCCGGCAGCGGTAGGTAAAGACGCTCGCGGTAGACGTGGGTGACGGGTACCCCCCCCACAGCCAGGCCCAAGCCCAACGCGACGTAGGTCGCTGCGAGCGACGGGTTTTCCAAAAAAAATCCCGTCACCACGTGCGCCGCGAGACTGGCCAGGACGCCGCCGGCAACGCAGCCTCGCCAGTCATCCCGACGTCGGACGTTCGACGCTAGCTGCACGCTCGCCGCCAGCAGGAATGCTACGTAGGTTGCGGCACCCGGCAGCCCCGTCTCCGCAGCCATCTGTACAGAACTGTTGTGGGGTGGAATGGATGACAGCCGATGATCGTACTCGCCGACCACCAACTCGAAATTCCCGGGTCCGATGCCCAAGGCCGGGTGGTCGCGTGCGATCTGCCACCCGGCCGTCCAAATCCGCAGTCGCCAATAAGCGCTCCCCTGAAACTCCCCCTCCTGATGGATTTCGCCAAAGCGATCGACGAGTCCGGAACTGGGCAGCCACACAGCCAACGCCGCCACGCCGGGCACCGCGATCAAGAGGGCACGTCGGCGGTGCCGCGACGAGAGCAACAGCACCGCTGCGGCCGCGGGTAGCGCCAGCATCGCCGCCCGGTTCTGAATGTAGACGATCAGCACCACAAGGTATGCCAGCAGCAGGTAAAAAGCGATCTTGGCCAGCCTGCTGGGCGCCGTCTGGGCCGAGACAAACAAGAGCGGGCTGACAATCGCCGCCAACATCGCCAGGTTCTGCTCCAGGGACACGTCCGCCCGGAAGACGTGCACGCGAACGAAAAGAGCCAGAGCCAGCACCAGTGACGTGAGCCGCAACTCGGCCAGACCGATATCGGCATACAGCGTCACCAAAAACAGGACCAAGACTTGTGCGAAACGGGCCGTGCGATGAACCAGGTTCGACGATACCGGCGGCCCGTCGACCGCCGCGACCGCGGCCGTCAGCCCGATCCAAGCCATCATGGCCAGCAGGACCCAAATCGCCCCGCCCCGCGGCGGCCGCGGATACCGTCGTTCTCGGAACAACCGGAGCCCCAAAGCGGCCATCGCCAGAACGGGCAGGTACGCTAGTACGCCCGAATGGTCGATTCGCACGGCGGCGGGATCTTCCCCCTGCACCGCGTAAGACAAGCCGAGATAAACCAACGGACCCAGGATCGGGTATAGCGGCGCCACCGTCATGGTGGCCATTCCCGCCAGCAGCAGAGCGGACCCTGCTTTCAATCCTCCCCCTTCCCCTGGCGACATTGCCGCGGCCGACACCAGGGTTGCGCCAGCCAGGGTCGCCAGGTAGCCCGACCAGGCCGCACGGTCGACCGATTGCATGGCGTGCCAGGTCGGCGGACGGGCGTCCTGGCCATCGGTTGGCTGCTCGACACGACGGCCACACCTGAGGTGCCACCCCAGAATCGCGGCAGGAATCCCCACCAAGACCAGCGCCAAACCAAGAGCCTTGGGGCGCCCAAACGGCTCCGGCAAAAAATCGCTTTCGCTGGTCGAATCGGCAGGTTCGTCTCGAACGTCGCTCCGATCGGCCAGCGTCGATTTGGCCTCGGCGCGATCCGCGTTCTCCGCCGAATCGTGCGGCCACGACACGGTGGGGTCCGTCTGGTTTTGATCGTCGAGCGGCGTTCGAACCGCGGACTGCGTCGGGAGCTTCACAGCGTCCTTTGTCGAGGCTCCCTCGGCGTGAGGCCTGGCAGTCGAGGTTGTGGACGGCGGCGACTGCTGGCGACTCGCCGGATCTACCGCGGCAACCGACAGCAACCGCAAGAAGCGGTCGGCCAGCGGATCGTGCGGAACGGCTTCCGCAAGCGTGCCGTAGACGCTGGCGAGTCGCCGACGTAGGCGAGGATCGAGCTCAGCGAGGCTACGGGGGGCCCTGGTGACGAATTCTTCGCCGACCAGCGCCATGGCGAGAGCGTTGATCGGATCAAAGCGAATGGTTGCGAGGGAGTCGGTTGCGCCTCGGCCGATGGCCGAACGCATGAGGGAATCGGATTCGGGGCTGTGGGCTGCACCAAGGCAATGGCCGAGAGCATGCAGCAGGTTTTGCAGTCGCTCACGTTCGTTGGCAGGAGTGCGCCCGGCGAAAGCCAACAGGTGCGAGGTCAGCGGCCCCGCCGTCTTGGGAAAACCCGAACAGGTCGAGTTGGGCAAGGTTCGCGTGGTGAAGCCAAGGACGAGTTTTCCCGGTTCTGGGGGCACGTCCGAGACGAACTCCTGCCAGGCAGCGTCAAAGTCAGCGACGGAAGGGCCCGATCGCCAGATTTGGAAATCGGTGGTCTGGAAGCCGACGCCACACTGCGACGAGGTGACCCGCGAAGCTTCCTCGAGTGTGGCGCTTAGCTCCCGTTGCCAACGGTCAACATCGACGGGCTCGGAGACATCGAAAGCCAGGGTCACTTGAACGAGCGGGCCGCGCTCGCGGCCGCTGCCTGGCTCGCCGGCCTTGACCCGCGGGCCATCGGAATCGGTCATCCGTTCCGAGCCGTCAGGTTTGGCCTGGGTCTCGTCGTCGAGCCAGGCTTGCTCATTGGCGAGCCCCAGCCGGTGTAACTCAAGTGGGCGGTCTGGACTGCTGCGAAAAAAAGCGTAGGCGCAGCCGCCCCGCAGCCGGTAGCCGTTCTCGGGGTCATCAGCGAACCAGAAGTTCGTGCCAAAAGAAATCCGCAGCGTCCGAACCTCGTCCGGCCCGAGTGCGTAGGGGCGTTCTGGCTCGGTTTGATCTTGCTCCTCATCCGCCAGGACGAAACGGACCTCGTGCGGCGTTCGGTTCGAGAGTACGACCACCGCCGCCCAGCCGTAGGACGGCGTAACGGCCAAGATAAACAGTGCCGCCATGGCACTGTACGTCACTCGGACCTGGTTCATTCGGTGGACCAGTTGATTTGGTTGATCGACGGCATTGGACGAAGCCCAACCTCAGAATTCGATGCTAGTCCGCCGCCCTCTCGTTGCAAAGTCCGGGTCCAAAACCGCGTGCCGGGCGTGCCGGTTCGATTCCGGTTGTGATCGGCCCGCTATTTTTGACTCCCCATCCGTTGACTCCGCTGAGTGCGGAGGAAAGACGGCAACCAGTACCCGGTACCGAGTCCTCTGTCCCCCTACGCTTCCGCCACAAGACGTCCGTTTCGCGAAAGCGACAGGCGACACCGGCCACACGGCGATACACGTAAATGCGGCTCCCCCTTTCTGCGCCGCTCGGTGTGCCTTAAAATCCAGGGTCCGTCCTTCCGCAACCTGAAACGGATTTCACACTTCCGGTTCTGCCTGAATGCCTGCTGCCGACATCGTCATCAAAGGCGCCCGCGAACATAACCTCCGCGACGTCAACGTGGTCTTGCCGCGCAACCGCCTGATCTGCCTGACCGGCGTCAGCGGGTCGGGAAAGAGCTCGCTGGCCTTCGACACGCTCTACGCCGAAGGGCAAAGGCGGTACGTCGAAAGCCTCTCCAGTTTCGCCCGCCAGTTTCTGGGGCAGATGCCCAAGCCGGATGTGGACCTCATCTCCGGGCTGAGCCCCTCGATCTCCATCTCGCAGAAGACAAGCGGCCAGAACCCGCGGTCGACCGTGGGCACGATCACCGAGATCTACGACTATTTGCGCGTGCTTTATGCCCGCACCGGCCAGGGCCACTGCCCCAAATGCGGCCGAGTCATCACCGCTCAGACGCGCGACCAGATTATCGATCGCATTAGCGCCTTGCCGACGGGCACAAAGTTTCTGGTGCTGGCGTCGGTGATCAAGGCGCAGAAGGGCGAATACCGCGACCTGTTCGTCGACTTGCTCAAGCAGGGTTTTGTCCGGGCGCGCGTCGACGGCGCGGTCGTTTCGCTCAGCGACGACCTAAAGCTCGATCGGCAGATGCGGCACAACATCGAGGTCGTGATCGACCGGCTGGTGGCCGGCCCGGCTTTGCGGCCGCGCCTGGCCGAGGCCGTCGAGTTGGCTTTGAAGGTCGGCAAGGGGACGCTCATCGCGGCCGTGGAGGGGGGCAAAGCAGCTCCGACCTTCCGCGGCGAGGAGGAGGAAAGCGAGACTGGGAGCGCCAACCGCCCTCACCCTGACCCTCTCCCGGAGGGAGAGGGGATGATGCCCGTCGGCGGGTCGCGACGGGCCCGGCGCGGACGGTCGAGCGACGACCTGCATTTCTCGGCCGACTACGCCTGCACGCAGTGCGGGATCAGTTTCGAGCCGCCCAGCCCGCAGCTCTTCAGTTTTAACAGCCCGCAGGGCATGTGCCTGGCGTGCGACGGCCTGGGGGAAGTTTATAGTTTCGACGCCGACTTGCTGATTCCCAACCAGAGCCTTTCGTTCAAGGAAGGAGCGGTCGAGCTGATCGGTTCCTGGACCGATCTGGGGCGCTGGCGAAAGCACATCTACGACGGCGTCGCCGAGACGATCGAACGAAACCACGGTTTTCAGGCCGGCCGTCTGCTGGAAACACCGTGGAACAAGCTCGACCCAGCTTTGATCCGCCTGTTGCTCTGGGGCACCGGCGATCTGCACATCACCTACACCTGGAAGCACGGTGGGGGCGTTCACAAGTACGGAGGGAAGTTCGAAGGCATCATCCCCGAGCTGGTATCGCGGTATCGCAACAGCAAAAGCGGGATGCAGCGCCGCCAGCTCGAGAAATACATGCGGGTGATCGGCTGCGTCGGCTGTGGCGGCGCCCGGCTGAACGAGCAGGCTCGTGCCGTGACGCTCACGTCACGTCACCCGCGGTTTGCAGGCCAGGCTTGCTCGCTGCCCCAGGTTTGCTCCTTGGCCGTGTCGGACGCGGTCGACTTCTTCAGCCAGCTCGATCTCGACGCCACGCGGCAGAAGATTGCCGCCGAAGTGCTCAAAGAAATCCGCGGCCGGCTGGGATTTTTGACCAACGTGGGGCTGAACTATCTCACGCTCGATCGTACGGCCCCCACGCTTTCGGGCGGCGAATCGCAGCGCATCCGCCTGGCCGGCCAGATCGGTTGCGGGCTGGTCGGAGTGCTCTACATTCTCGACGAGCCCTCGATCGGGCTGCACCCACGCGACAACGATCGCCTGCTCGACACGCTTACGCGGCTGCGCGACCTGGGCAACACGGTCGTCGTCGTGGAACACGACGAGGACACGATGCGGGCGGCCGACCATCTGATCGACTTCGGGCCCGGTCCCGGGGTGCGCGGTGGGGAAGTCGTGGCGGCGGGCTCGGTCGACAAAATCTGCGGCGAAAAACGGAGCCTCACCGGGCAATACCTTTCGGGCGACTTGCAGATCGCCCTGCCCGCCCACCGCCGACCTCCTGGCGACAAATGGCTGAAGGTGATCGGCGCGGCCCAGAACAACCTCAAAACGATCGACGCCGACATCCCGCTGGGAACGTTCGTCTGCGTGACGGGCGTGAGCGGCTCAGGCAAAAGCTCGCTCGTCAACGGCATCCTCGTCGAGGCCCTGCATCGCGACCTGAACAAGGGGGACGGCGATCCGGGCAAGCACGAACGGATCGAGGGGATGGAGCACCTCGACAAACTGATCGCGATCGATCAGTCCCCAATAGGCCGCACACCGCGCTCCAACCCGGCCACCTACATCAAGGTGTTCGACGACATCCGCAAGCTTTACACCCAGCTCACCGAGTCGAAGGCCCGCGGATACCAGGAGGGGAGATTCAGCTTCAACGTCGAGGGGGGACGCTGCGAGGCCTGCGAGGGGAACGGCTCGAACCGGCTGGAGATGGATTTTCTGGCGGACGTCTGGGTGACCTGTCCGGTCTGCCAGGGGCACCGTTTCAACCGCGAGACGTTGCAGGTGCGGTTCAAGGGCAAGTCGATCGCCGACGTGCTGGAGATGGACGTGCAGCAGGCGCTGGCCCATTTTGAAAACATCCCCAAGGTGCGTCACAAGCTGCAGACGCTGCACGACGTCGGGCTCGACTACCTCAAGCTTGGGCAGCCCTCGCCCACCCTCTCCGGCGGCGAAGCGCAGCGCATCAAGCTGGCCCGCGAACTGGTGAAGAAGAGCACCGGCAAAACCCTCTACCTTTTGGACGAGCCGACTACCGGATTGCACTTCGCCGACATCCGCATGTTGCTCAAGGTGCTGCACGACTTTGTCGAGGCCGGCAACACCGTGCTTGTGGTCGAACACAACCTGGACGTGATCAAGACGGCCGACTGGCTGATCGACCTCGGCCCCGAAGGAGGAGACGAAGGGGGCCGAATCGTCGCCGCCGGTGCTCCTGAGCAGGTGATGGAAGTCGAGGCGTCGCACACGGGCCGCTCGTTGTCACGGCACCTTCGCCTGGCGGAAGAGAGGGGGCTGGAGGCGGGGGGAGAAGCGCCGGTTGCCCGCGGCTCGTTTGCCGAGGTAGGCGGCAGCTCGCACATCCGGGTCAAGGGGGCGCGGCAGCACAACCTCAAATCGGTCGACGTCGAAATACCTCGCGACCAAATGACCGTTTGCTGCGGGCAGAGCGGATCGGGCAAAAGCTCGCTGGCGATGGACACGATCTATGCCGAAGGCCAGCGGCGGTACGTCGAGAGCCTGAGCGCCTACGCGCGGCAGTTTGTCGGGCAGATGCAGAAACCGCAGCTGGAGCATATCGAGGGTCTTTCGCCGGCCATCGCCATCGAACAGAAACACCTGGGCCACACACCCCGCTCGACGGTCGGCACGGTGACCGAGATCTACGACTATCTGCGAATCCTCTTCGCCCGGCTGGGGAAGGCTCACTGCCCCGACTGCGATGTGCCGATCGGCACGCAGTCCTCCGACGAAGTCATCGACAAGATCATGGCCCACGAAGAGGGGACGCGGCTCTACCTCATGGCCCCCTTGGAGATTCAGGTCGGCGAGAACTACGAGACGCTCTGGGAGGAAATCCGCCAGGCGGGCTATCCGCGTATGCGGGTCGACCGGGTGAGCTACACGGTCGACGAACCCCCCAAGATCGATCGCCGCCGGAAACACCTGGTGGAGGTGGTGGTCGACCGGGCCGTGGTGCGGGCCGGCGGTCGCTCGCGGATCGCCGACAGCGTGGAAAGCGCCCTCAGCCTGGGACGCGGCGTGCTGCACGTCGCCTACCCGGCCGACGACGTGCCGGAGGAGAATTGGCGCACCGAAATCCACAGCCAACACTTCGCCTGCGACAAGTGCGGCCGCAGCTTCGAACCGCTCACTCCGCACCATTTTTCGTTCAATAGCTCGCTCGGTTGGTGCCCCTCGTGCGAAGGATTGGGGACGCAGACGGGGGCCAACACAGCCTCGCTCCTGCGCGATCCGAAGCTGAGCCTGGCCGAAGGGGCGGTAGCCGTCTGGCCCGAGCCGGAGAACCCATATTTTCGGCCGCTGATCGAAGCCTTCGCCGCGCACACCGGCGTGCCGCTGGACGTCCCCTTCGATCAATTGCAAGCCCGCCATCGACGTGTCGTGCTGCACGGCACGGGTGAAGACTGGATCGCCGTTTATCCCGCGGGGAAGCGCAAGGTGGGCCCGCCCCTCTACCGCTTTCAATACAAGGGGGTCTATCCCGCTTTGGAAGAGGCCTCGCGGCTGTCGGCCACGTTCCGCAGCCGGCTCGATCATCTGGTCGACGAAGTGGAGTGTTCGACCTGCGGGGGCAGCCGGTTGCGCGACGACGCGGCCGCCGTCCGCTTCCGTGGCCAGACGATGGACGAGGTTTGCCGCACGCCGCTGGGGAACCTGTTGAAACAGATGTCGGGCCTGCGGCTCGCCGGCTCCGAGCGAAAAATCGCCGGCGAGTTGGTGCGGGAGGTGACCAACCGGTTGCAGTTTCTCGTCGACGTCGGCCTCGAATATCTCACGCTGCACCGATCGGCCCCGACGCTTTCCGGCGGAGAGGCTCAGCGCATCCGCCTGGCGAGCCAGGTGGGCAGCGGACTGACAGGCGTGCTTTACGTGCTCGACGAGCCGACGATCGGCCTGCACCCGCGCGACAATCGTCGCTTGCTCAAGGCGCTGACCAGGCTCCGCGACCTGGGTAACACCTTGCTCATGGTCGAGCACGACCGGGAGGTGGTTCAAAGCGCCGACCAGCTTCTCGATTTCGGTCCCGGTGCCGGCGAGCACGGAGGGCAGATCGTCGCCCGTGGTACTCCCGCCGAAGTGGCCAGGCAAAAAGGATCGGTCACAGGACCTTATTTGTCGGGAACAAAGGCCATCGGCGTGCCCGTGAACCGGCGCATGCCTCCCGGCGGGAAAGGCAACGGCGAGGCGGAACAGGGGAAGCGAGCCGGGAAACGGGCCGATCGCAACGGCGAATACGCGGCCGCCGAGTCGTACGCCCGCGTGGCCAAAGCGGTGGCACGGCGAGGGGTCTCGTTGTCGAGCAGGGCCGTGCGAACGGCCGTCGAGTTGCCCGAACCGCCCGGCGGCGGGTGGCTGGAAGTGATGGGCGCGAGGCACAACAACCTGCGGGGCGTCGACGCGCGGATCCCGCTCGGCACGCTCACGGCCATCACCGGCGTCAGCGGCAGCGGCAAGAGCTCGCTGATTGAGGACGTGCTCTACAGCTCGCTGGCCCGCACGCTGCACCGTGCCAGAACGTTCCCGGCGCCGCACGACGCCATCCGTGGCGTCGAGATGATCAACAAGGTGATCCGCGTCGACCAGCAGCCGCTGGGCAACACGCCCACGTCAAACCCGGCCACCTACACCGGCATGTTCGAGCTGATCCGCGCGCTTTATTCGCAGTTGCCCGACGCCAAGCTGCGCGGCTACACGCCGCGGCGATTCAGCTTCAACGTGCCGGGGGGGCGCTGCGAGAAGTGCGAAGGCAACGGCCAGCTCCGGATCGAGATGCACTTCCTGCCCGACGTCTGGGTCGAGTGCGACGAGTGCCGTGGGCGCCGCTACAACGAAGAAACGCTGGCCGTGCGCTACAAAGGCCAGAGCATCGCCGACGTGCTCGATATGCCGTGCGGCCGCGCGGTGAAGTTGTTTGAAAATATCCCCAAGATCCGCCGCATCCTGCAAACGCTTTGCGACGTGGGGCTCGATTACATCCGGCTGGGACAACCGGCGCCGACGCTCTCGGGCGGCGAGGCCCAGCGCGTCAAGCTGGCGGCCGAACTGTCGCGGCCCGACACGGGGCAGACGCTCTACCTACTCGACGAGCCGACGACCGGCCTGCACTTCGACGATCTGGCGAAGCTTCTGGAGGTGCTCAATCGGCTCGTCGACCTGGGGAACACGGTGGTGGTGATCGAGCACAACCTCGACGTCATCAAAACGGCCGACTGGGTCATCGATATGGGACCAGAAGCCGGGGAGGGGGGCGGGCACGTGGTTGCGGCCGGCACGCCGGAGGACGTCGCGGCTCACGCCAGGCGAACGGCGAAGAGCGCGCGGAACAACGGGAAGGGGGGCAACTCATACCGTTCGCACACGGGCGAAATGCTGGAACCGACCCTCGCCGCCGGACCCCACGTCGAACGCAAGCTGCACGACTTTGCCGCGCAACTGGACGAACGTGCCGGCGATCTCGACATCACGGAGGTGGGCAAGGAAGCCCAGATGCCGTGGGAGCTCGACGGCCGTCAGTGGCACACGCGCGATCGCGTCGGCCGCAACGGGCAGCCCTGCCGTTGGGACGGAAAGATTCTGGCGACCGTGGTCGATCGTGTCCATGAACTGGGCGAGTTCAGTCCGACGAACTGGAACGCTCGAACCGTGGTGGAAATCTGCGCTCCGCGGAAGACAGACGGCTGGTTCCTGCACGCCATCACCGGAGAAGAATGGCTGCTGAAGCTGAAGCTGCGCGTGGCCAAGCGCACCTTCCAACGAGACGATCTGGTCAGCCAGCTCGATCTCAAGCCGCTCAACGAGATGCACCATCTGCCGGTCTACGGCAGCGAGCCGCGCGTGAAGTGCAAGCAGCTTCGCGGCCCGTGGCAGGAAGTGCAGCTTGCGGTCCACGCCTATGAAGAGATCGACCGGCCGGCGTTCTGGCAGTTTTTGGAGCGGGCGGTCGAAGGCTTTCGCACCTTCACGGAGCGGGCGCAGCAGCAACCCGAAGACGTGATGCCCTGGAAGGTGCTCGGTCGCAAGTGGCACCTGTCGCGCAAAGGGTTCCCGCCGGGCAAAAAGGTGTCGTGGGACTTGGAGGTTCTGGAAGAGTTGTGCGAACTGCTGGCCGAAACGGCGCCCAACGCGCAATTCTTGTGGAACAATCAGCAAGTGGTTCATCTGTTCGTCAACGGTCCCGGCGAACCTTGGGCGACGATCCACACCAAACGGCCCGCGGCACTTGACCTGGCGCTAACCGGGCCCAAGAACCGCTTTGCCCTGGGCCGGATTGCCGCGCTGGGGGCCGAACGGGAACTGGCGACCGAACGCCCCGACAAGGACGTGGTGAAGCTCAAATTTCGCTCGACGGACGAGGTGGCGGCCGGCGAGCTAGCCGAGTTTTTGAAGGAACACCTTCATGCCGTGACGGCCGTAAGAGTCTAGAATGCCGGGGCGGAAGGGCTGGTCATCTTAGAGAATCTTCTGGTAGCGACGCAAACGAATCAACTCAGGCCATGACTCAAACCCTCCTCCCCTCCAGTTTCCTGTTCCGCTTCGCGCTGCCGTGCCGCTACAAGAATCCACTGTGGACGGAGCAGGGGGCACAACTGAACGAGTCGTTTCGTCTGCCGGAGTTGACGGAGATCGACGCGCAGCCGACTTTCGCCGAGTTGCGCGTGGCCTGGAGCGAGGCTGGGCTGGCGTTCGCGGCCGAGGTGCGCGGCAAACGCCAGCAGCCGTGGTGTCGCGAAAGCCGGCCCGAAGACAGCGACGGCGTGCGGCTATGGATCGACACCCGCGACACGCACAACATCCACCGCGCCAGCCGGTTCTGCCACCAGTTTATTTTCATGCCCGCCGGGGCGGGCCGAGGCCTCGACGAGCCCTGCGCCGACCAGGTGCTCATCAACCGCGCTAAAGAAAACGCCAAGCCGGTGCGGCCCGGGGTGTTGCGAGTCCTGCGCGAGAAACGCTCCCACGGCTATCGTCTGGAGGGACTCATTCCGGCTGCCGCGTTGACCGGGTTCGACCCGGCCGAAAACCCGCGGTTGGGCTTTACCTACGCGGTCGTCGATCGGGAGATCGGCGAGCAGACGTTCAATTGCCCGGCGGAACTCGCCTATCGCGAGGACCCCAGCCTTTGGGCAACTCTGGAACTCGTGCGCTAGGCCGGATCATTCGCCGACGTCGCACGTTGCGCGTCGCCGGCAACGCCCTATTTCGCTACAGCCGCCGCGTAGACCAGCGGTTCGCCGTTCTTGGCCATCTCCCGAATATCTTCGGTAATCTTCATCGAGCAGTATTTCGGCCCACACATGCTGCAGAAGTGGGCGCTCTTGAACGTGTCTTGCGGCAGGGTCTCGTCGTGCATGCGGCGGGCCGTCTCCGGGTCGAGTGACAGGCGGAATTGCTCGTTCCAGTCGAAGGCAAACCGGGCTCGGCTCAGCGCGTCGTCGCGGTCGCGGGCGCCGGGGCGATGGCGGGCCAGGTCAGCCGCGTGCGCGGCAATCTTGTAGGCAATCACGCCCTGCTTCACGTCCTCTTGCTCCGGCAGTCCGAGGTGCTCCTTGGGCGTGACATAACAGAGCATCGCGGCGCCGCTCCAGCCCGCCAGCGCGCCGCCGATGGCGCTGGTGATGTGGTCGTAACCCGGAGCCACGTCCGTCACGAGCGGGCCCAGCACGTAGAAGGGCGCCTCCTTGCAAACCTCCATCTGCTTCTTGATGTTCATGTCGATCTGGTCCATCGGGATATGCCCCGGACCCTCGACCATCACCTGCGTGTTCTTCTTCCAGCCGCGATCGGTCAGTTCACCCAGAACGTCAAGTTCGGCGAACTGTGCGGCGTCGCTGGCGTCGGCGATCGAGCCGGGCCGGAGGCCGTCGCCCAGGCTCCAGGTGACGTCGTACTCGTGCATGATGTCGCAGAGGTCCTCAAAATGCGTGTAGAGGGGGTTCTGCTGGCGGTGGGCCATCATCCACTTGGCGATCAGCGACCCTCCCCGGCTGACGATGCCGGTCACGCGGTTCATCGTCAGGTGGAGGTGCTCCAGCAGGACGCCGCAGTGGACCGTCATATAGTCGACGCCCTGCTTCGCCTGGTGCTCGACCATATCCAAAAAGTGCTGCGGCGTCATGTCTTCGATGTTGCCGCCCAGTTCTTCGAGCATCTGGTAGATGGGTACGGTGCCGATGGGCACGGGAGAGGCCGCGATGATCGCCTGCCGTATCCGGTCGATGTCTTTGCCGGTGGAGAGATCCATCACGGTGTCGGCGCCGAAATGGACGGCGGTGTGCAGCTTCTCCAGCTCCGTATCGATGTTGCTGGTGACGGCCGAGTTGCCGATGTTGGCGTTGATCTTGCAACGGGCCGCCACGCCGATTCCCATCGGTTCTAGCCGTCCCTGCACGTGCACTTTGTTGGCGGGTATGACCATCCGACCGCGGGCCACCTCGCCGCGGACTAGTTCCGCTTCCAGCCCTTCTCGCCTGGCGACGTATTCCATTTCCGGGGTGACGACGCCGGCGCGGGCTTGTTCGATCTGCGTCATATTGGGCAAAACCTCGATGGGAAGGCTCAATCGCTCGTTTCAAGGGCGCGGTTTGGGCGCCGTTGGTCATGGTACTGATAGGCGCTCGATTGTCAAACTGGCGATCGGGTATACTGCCCTGTTTGCCCTTCAACCCACCGAGACACCTTTCACTGATGTCTGACCTAGCGGCCGAGCTTCGTTGGAAAAAATTCTCCGTCCTCGACGACGGTTTTGTCTGCCTGGTCGACGTGATGGGAAACGATCAGGCGGTGGTTCAGGCGGCGCGGGTTAGCTACGGGGAGGGGACGCGACAGGTGTCGGACGACCGCGGCCTGATCCGCTACCTTATGCGGCATCGTCACACCACCCCCTTCGAGATGGCCGAGGTCAAGTTCCTGGTGCGCGTGCCGATGGACACCTGGCGCCAGTGGATCCGCCATCGCACCGCCAACGTGAACGAATACAGCACGCGATACTCCCTGGCCATCGACGCCGCGCAGCACACCTCGGCGGCCGAGTGGCGGACGCAGGCCGCCCACAATCGGCAGGGGAGCGGCGGCGTTCTGCCGGCCGACGTGGGAGCCGATCTCTCGCAGGAAGAGGCCGAGCTGATCGAACGGGCGCGCGAGATCTACCAGCGCCGCATCGACCTCGGCGTGGCCCGTGAGCAGGCTCGCAAGGACCTGCCGCTGTCGACCTATACCGAGGCCTACTGGAAGATCGACTTGCACAACCTGCTGCACTTTCTGGCCCTGCGGATGGACAGCCACGCCCAGTGGGAGATCCGCCAGTACGCCAGGACGATGGGCGATGAGATCGTGCGGCCTCTCTTCCCCTTGGTTTGGGAAGCTTTCGTCGATTACCGGCTGGAGGGAATGTTCTTGACGCGGCTCGATCGAGAACTGGTCCAACGGCTGATGTCGCGGCTGGCCGAAGCGGGGCGAGTCCGCGCCACGCTGGAGGATTTTCTGGCCGTCCAGCCGCCCCAGTGGGCCGAGCAGCGCCGCTCGCGCGAACGCGACGAGTGCCGGGACAAGCTGGTGCGGCTGGGGTTGTTGGATGAGGGATAGGCGGTGATAGGCGGTGCCACTCCATTGCCGCCAAGGTTGCACGAGGTTAACCTAAAGGCTGACGTCGCCTGCGGTAACAAACCAGCGCCGACAGGCTGCGGAGCGGGTCGGAGAGAAGGGGTCGCGGTACAAGGATGTCCGGATACGCGAGAATCTTTGCATGAGTGTCTCACCCTGGCGCCGCAGGGCAAAATGGTTGTATCACCAGCCCGATTCCACCGTCAGGTTGGCACACGATCTGGCCGATGAGCTGGCCCAGCGCTGGAACGACGGGGAGCGGCCGGAGACCGAAGAATACCTGAATCGCTTTCCGCAACTGGCGGGAAGAGCCGACGCCGCGCTGGAGCTGATCTACGAGGAAATCTGCCAGCAGCGCGAGGCCGGCAAAGATCCTCGCCCGTCGGTCTGGTTACAGCGATTTCCGCAGTGGCGGCCCCAGATCGAAATGATGCTGGGGTGCCACGAGGTGCGGCGCAGCGGCGGCAAGAATCCGCCTTTTCCCAAGCCGGGGGAAAGCTTTGGCGAGTTCCAACTGCTCGACCAGTTCGGCGAGGGCGCTCACGGGCGCGTGTACCTGGCCCGACAGCCCTCGTTGGCCGACCGGCCCGTCGTGCTCAAGCTGGCCTCTCTTTCCGGGAAAGAGCACATTTCGCTCGCCCGGCTGCAGCACACCTACATCATGCCCATCTACTGGGCGCACGACGATGTGGAGCTGGGATTGCGGGCCTTGTGTATGCCCTACTTCGGCGGTGCTTCGCTTGCCCAACTGCTCTCACGGCTGGAGGACGTGCCCCCCGCCAAACGAACAGGGCGCGACCTGCTGCAGGCGCTTGAGGCCGCGAGCGAGCACCAACGCCTCGCGCCGCCCGTACAAGGCCCCGCTTGCCGCGTCTTCGAGAAGGCGACCTATGTCGAGGCGATTTGCACGCTCGGTGCCTGCCTGGCCGAGGCCCTCGACTACGCGCACCAGCGCAACGTGGTGCATCACGATCTCAAACCGTCGAACGTGCTGATCGCGGCCGACGCGCAACCCCTGCTGCTCGATTTCCATTTGGCGCAGCCCATGCTGGAGGCGGGCTCGGTTTCGGTTGCCTGGCTGGGAGGCACGCCGGGCTACATGGCCCCGGAGCACGAAGTGGCCCTGGCGGCGATCGAGGCCCGGCAGCCGATTCCGCAGCGGGTCGACGGAAGGGCCGACATTTTCTCGCTGGGAATGCTGCTGTTTGAGGCGCTGGCCGGAGCACCCCCGCCCTCGCACGAAGCTCCGGCGCGAGCCTTGCGCCGCGCGAACGGCCAAGTGGGTCCCGCGCTGGCCGATCTGCTGGCCAAATGTATGGCCGTCGACCCGGCGCAGCGGTATCCCGACGCGGGCGCCCTGGCTGCCGACCTCCACCGCCATCTGGCTCATCTGCCGTTGAAACACGTCGCTAATCGAAGCCTGGCGGAGCGATGGCGCAAGTGGCGCCGGCGACGCCCCTATTCTTTAATGGGCAGCTTTCTCGGCATCGCGCTGGTCACGTCGTGCCTGGTGACCGCAAGTAACATGCGGCAACGCTGGCAGGAGGCGGAGCGAGCTCTGGACGAGGCCGAAATGGAAATCGAGGCCGGACATTTCCAATGGGCTACGGTGGCGATCGAAAGGGGCCTGTTTCTGGCCGAGGAGCTCCCCCTGGCCGACGTTCTCTGGCGAGACTTGCAAGCGGCACGGGCGGTTGCCCAGCAGGGCTACCTGGTGCAGCAGTTGCACTCGGTCGTGGATCAGACCCGAGGGGCCTACCGGGAAGACGGATCGCCCCGCTCCGATGTCTCGCGTTTGGAATCCGAGGTTCGGCGCCTGTGGGACCAGCGGCACGTGATTCTCGACGCGCGGACATCGCACCACAATTGGTCGCGCGCCCAGGCGAAAGAAGATATGATCGAATTGGCGATCTTCTGGGCCGAAGCGAATCTGCGTCATGCCGACGACAACAATCGCAGGGAGGCCGCTCACGATGGGCTGCAGGTGCTGCTGTACGTCGAGCGGTTGGCCGGCTCCAAGTACGTCCTTTGCCAGAAGCAATGCGAACTGGCGACACTGGCCGAGAGCCGCGACGTTGCGGCCCACGCCGCAGACAAGCTTGAGTCGCTGAAGCCCGCAGCCGGATGGGAGTACTACGCCCTGGGCCGATCGGCATTTAGGGCTGGGCATTTCGACGAGGCCGAGGCCCATTTCAAGATGGCCGTCGAATCGAAGCCGAAGGAGTTGTGGTTCAACTTCTACCAAGGCCGCGCGGCCTACGAGCTGAAATGGTATGACGAGGCGGCGACCGCCTTTACGATCTGCGTGGCACTGGCGGACCAGACGGGGTGGTGCTATTACCATCGGGGCCTTGCCGCGGCACGACTTGGCCGGGCTGCTTCGGCTCGACGCGACTTCGACCGCGCGCTGGAGCTCGATCCGCTTCAGCCGGGGCCGGCGCTCGAACGCGGCATGCTTTCTTACCAGGAGCGGCATTACGACGACGCCATCGCCGATTTCGAGCGAGCAAGCTCCAACGGTGCCGACCAGGCCAACGTGGCCTACGCGCTTGCGCTGGCTTACGCCGCAATGGGAGATCGGTCCATGGCACTTGATCGGCTAGACGCCTTATTCGCCCTCAAACCCAACCACGCCGACGGACAGAAGCTGGCCCAGTCGCTCCGGGGCGCCACGGAATAATCGCGAGCTTTCACGCTTGCGGCGACGGCTGGCCGATTCCCTGAAACCTTCCTGAAGTCTTAAGTCCCAAGCGGAGTCATCTATGGCCCTGATGCGAAGTCGCCGTAATTTTCTCAAGCAGAGCGCATTGGCGGGTTGCTCCCTGGTCGGCGCCGGCTACTTTAGCAGCCGTTTGCCCGCCGAGAGCAAATCGCCTAATGAAAAGTTGAACGTCGGTATGATCGGCACCGCCAACCAGGCGAGGTTCACGATCGGCAACGTGACGGGCGAAAACGTCGCGGCGCTGTGCGACATCGACGACAACTTCCTGGGCAAGGCGGGCGAAGAGTTTCCGCATGCCAAAAAGTACAGTGACTTCCGCGAACTGCTCGAGCAGCCCGGTCTCGACGCCGTCGCCGTCTGCACGCCCGACCATATTCATGCGCCGGCCACGATCCTCGCGCTGCGGCTTGGCAAGCACGTCTACTGCGAAAAGCCGTTGACGCACAACGTGTGGGAGGCCCGTCTTGTGGCCGAGACGGCCGCCAAAGCCAGGGTGGCCACCCAGATGGGAACCCAGATCCATGCTTCAGACAACTATCGGCGCGTGGTAGAAATCATCCAGGCTGGGGCCATCGGCCCCGTGCGAGAAGTCCACACCTGGGCCGGCCGGTCGTGGGGCGGCGGCGAACGCCCCAACGAGATGCCCCCGGTCCCGCCGAACCTGCATTGGGATCTTTGGCTCGGTCCCGCGCCGCAGCGGCCGTATCATCCGACGTACCTGCCCGCCAACTGGCGCAAGTGGTGGGATTTCGGCGGCGGCAACATCGCCGACATGGCTTGCCATCACATGGACCTTCCCTTCTGGGCGCTCAAGCTGAGGGCGCCGCTCTCGGTTGAAGCCGAAGGTCCCCCCGTTCATCCCGAAACCTGCCCCCTGGGTTTGATCGTGCGTTACGAGTACCCTTCGCGCGGCGACATGCCCCCCGTCAAGCTCACCTGGTACGACGGCGACAAGATTCCGGACCGGATTCACGACCTCGCCACGGGGGGCGGCGGCAATCTCTTCGTTGGCGATCGCGGCATGCTCTGGGCCGACTACGGCGCCTGGCATCTCCATCCAACCGGCGACTTTGCCGGCTACAAGCCGCCCGATCCCACCATCCCGCGTTCGATCGGCCACCACGCCGAATGGATCGCCGCCTGCAAAACGGGCAGCCCGACCACGTGCAATTTCGATTACGCCGGCGCGCTGAGCGAGGCCGTCTTGCTCGGCAACGTGGCCTATCGCACGGGTCAGCGGCTGGCCTGGGATGCCTCCTCCTTGAAAGCCACGAATTGCCCCTCGGCCGACCAGTTTCTGCGGCGCGAGTACCGAAAGGGTTGGGAGCTCGCCTGAACTCGGCCGTTTGACGCGGCACGAAAATGGGAATTGTCTCGGACAAACCGTCGTGTGACGCGGACTATTGCCGACGTGTTCGCCAGCTTGCGGATCGTGTCGTCGACGCACAGCGGCCGATCCGGGTTCGCGAGGCGATCAAGTGGGACGAGACGGTCGAAGCCCAGGCCCTGGCTTCGCGGCTGAAGGAGTTGCCCGAGGTCGGACCGGAGTACTATGCCGCCAGACGGCCTTTGCCCTATGATGCTCGGGCCAAAATGGCCGAGTTCGCGGCCCTCGCGGCCGAGGTCGAGCAAGCTGTGGGACGAGGCGATCCCGTCGGTGCGATCCTGATCCGCAACTGTCGCGAGTATCAGGATGTCGTCCGCATGCTGTTGGCCCGTGGCACGCCCGAGTTCTACCACATCTCGCGAGAACTGTACGGCAGCCCAAAGGACCGCTTCACAGGCGACGCCGCCACGATTCGCGACCTCGGCCTGTTGCTGCACGACATCCTGTCGGGCATTCCCGAAGGCGGCCTGGGCGTGAACTATCCGCGGCAGCTTTCCGGCGAAGAGGTCGTACGGAGGCTCAATCAGCGATTCGACGGCTATTTTGGCGACAAGACGGTCCACGCCCGGCTCGACGACGGCATCCTCTCCGACGCGGCGGCCGGCGCCGACTACGTGAAGATTCGCCGCGGCGGTCTCTTTTCCGATCGCGACGTCGATCTTCTGGAAGTGCACGAGGGTTGGGTCCACGTAGGAACGAGCCTGAACGGCGCCCGCCAGCCGTATGCGACGTGGCTGGCAAAGGGGCCGCCCTGCACGATGGCCATTCAGGAGGGCCTGGCCGTCATTCTCGAAGTCGTCACCTTCAATGCCACGCCCGACCGGGCCCGGCGGCTCAACAACCGCATCCTGGCTTGCGACCGGGCCGAAGACGGCGCCGACTTTCGGGAAATCTGCGATTTCTATCGGAGAGAGGGGTACAGCGAACAGGAGTGCTACCAGCACGCGCAGCGCGTCTTTCGCGGCGGCGTGGTGAGCGGCGGCTCGCCGTTCACCAAGGACATCAGCTACTGCAAGGGGTTTGTGATGGTCTACAACTTCCTGCGCATCGCGATCCGTTTCGGCCGTCCCGACCTGATTCCTCTCTTGTTTCTGGGCAAGCTGGCGCTCGACGACGTGCCGGTGTTGGCGCCGTTGGTCGAGGCGGGCCTCGTCGCGCCCCCCCGTTATTTGCCCCCCCACTTTCGCGACCTAAACGGCCTGGCGTTATGGATGGCCTACTCCAACTTCTTGAATCGCGTCAACCTGACCAGCGTGCAGGAACACTGGCGCGAGCGGTTTGGGCAAGGATGAGTTAGGGGGCTAACCACGCGATTCTTGGGAAAGCGCCGGGGTGATGTGGCGGGCAGCTCACCCCCGGGGACTTAGCCCCGCCCAGTTTAATTCATGTTTCCGTCCCCGATCGCCGATAAACGGGCTGCGCCGGGGCGTAAACAGGATCTCCAAAAACCCCGGCAGTCCCTTTGACTGGCAAAATGGGTCGACTGCTAAAAAGCCGGTGGTTCGACGGCTGCTGGTTAGCCTGCTGCCTTCTCGCCTCGTCGGCCTGGTGCGTTTCGGCCGCCCGCGAGCTGAGCGCGACCTTCGATGAGCCGCTTTATATCGAGCGCGGCTTGGAACGTTGGCGCACCGGCAGCCACGCCGGCCTGATGAAGCTTGGCACCATGCCACTGCCGATCGACTGGGATACGCTGCCGCTGTATGTATACGAGCGGTGGAGCGGGACAAAGATTGAGCCCGCTCGCGACCTGGCTCGCGTGCTCCCCTGGGCGCGCACCAGCGCGCTCGTTTTCTGGTGGCTGCTGCTCGTCTACGGTTGGCTGGCCGGGCGGTCGTTGGCCGGACCGTGGGGAGGGAGACTGGCGGCCGTCTGGCTGGCCTGCGAGCCAAATCTGCTGGCCCACGCCAGCCTGGCAACGACCGACGTGGCGATCAGCGCGTGCCTCGTTGCCCTCGTCTACCACTTTCGTCTGAATCGCGACCAGACCTGGTGGTGGCGGGTCGGAGTTCCGGGCATTTGGTTCGCCGCCGCCTTGCTGGCCAAGGCCTCAGGCATGGTGTTCGGACCACTCTGTTTGCTGGCGGTTGAGGTAGAGCGACTCTGGAACGGGCGGCACGGCGCCCAGAGCCCCGCACCGCCGACACTTTCTGAATCCGTCCGTTCGTCCCTCCGCGACCTGGTCCAGATCGGGGCGGTCGGATTCGTGCTCACGCTCATCTACTGCGGTTGCGACTGGCGTCCCGAACCGAGCTTCGTGGCTTGGGCCCACAAGCTTCCCGCCGGCCGGACCCACGACGCAATGGTCTGGCTGTCGGAGCACCTTTGTCTATTTAGCAACGCCGGCGAAGGGCTCGTGCGGCAGGTGAAGCACAACATGCGAGGCCATCACGGCTCTTACCTCCTGGGCCAGACGTATGCTCACTCGCTGTGGTACTACTTTCCCGTCGCGCTCGCGATCAAATTGACGCTGCCCCTGCTTGCGGCACCGCTGGTCGTGGTTCTGGTGGCCCGGCGAAGCGCACTGAACTGGGCGCTCGCCACGGCATTGGCCCTCTTCATTTTCAGTCTCACTTGCCGGGTGCAAATCGGCATTCGTCTGGTCTTGCCGCTGGTGATTTTCTTGATCGTGGGTCTGGCCGCGGCCTTGACAGTCATGATCCAGCGGAGCGGCAACCGCTGGCAGCCGTTATGGGCGACGGCTGTCGTCGCCTCACTAGTTTGGACAGGAACCGCCGCCTGGCGCGTCTGGCCGGAAGGGCTCTGTTATGCGAACGAGCTCTTTGGAGGCACGCCAAACGGCTACCTTTGCCTGAGCGACTCCAACTACGACTGGGGGCAAGGAGTCAGCGAGTTGGCCGCGTGGCCCGCAAGTCGTGGATTGCAACATCTCGACGTGTGGTATTTCGGAACCGACCCGGCCGTGAACGCGTCGCCGCTGCGACAGCTTCCGCTGCACTTGCTGCCGATTGGCGAACCGAACGACGTGCCGGCGTTTGTTCAGGGTAGATATCTGGCGGTCGGCACGACGCTGGTTTACGGAACGGACCTGAATCTGCCGGCTCACCGCAACGCCGTCGCCTACCTTCGCGAGCGAGAACCAGTGGCACGAACGTCGACCTTCTTGATTTACGATCTTGGCGGGCCGGTGCCCAGCATCGCCCAGGTCTCCGAATCAGGGCGGCAGCAATAACAGGGCGAGAGCAAGGATGCGATGTCTCTTATCGATCGTCTAAAAGCGCGGCCGGATGTCACGGGCTGGCTCGGTTGGTGCGCCGCGCATGAGGAACGACTGCGGACCATTCCGCTTTTGATTGCCGCCGCTGTGTTCGCCGTGCAGGGCATCCGTGCCGGAGTTCGCGTCGAGGACGGCGATTTCTATCTCCACTGGCAGTTTGCTCGGCGGTTCGTGTACCACGAGCTGCTATACGCCGACGGTTTGCACGTTCCCTATCCGCCCTTCTGGGCCGCGGTCTGGTCGCCGATCGCCGGGATGCCGCTGCAGGTGGCGAAGATGGTATGCTACCCGCTCAGCATCGCCGCGCTGGGGGTCGTGCTCTGGATTCTCAACCGGTTGACGGGCAAACGCCTGCCCCTTTCTGAAAGGGCGCTTTTCTGGGGCACGGTCGCGGCCCTGGCCATCGTCTCGCGGTTTTTGGTCCGAGAGCTGCCCGAATGCGGCCCCAACCTGCTGTTGATGGCGCTCGCGTGGTCGGCCGTCTATCTTTGGACGCGGCATCGCGACGTGGCGGCCGGACTCTGCCTCGGATTGGCCACGGCCATGAAGTGCACGCCCGCGATCTTCATCGCCTGGTTCGCCTGGAAGCGACAGTGGCGGCTGGCTGCCACCAGCGTCGCCGCGTCGGCCGCGTTCTTCCTGGCTCCGGCGATTTGGCAGGGCCCGGCCGACTACGAGCGGCACGTTCGCATCTGGCTGATGAATGTCGGCCTGGGAGCCGGACAGGTCGATCCGACGGTCGGCGTGCTCGGACCCGAAACGCTGCAGAACCTTTCCTTGCGGCCGGCCCTTGCCCGGTTTTTGATGCACCTTTCCGCCGGACATCCCAGCCGTCTCGACCATCCGGGGTACCTCGAGTTTCTTGATTTGTCGCCAGTTGCGGCGGGCCGAATTACGAAGCTTGCCCTCGTCGCCTTGCTGGCCTGCGCCGCGTGGGCGTTTCGAAAGCCGGTCGTGCGCCGCGACGATCTGTCGCTGGTCTGGGAGTGTGCCGCGGTTGGCGCCCTGGCGCTCTTGCTTTCGCCGATCACCTGGTACCAGCACTGCGTCGCCTTGTTGCCCGTGTTCTACCTGTTCACGCGCACGGCGGCGGCACGTGGCCGTCCGGCCGGCTGGATGTGGGCCGTGGTCTCTTTGTTTCTCCTCGTCGTGGTCGTCCTCAACCGCGGCCTGATCGGGCGCGACACGAGCTTGCTTCTGGCGAGCTATCACCTTACAACCTGGGCCGTTCTCGGCGCGTTTGCCCTGGCCCTCGGCGGCACGGCGCGGAGCCGCGAAGCGGAAGAAGTAGCAACGGAGCGGACGGTCGGACTGCTGCTTTTTTCGCATTTAATCCCTGTTTCCCTTCGAGCCCGCTTCTCATGGACCGGCACATTCTTGGCGATCGGCCTTGTCTTGCGGCTCTACCACTACCTTCGCGATCCGTCGCTGTGGCACGACGAAGCGGCGCTGGTGATCAACGTTCTCGACAAGAGCTTTCTTGAGCTTCTCGGGCCGTTGCGGTTCTCGGAAGCGGCTCCGCCTTTGTTCCTGTGGTTGGAGAAAGGCGTGAGCCTGATCGCCGGAGAATCGCTGCTCGCCCTGCGGTTCGCGCCGCTGGCGGCGAGTTGCGCAGCGTTGGTCCTGTTCGTTCCGGTCGCGCGGCGCGTTCTGCATCCGGCCGCCGTGCCGTGGGCGGTACTGCTGTTCGCCGTCTCGGACCGCCTGCTGTGGCACGCCTGCGAGGCGAAGCAATATGCGGTCGAAGCGTTCGCCGCGGTGGTGCTCATGGCTGCCTGGGCGTTCACGCGTGCCTGGTCTACCTGGCAGCGAGCGGCTTTGCTCGCCCTCCTGGCGCCGGCGTTATTATGGCTGGCCTATCCGGCGGCGTTCGTCTATGGCGGTCTGCTGATTGTTCTCTTGATTGAACTCTTGCGATCGAAGCGGGCCTTCGACTGGTTTGGCTACGGACTTCTCTGCGTGGCCGTGTTCGTCGCCTTTGGCCTGCTGCTCGCCGGTCCGATCCATGCCCAGCGCGACGAGACGATCGTGGCTTGCTGGGACACAATGAACCAGTTTCCCGACTGGGGTCACCCGGCACGCGTTCCGGTGTGGATGATCCGTTCGACCTGCGACCTGGTCGGCTACTGCATCAAGCCGGTGGGCCAATGGATGACGCCGTTGGCATTGGTGGGCCTGGTGCTCCTCTGGCGGGACAGGAAGCGAGACTGGTGCCTTTTGCTCGTCGTCCCCATCCTCTTGGCGCTGGCCGGCTCGTGTATCAAGGCCTATCCCTACGGCGGCATGCGGGTGATGGCGTATGCGGCGCCGGCCGTGTTTCTCCTCGTGGGCGCGGCCGTTCCCTGGTGCCTGGAACAAATGGCCAAACGCCACACCTGGGCTGCTGCACCGCTGGTGGCGCTGCTTATCGTTCCCGTAGTACGAGCCGGCTACTGTGTAGCCTGCCCATGGGAGCGGGCGGACTGCGCCGCCGCCGCGGCCTACGTCAGCCAGCATCGGCAGCCGGACGACCTGGTGACGGCCAATCACTGGGAGTATTTGTACTACTTCCGCCGGCTGGGCCGCGACTTTGTTCCGCTTGAGACGCTCGCCTTGCCTCGCGACCGCATGTGGGTGGTGGTCACCGGAGCCGGTCCGGCCGATCGCGAACCATGCCTGGCTTTGTTCGGCACGCCACCGTGGTCCACGAAAGAAAGACGCGAGTTTGACCGCACTACGGTCCTGTTCGTCGAGCGCCGCGGCAGCGAATCATCGACCTCGGTCGCGCCTCTCGCCAGGCGGCCTTAACGGTCTTTTGAGCGGCACGTTAGCAGCGTACCGGAGAACCGGTGTTGCGGTGTGGGCGTCTCGCCGGCCCGCCGGTTCTCGGATAGGCTTTAAGCTAAACGAGGTCCAGTGGGGCTCGAACAACTCGTGAATCTGTCCGATCCAAGGCTGCGCCGCTGGGCCATCAGGCTGTTCAAGCTCTTGCTGCTGGCGTTGGTGGCGTGGGGCATCCACAGCACGCTCTACGGCGGTTGGCGGCAGCTTCAAAGCGAGCACTGGAAGGTGAGCGAGCTGCGCCCGGCGTGGATCGTTAATGCCGCAGTTCTTTACCTGCTGGGACAACTCGGGCCGGGCTGGTTCTGGTGGAAAACGCTCGGCTGGCTGGGACAACCGGCCCAGCTGTCGGAGACGGTGCGGGCCTATTACATCGGCCACATGGGCAAGTACGCCCCGGGCAAAGCGATGGTGATCGTGATTCGGGCCGGGCTGCTGCGGGCGGGAGGAACGACCGCCACCGCGGCCACCGTGGCCGTTTTCTTTGAAACGCTGACGACCATGGGGGTGGGGGCCGCGATGGCCGTGATCATTCTGGCGGTGCGATTTACGGAGCACCGCTGGATGATCGGGGCGGCCGGCTTGCTCTGGCTTATCGTGTCGGGGCCGAGTTCGCCCGCCATCTTTCGCCGGCTCGTCCGGTTTACCGGAGCGGGGAAACTCGATCCGGCGATGGCCGACCGGCTGACGCACCTGCGTTACCGTTCGCTCGTCTGGGCCTGGCTGCCGATCGCGGCCGGCTGGGTCTTGATGGGACTAAGCCTCTCGGCGACGGCGCGGGCGGCCGGTTTTCACTCGTCGCTCGCGCTGATCGACGAAGCCGCTTTCTGCACCGCCGCGGTGGCGATGGCCGTCGTCGGGGGATTCTTGTCGTTTGTTCCCGGCGGGCTGGGCGTGCGTGAAGCGGCCCTCTTGGAACTGCTCACCCCCTGCTACGGGGCTGACGGGGCGCTGATCGTGTCCATCGTCTCCCGGCTCGCCTGGATTGTGGCCGAGCTGGCGATCTCGGGGGTTCTCTATCTCGCGGGACGCGGGCGTCCTCTCTCGTAGCCGGAAGTGCTTCCGATTAGTGTCGCACTCCGTCACTTCACCACGAAATTCACCATCCGTCCCGGCACGATGATCTTTTTCACAAGCGTCTTGCCGTCGAGTTGCTGGGCGATCTTCGCGTCGGCGCGGGCGGCGGCTTCGTGGGCCGCTTCGTCGGCGCCGGCCGGCACCGAGATTCTCCCGCGCACCTTCCCGTTCACCTGCACGGGAACCTCGATCGTATCCTCCTTGATGAACGATTCGTCGTATCCAGGCCAAGGCTCGTAGGCGAGCGTATTCTGGTGTCCCAGCGCCTGCCAGAGCTCTTCGCTCAGGTGCGGCGCAAACGGCGACAGGAGCAGGACGAACGTCTCCATAGCCCCCTTCGGCCGCGAATCGGCTTTGAAGAAGTAGTTGGTGAACTCCATCATCTTGGCGATGGCCGTGTTGAAGGCGAGCCGCCCGATGTCTTGCGTCACCTCGCGAATCGTGCGGTGCAGCACGCGGTTCTGTTCGGCCGTCGGCTCGACCTCCTGAACCGCCGCGTTGAGTTCGACCCCCTCGCAGCGGTCGTTGACGATCATTCGCCAGACGCGGTCGAGAAAGCCGCGGACGCCGTTCACCCCTTCCGTGCTCCACGGCTTGGTCGCCTCAAGCGGACCCATGAACATCTCGAACAGCCGCAGCGCGTCGGCTCCGTACTCCCGCACCACGTCGTCGGGATTGATCACGTTGCCCCGGCTCTTTGACATCTTGTAGGCCCGGCTCTCCAGGCGAATCGCCCGGTCGGCCTTGAGCACAAACGCTTCGCCCTGCTTCTCGGCCTCGGCCGCGGTGACTTTTGCCGCCTTCACCTCGGCGCCGGTCGCCTTGCTGACCGTCTTCCCCTCCGACGTCTTCACGTCGGAGACGCCGACCCAGCAGCCGTCGGCTGTCTGGTAACCGGTGATCTCCATCTCGCCCAGGATCATCCCCTGGTTCACCAGCCGTTGAAACGGCTCGGGCGTGCTCACCAGACCACGGTCGTAGAGCACCTTGTGCCAGAACCGTGAATAAAGAAGGTGGAGCACGGCGTGCTCGGCGCCGCCGATGTAGATGTCGACCGGCATCCAGGCTCGCTCCATCGTCGGGTCGATAAACTGTTTGTCGTTGCGCGGGTCGAGAAACCGCAGGTAGTACCAGCAGCTCCCCGCCCATTGCGGCATGGTGTTCGTTTCACGCTTATAACGGCGGCCGCCGATGACCGGATAGAGCCAGTCTTGGGGCGCCTCTTCCAGCGGAGGTTCCGGACGGCCGTGCGGCTTGAAATGCGACATGTCGGGCAGATTTACCGGAAGCTCTTCCGGCGCGATCGGCCGCAAGAAACCGGTCGGATTCCCTTGGTCGTCAAGCTCGTGCAGTATGGGGAAAGGCTCGCCCCAGAAGTGCTGCCGGCTGAAAAGCCAATCGCGCAGCTTGTAGTTCACCGCGCCGCGCCCCAGTCCGCGCCCGGCGAGGTCGGCGGTAATCTTCTGCTTGAACTCGGCCGTCGGCAGGCCGTCGTAGCTAGCCGAATTGATCGCCTTGCCTTCGCCCGTGAAGGCCGCCTTGCCGGCGAGAACGTCGTTGCGGGTTCCCTCTTCGGTGTCTTTAGCCGGATCGACCACGGCCTTGACCGGCAGTTGGTGGGCCACGGCAAACTCGAAGTCGCGTGTGTCGTGGGCGGGGACGGCCATGATGGCGCCCGTTCCGTAGCCCATCAGCACGTAATCGGCAACCCAGATCGGCACCGGTTGGCCGTTCACGGGGTTGGCGGCGTAACTGCCGGTGAAAACGCCCGTTTTTTCCTTCGCCAGATCGGTGCGGTCGAGGTCGCTCTTGCTGGCGGCCTGGTCGCAGTAGGCTCGCACGGTCGACGCACGGTCGGCCGTGGTGAGGCGCTCGACGAGCGAATGCTCCGGAGCGATCACCATGTACGTCGCGCCGAACAGCGTGTCGGGCCGGGTGGTGTAGATCCGCAGCACGTCGTCGTCGGGCTTGCGAGGATATCCGCTCTTGGCTCGCTGCGTTTTCCAGGCTTCAAGATGGGCGGCGTCCCCGATATAAAAATCGACTTCCGCGCCCGTGCTGCGGCCAATCCAGTTGCGTTGCAGCGTTTTGATGCTCTCGGACCAGTCGAGCGAATCGAGATCCTTTTCCAGGCGATCGGCATAAGCGGTGATGCGCAACATCCATTGCCGCAGCGGAATGCGAACCACCGGGTGACCGCCCCGTTCGCTCTTGCCGTCCTTCACCTCCTCGTTGGCGAGCACGGTGCCCAGTGCCGGGCACCAGTTGACGGGCGCTTCGAGCTGATAGGCAAGGCGATGCTCGTCCAGGTAGCGGCGCACCGCTTCATCGCCCGTCGAGCGAACCTCGGCGGGAATGGGCAGTTCGGAGATCGGCCGCCCTTTCTTTTGCTCTTCGTCGAACCACGTATCGAACAGGACCAGAAAGATCCACTGAGTCCAGCGGAGATACTCCACGTCGGTCGTGCTCAGCTCGCGATCCCAGTCGTAGCTGAAGCCGAGCATCTTCTCCTGCCGGCGGAAGTTGGCGATGTTCTTTTCGGTGGTGATCCGCGGGTGGGTGCCGGTCTTGATGGCGTGTTGCTCAGCCGGCAGTCCGAAGGCGTCCCAACCCATGGGGTGCATGACGCACTTTCCCCGCATCCGCTCGTACCGGCAGATGATGTCGGTGGCCGTTTGTCCCTCGGGGTGCCCCACGTGCAACCCGTCGCCGCTGGGATAGGGGAACATGTCGAGCACGTAGAGCTTCTGGCTTCCGGGCGTTGGCAGCCGTGGCGTTTTGAAGGTCTGGTGCTCCTCCCAGTATCGCTGCCACTTCGGCTCGATGGTGGCGGGGTTGTAACGCGGCATGAGTGATGGTCGACCCGTAGAGAACCAAAGAAAATCGAGATTTTACCGGCAAGGGCGGAAGCCGGCAAACCACGAGTTAGTCCCGGGGGGCGACGTCGCGCCCCGCCTGTTTGAGTCGTCCGGTCCCGTGTAAATTGGATCGGCACATGAACGCGGCCAGTGCTGCCCACGATCGTCTAACCGGGGGCCAACGGCGACCGCGAGGTTGGAACCGCCAACTGGGCCGAATTTGTAGGCCGGTTAAACGATCGGAGCATAAAACACGGAACTCCGGAACTGGACACGGCACCGACTTGTTTGAACTTTGTGACTCCTGCCAACCCACCACAATTCGACAACCATGACACGCTCCATGTTCGCGCTCGCGATCGCCATGAGTGCTAGCCTGCCTTTGTACGCCGGCGACAAGGAATTCGACCAACTGGCCAGCCAATACGTCGATGAATTTCCGGCGCTGCACCCCGTCTCGGCGACCCAGCTCGGCGACCATCGCTACGACGCAGAAATCGACGACGTCAGCGAGGCGGCCCGCCGCAAGGAAATGGAGTTTTGTCGGTCCTACCTGAAGCGGCTGGGGCAGATCGCGCGGGGCGACCTGTCGCGCGATCGCCAGGTCGACGCCGAGCTGCTCGAGCAGCAGCTTCGCTCGACCATTTGGCACCTGGAAACGTTCCAGGAGTGGGCCTTCAACCCGCTCGTCTATACCGGCTTGACCGGCGATGCGGTCTACGGGCTCATGGCGCGAGATTTCGCCCCCGAAGCTGAGCGATTGCGCAACGTCGCGGCGCGCCTCGCCCAGTTTCCTCGCGTGCTGAAGCAGGTGCGCGAGACGCTCCAGCCGGCCCGTGTGCCAAAAATCTTCGCCGAAACGGCCGTGAAACAAAACCGGGGAGTCCTCAGCATCATCGAGCACGAAGTCGAGCCGCTGGCGAAAGAGCTCGAGCAGGCTGATCGTGGGCGGCTCACCGCGGCCATCGCCGCGGCTCGGCGGGCGGTCGAGGAGCACCAGGCGTGGCTGGAAAAGGAACTGCTCGTCAAAGCGGCCGGCGAGGCGCGAATCGGCCGCAAGCTGTTCGACGAGAAGCTGGCCTTCACGATGAACTCTCCCCTCTCGCGAGAAGAGATTCGCGACCGGGCTCAGAAGGATCTGGTCCGCGTGCGAGAACAGATGTGGCTCATTGCCCGCGAGGTCTACCGGAAGCGACATCCCTACACGAAGTTTCCTGACGAGCCGGGCGAAGACTACAAGCAGGCCATCATCCGCGCGGCGCTGGAAGTGGCCTACGCCGAACGCCCCGCCCCCGAGCGGGTCGTGGAGACGGCCCGAGAGGCGCTGGCCGCCTGCACGGCCTTCGTCCGAGAAAAGGACCTGGTCACCGTGCCGGACGATCCGATCGAAATCATCATCATGCCCGAATTCCGCCGGGGCGTGTCGCTCGCCTACTGCGACTCGCCCGGTCCGCTCGACGTAGGACAGAAGACGTTCTACGCGGTCGCGCCGCTGCCGGAGGATTGGACGGAGCCCCAGATCACGTCGTTTCTGAGAGAATACAACCTCCGGTCGATCTACGACCTGACGGTGCATGAAGCGATGCCGGGCCACTTTCTGCAATTGGCCGTCGCCAACCGCTATCCTTCAACCTTGCGGGCGGTCCTGTCCTCTGGCGTGTTCATCGAGGGCTGGGCGGTCTACACCGAGCAGCTCATGGCCGAAGAGGGACTGCTCGATGGCGACCCGCTGATGCGGCTCATCGCCCTGAAATGGTATTTGCGGAGCATCGCCAATGCCTTAATCGACCAGGCGATCCACGTCGACGGCATGCAGCGCGATGAGGCGATGCGGCTGATGATCGAAGACACCTTCCAGGAAGAGCGAGAGGCGGCCGCCAAATGGGTGCGAGCCCAGCTCACGAGCACGCAGCTTTCCACGTATTTCGTCGGCTACCAGGAACATCGCGACCTGCGCGAAGAAGCCGAGCGGAAATGGGGGAAGGATTTCTCGCTTAAACGGTACCACGACGGCGTGCTCTCTTTCGGCTCGCCCCCCGTGCGGTACGCGCGCGCGCTGCTGCTCGACCTGGACATTCCGGCGCAGGCGGCGGCCGGCCGCGAATGAACATCATCGTCCTGGTGGTGGACCGCCTGCACGCCGGATTCCTGGGTTGCTACGGCAACAGTTGGGTGGCGACGCCCCATTTCAACCGGCTCGCAGCCGAAGGTTTCTTATTCGATCAGGCCTTCGTCGATCATCCAGATCTGGCCGAGCTTTGCCGAAGCTGGTGGACCGGGACGCACTACCTGGAGCGGGAAGGCCCTCAGACGAACCTGACGACGCTCGTCGAGCGCTTTGGCCAGTCCGGTTTCGCCACGATGTGTCTCACCGACGAGTCGGCCGTCGCCAGCCATCCGCTGGCGGCCCATTTCGACGAGGTCGTGCGGGTGGGACAAGCCGCTGCGGATCGGTCCGCCGCGGAAACAGGCGAGGGGCGGCGGATGGCCGAGTCGGTGGAGGAGACGGAGGCAGCCCAGTTTTTCGCGGCCGCCACGCAGATGCTGGAGCAACCCCGCCAGCCGTTCTTCTTGTGGCTGCATAGCCGCGGAATGGACGCACCCTGGGACGCACCGTACGAGTTTCGGCGCCAATATGCCGACGAGGAAGAAGCCGACCCGCCGACCATCGTCACCCCCCCTTGCCGCTACCTGGGCGAGGCCGACGATCCCGACGAGGTTTGGGGCATTTGCCAGGCTTATGCCGGCCAGGTGTCGCTCGTCGACGAGTGCCTGGGCGGATTGCTGGAAATGCTCGACGCGGAAGAACTTGCCTCAGACACGGGACTCGTCGTGCTGGGCGCGCGCGGTTTTCCCCTTGGCCGCAACGCCCGTTTGGGCGGCGTCGACCAGGCGCTTTACGGCGAGCTTGCGCAGACACCCTGGGTGATTCGGCTGCCTGACGGGACGGGGTCGATGGCCCGCAGTCAAGTGCTCGTGCAACCGTGCGACCTCATGCCGACGCTATTGGACCTGAGCGGTCTGGCGGACGTTGGCGCAGCAAAGCGCGCGTCTCGCAGCCTATTGCCGGCGATTCGGGGCGACCTGGCCTGGTATCGCGACCGCATCTGCCTGGCGAGCGAAGGAGGGGAGCGTGCCTTCCGCACGCCCGCCTGGTACCTGCGCCTCCCCGCGCCGCGCTCGACAGTCGACGAAAGCCCGGCGCCCGAACTATACACCAAGCCGGACGACCGCTGGGAGGTAAACGACGTGGCACCGCGCTGCCCCGAGATCGTCGCCGCCATGCGGGCCGCGCATGACGAATTAGCAAGCTCCCTCTCGCTCGACCAAGGCGGCAATCTGCCGCCGCTTGACGATTTGCTCGCCAACGACTTGCGGTAGTGCCGAAAAGAGCGGATTTACGGCCAGACCATGGGGGAAATCGAGCCGCATGGTCATTTTCTCTCAAGGCGGCGAACTATAGTTTTCTCGGGACGCATCGAAAACCCGGAGGACTCGTGAGGTCATGGCGAGTTGGATGGAGAGCTGGATCGCTAAGATTGCGGCGGGCTTGTTTGCCACGGTGATGGCGCCGATGCTGGTCGCGATCGGCCTGAAGTATTCCGAGACGGTCTTGCCGGCTGCCGACACAGCCGCAGCCAACACGAACGCGGTGCCCAGCGCGAACGCGGTGCCCAGCGCGAACACCGTAGCTTCCGCCTCAACGGCGCCAGCCAAGGCGGACTCCACCCCCGCGCACCCCAGCAACTCCAGCGCGAACCGAGGCTCCAACCCAAAAACGATTCGGCTGTTCAACGGCCGAGATCTGGCGGGTTTCAACACCTGGCTCGGCCCGGCCAAAAAAGGGGCCAAGGCGCTCGGCCTGAACAACGACCCCGAGCACGTCTTTAAGGTCGTCGACGGGCAGTTGCGATTTTCGGGTGAAATCGACGGGCTGCTCATGACCCGGCGGTCGTATGAGAACTACGCCTTGACCATCGAATATCGATGGGGCGACAAAACGTGGGGGGAACGGGAGGACAAGACCCGTTGCAGCGGCGTGCTGCTGCACTTGGGGGGCAAACCGGCCGACGCCAAGAACCGCTACGCCATCAAATGCCAGATCAGAGAGGGGGCAACCGGCGACTTCGTGATCTTTGGCCGCCAGCACGACGGAATCCCCAGCCTCACCGTCGAGGCCGATCAGCGCGAGTTCGACAAAGGAACGCGGCACATCGTGCGTCTTTCCTATCGCCCCGGTTCGCCGCTCACCACAATCTCGACGGGCTTCGTGGCCCGTACCCACCGCGACTCGCACTGGCGGGACGTGAAAGGCTTTCGCGGGCGGGAAGAGCTTGAGCGCCCGGTTGGCGAATGGAACGTGCTCGAGTGCATCTGCCAAGCAGGCACGATCACCACGCGTCTGAACGGCGTGACGGTGAACGTCGGCACCGCCGCGAAGCCTAATTGCGGCCGGATCGCCCTGCAATCGGCCGGCGCCGAGATTTTCTTCCGGCACATTGAGCTAACCACGCTGCACTAGCCGGATCATCGAGCAGCCCAGCGAAGCGCACTTGGTTCGTGTCGGCCGTCAATAATCGGGGCTGAACTGCAACCTCAGAGCGACGCCACAAAGACCGCGCTCACGCCCAGGAAGAATAGGCCGCAGGCGAACACCCCGACGCGCATCAGCCAGTTGGGGCGCAAGGCGCGCGGCAGAAGCGTGACGTTTGCGTACAGCGTGTGCCAGGCGGCGACGCCGAGCGCCACGTTCATCAACACGCCGGCCGCCTTCAGAATCTCTAGCGGATTGAACAGCGCCATGGCCACCAGGCCCCAGGCTCCGTAACCCGCCAGTATGCCGTAATAGACGTATTTTACCCGGTCCTCGCGCATCCGCTTCGCCCAGGAGCTCGATGTCCAGATGATGTCGGTCCACCGTCGGGCGAGCTGGTCGCCCGACACAATCTGACCGGGAGCCAGAATCAAAAAGCCGACCGACAGCGTCAGCGGCCAGAGCAGCTCTTTGTGCGATGGGTAGCGGGCCGACATTCCTTCGGCCACCATGGCCGCCACGCGGTCGCCGGCCACGGGCGCGTGACGGATGAATTCGAGCGAGAGCATGCAGGGCAGCGCCATGCCGATGAACGAGGCGGCCATCCAGATGGCAAGTTGGTCGCGTAGAATGTGCCGGAACCACCCGCGCCAGCGGGCCAGACTCTGCTCGTCGAGGCGAAATACCATGCCGACGTGCGAAAGCGTGATCTGCCGGCCCCCGATGGCGCTGGGAATGGCGCCCACGTGCGCGCCCATGCCCCATCCCTTGTCGCGGGCGTAGTTGGAAAAGAGCGTGTTGGTCATTCCGCCCGCTCCGGCGATCGCGGCCAGCGTGGCCACCATCGCCCAATCGAGCGGTGGCAGCTTTCCGTGTCGTCCGACGTAGGAAACGAGGCCGGCTCGCTCGAGCCCCTGGTTCTCGATCCAGTCTCGGAACCGGCCGGCCCACGGCTCGGGAACCTCGTCGAGGCGAGCGTACGTCTCTTTCGTCGATGCCAGCACGACGATCTCGGTCGCCTGCCAGACATGATTCTTGTCGATCGTCCCAGTCATCGAGAGGGTCGCATCGTCCTGCCGGGTCTCGACGTAGAAGCGACCGGGCCGTGCCAGCTCTGCGGCTCGCGCCATCATCCGGACGCGCACGGAGAACACGTCGTCCGGCAATTTGCTATCGAATTGGAACACCCGTCGCTGGCCGTCGCGTTCGACGGCGAACTCGGTGACGACCGGTTTTTCGTTCTCGATCGTTCCCTTGATGCGGTAACTGGTTGGGCCGTCGATTTCACGGAGGTTGAAATGGCGCTCGGCGACGATCGTGTCAGCCCGAATAGGAACGGCACCAAAATCGACGAGCCCGACGCCGACCTCGCGCATCGTCCGCGGCGAAACGGCCAGGGCGACGGCGAACACCAGGTAGCTCAGTACGACGACCAGCTTGATCGCCATCACGCGCTCGAGCATGCGGTAGATGGTGCCGCCGAAGATGAGCGGCAAGAAGGCCGAAAGGAAAATCAAGTAACCGAAAGCCTTGACCAGCAAGTTTTCGCTCATCGCCACTCCCAACACCGTGACTTTTCCGCCTGCGGGCAGGTGGCCCAGCATGGCCGCGGCCAGCGGCACAGCGGCGTTCGAGGCGTTGAAGGGCCAGACGGCTGCGAAGTCCATGGCGATGTAGAGCCAGGTCCAGACATAGGGACCGGGGCGGGTGCGAAAGAAACCGACCACGATCGGCTCGCCGCAGTAGAGGGTATAGCGCATCATCTCCAAATTGCAGAAGACCTGCGCGATGATGCTCAGCGTGGCGACCCACAGCAGCATTCCGCCGTACTGGGCGCTGATGGCCGGACCGGACAGCCATTCGCCCGAACCGACCGATGCGCCAGCCAGGAGCACACCCGGACCGAGCAGCGCCTTCCAGGTCTGCCAGCCTCCGGCGGGCGGCGGGCCGAGCTGGCCCGTTTCCCATTGGCCGAGCACTCCGCAGTTGCCGGCATCTTCCGCGCGTGCGGTGCGTTCGATGGTGGTGGTCATTGGGGACAACTCTGCGGGTGGGCGTGGGAAGCGGGACGGAAGTGGCTGCCGCCGTCAACTCGCGGCTTGCAGCCTGGCGTTGGCCATCGCCGGAACCGCTTTGTTGAGCGCCGGCATCAGCTCCTTGGCAAACAGCTCCATGCTGCGAAGCCAGCTTGCCTTGTCGTCCCAGTCGTAGCTCATCAGCACGAGCGTGCCAAACGGCCCCGTCTCTTCGATCAGGTTCATCAGCCGGCGGAGCGCTTCGTCGACGTCGCCGGCGATGATCTGCTCGTCCATCAGGAAGTCGAGGTTGCAGTCGGCGTCGCTCATTTCGCGGTCGCGCTTGTAGATCTTGCGTCCCAGGCCGCGGTCGAAGAGGGTGCCGATGTACTCGTAGTTGCGGCCCACCGAATTCGTGCGGGCACGCCGGCGGGCTTCGGCCGTCGTATCGGCCAAGAAGATCGAGCGGCAGACCTTCCAGTCGCCGCGATTCGGCTGGCGGCCGGCGGCCAGCGCCGCCTCTTCGTAGGTCCGCCAGTGGTCGGCCACCACGTTGCCCGCCACCAGGCAGTGGCTGAAGGGCTGATAGCCGCGAGGACCGGCCATTTTCATCGAAGGCGAATTGCGGCTCATGGCTGGGATGGCGAGGGGAGGCAGGGGCCGCTGCAACGGCTTATGGATAAAGCCGATGCCCGTCTCGTGGTCGACGTATTTCTTCAGGTTGATCTGCCAGAATTTGCCCTGGTATTCGTAGGGAGGCTCGTTCGACCAGAGGTAAAGAATGATGTCGATGGCTTCATCCACCATCGCCTGGCCCATTTTCGGGTCGATCCCGTACAACTCCTGGTCGGCCGTGACGCTGCCGGCGCCGAAGCAGAGATTGAGTCGCCCCTTCGACAAGTGGTCGAGAAAAGCCAGACGGCTGGCCACGTGCGCCGGATGATGTTGTTGCAAGCAGACCGGGGCCGCGCCCATGCGGATCGAGCGCGTTTCGCCCAGCGCTCGGGCGATAAAGATTTCGGGCATCACGATGGTCTCATACTTCATCGTGTGATGCTCGCCGATCCAGAACTCGTCGAAGCCCAGCTCTTCGGCGCGGACGATCAGCTCCAGGTCCTCGTCATAGCATTGGGCCAGCGGTTTGGCCAGGTCGTGGAAGGGCATGATAAACATGCCGTAGCGAATCGCGCCGTTGGCGCCGGTCTGGAGGGGGCCGATTGACATCGCCAGAACCTTTGGGGCTCGGGGCCAGAGAAGGATGCTCCACCGCGGTCAAGCTAGACGCTCGCGCGGCGCGAGTCAAGCAGCGAGCAGCGGGGCGATCATTTTCAAAGGCCGGTGCGGTCATGATGGAAGCATGTCCCGCAACGCCGATCGCTTCGCTGCTTAAATAGACAATCGTCCAGAACCAAAGCGGCCACGACCCGCCCGCGCGAGGTCGGAGAAGAAGTCGGGCTAATGATGGAAGCCCGATGCGTCCTCAGCCGTCAGCGGTGCGTGAAGGGGATGCTTTTGGAAGTAAGCGATGGCTTGGCGCATGTCCTCGATCAGCAGCGAGCCCAGGTCGCGGCTGACGCCGTGCCGCACCAGGATGCGCTGGACGACGACGTGTTCTTGGTTCGGCGGCAACGAGTAGGCGGGAACCTGCCAGCCACGGGTGCGCAGGCGGTCGGCCAGATCGTAGAGGCTGAAGCCCGGATCCGCGCCCGCCGCGATCTTCCAACACACGGCCGGAATGCCCTCCTTGGCGTCGCCGCTATGAATGAGCTCGAAAGGCCCCAGCCGCTCGATTTCGCCGCCCAGGTACTGAGCCGTTTCGTGACAGGCCGTCTGGATTTTGCGATAGCCGTCTCTTCCTAACCGCAGGAAGTTGTAATACTGGCAGACCACTTGCCCGCCCGGCCGGGAGAAGTTGAGCGCGATGTCGCGCATGTTGCCCCCCAGGTAGTTGACCCAGAACACCAGTTCATCCGGAAGGTCGCGATCGTCTCGCCAGATGATCCAGCCCACGCCCAGCGGCGATAAGCCGAATTTATGCCCGGAACTGTTGATCGACTTGACCCGCGGGAGCCGGAAGTCCCAGACGAGCTCCGGCGCGCAAAAAGGGGCGAGGAATCCTCCGCTGGCGGCGTCGACGTGGATGGGGATGTCGAGGCCACGTTCCTTTTGCAGTCGATCCAGCGCGCCGGCGATCGCCTCCACAGGTTCGTACTGGCAGGTGAAAGTAACGCCCAAGGTGGGCACGACGCCGATCGTGTTTTCGTCGCATCGCTTCAGCACCTCGTCGGGCGTCATCAGAAAGCGCCCTTGATCCATCGGAATTTCCCGCAACTCAATGTCCCAGTAGCGGGCGAACTTGTGCCAGCAAATCTGCACCGGACCCGTGATCAGGTTCGGCTTGCCGATCGGTTGACCGGCGCTCTTGCGCTTGGCTTCCCAGCGGCGTTTGAGCGCCATGCCGCCCAGCATGGCCGCTTCGCTGGAGCCGGTTGTCGAGCAGCCGACCGTGTTGGCCTCTTCGGGCGAGTTCCACAAATCGGCGATCATGTGAACGCAGCGCGCTTCGATTTCCGCGGTCTGCGGATACTCGTCCTTGTCGATCATGTTCTTGGCCAGGCACTCGTCCATGAGCCGGTGGACTTCGGGCTCGACCCAGGTCTGACAGAACGTGGCCAGGTTTTGCCGCGAGTTGCTGTCCAGCATGAGTTCGTCATGAACGACCGAATAGGCGTGGCGAGGGTTCTGCTCCTCCTCGGGAAACCTGTATTTCGGCATGCTCACCGAGAGGTCAACCGAAGCGTACACATCGTCGTCAAGGTTACCTCGTACGGAGTCCTTCGCGTGTAAAACCATGGCTCACTCTCCTGCTGTCGGATCGCCCTCTCACGGAAAAGCATATCACATCGACGTCGGCGTCGACTCCCAAGCGGCAACGAGGACGGGCAAACGAGACGCCTGTGCCACCGTGCCGGTTCTCGAATAGGCTTTTTAAGCCCGGCGATTTTGGATTGCGGTCGCTGGCCGGCTGACCGTAACGCCAGCTAAAGCCCACGCCGATCCAGTAGCTCTTGACGCTGATGCCGGTCAAGAGACCGAACTGCTGCGAAGCCTCGAACATGCCGCCGGCAACGGCCTTGAAGTCGAGACTCGACGTCACGCCGACGCCCACCGTCAAACGGTGCTGATTGATGACGCCAAACTGGCCTGCAGATATTTGATGCCCTCGGCGCCGCCTTGAGAAATGCTGTCGACGATGCTTCCCGTGTTCGGGTTGATCGGGTTTTCCGCCAGGGCGTATCCGAGCCGCAAGCGCACTCGCTGTTCACGCTGAATTGAGTCTCCAGTTGCATGACCCATTGGTTGCGGTACATGTCGCGAAACAGCGCGGCGTTTTGCCAGTTCATGTAAAGCACGTCGGCCGAAATGAGCAGCCGGCCGTTAGCCAGACTGGAGTTGGCAACGCCCATGCCGACGCTGTCCGGCATGTCCACATGGAGGTCGAGCGACGGTTGCAACACGCCACCTGGCCCCGACAGCCGCACTTCGTGTTTGAAGTGGAAACTCTTACGGAATACGCGGAAGTAGCTTTCCTGCAGGCTGTAGGAATCGTATCGACGAACGCCCGATATCTCTCAAGATCGCGCCTCAACCGAAGGTCATGTTTCACCAGGCGGTTCAATTCGACAAACGAGGGCCGATTAGGCGCGTTTGGCAAAGCTTTCTGCTTGAATTGGCCGACGTTGACTCTATGCGTTGCGTCGTCTTTCCTGCGGCCCGCCGAAGTCGGCGACCGGCTCCGGTCGTGCTCCGTCGAACGACGTCACTCCAAGCATGCGCGTGCGCGGCCGGACTGTTTTTGTCGGGCGTCAACTCGTATGGAGCCACGGTCCAGGCGCAGGGCGCCGCCTTGAGCGGCGGCCCCGGTTGTGTCGACTACTGGGTCGTCAGCGCTCGCGAACTCCCCCTCGGGGTAACCACCACGCAGGCCATGGAGCGACTCGTCGTCTGGCATCGAGAGCCCAGCGGGTGGGTGCGGTATTCTTGTCCCGCCTTCATCACCGCCTTGAATTCCGACGTGCCCGTCACGTTCTACGTTCACGGAATCTTTGCCACCGCCGAGTCGTCGACCGCGCATTCGAAGAAACTGTTCACGGAAGTCGCGGCCGGCACGCCTCCGTTCCGCGGGGTACTCTGGCTCTGGCCGTCCGACTACCAGTACGGCGTCAGCCCGCGGGAACAAGTAGACCGGGCCCTCGTCCACGGTCGAGTGCAAGCGTGCTGTCTGGCGACGATCCTAGGCTCGACGGACTGCACCGCGACCGTGAACCTCATCGGGCACAGCCTGGGGTGCGAGATTATCGCGGCGGCGCTCCATAAGCTGGCGACGGGCAACATCGCGCGACAAGAGTTGATCGAACCGGCCGTCATTCGTCCGCGGCAAATTCAAGCGGTCTTGCTTGCGCCGACCATCGGGCCCCATTCCCTGTCGCCAGGCGGGGAATATAGCGCGGCCCTCGGCCAGGTCGACCGCCTGGTGGTGACCTACAACCGCGACGATCTGGCCTTGGCTGCTTACGAAGAGATTCGTCAGCGGGCAAGTCTGGGCCTGGTCGGTTTGCCACTTCCGACCCAACCGCAACCACGTCCCAAGCTACTGCAAGTGAACGCTCGTCCGGCAGTCGGGATCAGGCATTCTCCCTCGCTCTATTTTGATTCTCCGCTGATCACGGAGTGGCTGCGCGGATTCGTCAGCGAAGCTCCGCCCCGGACATGACGTTCTCCTGTCGTCTTTTGCGCGGGAACGAACGGCGCCGAAAGTTCTCCCTCTCCCTTTTTTGGGAGAGGGCCGGGGTGAGGGCGGCCTCGACCGAAGCTTCGGTTTGAACCGCCCTTAAGCCGGCTTTGCCTAGAAGGTTGGCCGTTGGCGGACACGACGCCCTCAGCCGCCCTTCGCCGGGGCTGCAACCGCGGTGGGACGTCGCGTCGACGACCGGCTAGTGCAGAAGCGGCGTCCCGCTTTCACGAAGGTTGACAAACCAACGATCTACGTAATAATGCGTACACACGCCAACGTAGAAAGCTGGTCGACAATGGCCGGACGCAAAGAGATCGCGATCACCGACCGCCAATTTGCGGTCCTGCAGATTCTTTGGGAGCACGGCCCGCTGAGCGTTCGACAACTGATGGAGCGCCTGCCGGGCAAAGGGGGGCAACCTTACACCACGGTGCTCGGCATGCTCCAGAACATGGAAAAGGCCGGTCTCGTCACGCACGAAGAAGCAGCCGGCAACGCCTATCGATACCGGCCCCTGATCGACAAGAAAGCAGCCACGGGCACGTTGTTGCACGACTTCGCGCGGCGTTTTTTTCGGGGCTCCATCGAGGCCCTGGTCGCCGGCCTGGTTGATTCCGAGGCCCTCTCGCCAGCCGAACTGAGGGAGATCGAACGGCGGTTCGCCCAGGCGGAGCAGCAAAAAGCCCCGGCCAAACCAACCCGTCCCAAGAAAAGAGAATAACCTGCGGGAGAATGCCATGAACGAGTTGGTCGACCGGGCGCTCGAACCTGGCCTGCGGTTTCTTGCCGGTTGGTCGTTTCGTTGGGCGGCGATCATCTCGTTGACTTGGGCTTGGCTCAGATTCTTGCCGCCTCGAAGGGCGAGTGTCCGCCACGCCGTTTGCGTCACGGCCCTGCTCGTCGGCCTTTCGCTACCGATGCTGCCTACCTGGGAGTTCGCCATTCGGGTGCCGTCGACGGGGCGCCGGGCCGAAACGGCCGTCGCGGCCCGGTGGTTCAAGGAAGAGGCTCCCCCGGCGCAGCTCGCCGCGCCCCTTACGGTTCCGGACGAGTTGCCGCCGGATGGGCGCGAAAGCGTCAGCGTGCCGCCAGGAACCGCGGCGGACCGGACAAGCTTGAGAGAGGCACCACGCGATTCCACTACCGGTCCGCGGCGAAGTCAGCCGGCGCGCGTAGAAAGTCCACTGGGGCTGCGGCGCTATCTAGTTCTGGCGCTGTCGGCATCTTGGACGGTTGGGGTGCTGATTGGTTGCGGCCGGCTTGTTTACGGGCTAGCGGGGGTTTACAGGCTTCGGCGAGAATCGGTCGAGATGGAAGGACCGTCGAAGGAGCTGCTTGCCGCCTGCCGCATCACGGTGCGGTCCAAACGCGACATGCGGATAGCGACCCATCCGACCGTGTCGTCGCCCCTGGCGATCGGCCTTGCCCTGCCCGTAATCCTGGTGCCGGAAGACTGGCAGGTTCTGCCCTTGGCTTCGCGGCGGGCCAGCTTGGTACACGAGATACAGCACCTGGCGAACTATGACGATTGGTTGTCGCTCGTCCGCGCGGCGGTGGGTGCGCTGTTTTTCTTCCACCCTCTCGTCCACTGGCTCCTCTGGCGGATCGGCCACGAGAGTGAACTGATCTGCGACGACGCCGCGCTGGCCGCCGGCGCCGGAGAGCGAGATTACGCCAGGCTGCTGCTCGAGTTCGCCCAGCGGCCGACGAGTTTTCGGTACCGCTGGTTTTCGCGCGCCGCGGGCTCGGTTCCGTTCGGCAGCCGCCAAACGATCAGGAGGCGCCTGCTCCGTTTGCTCGACACCGAGCGACCGTGGGCGCTCGCTCCGGTTTCTTTGCGGCGGCGCTTGCTGCTGATGGCAGCCTGCTTTGGTCTGGGGGGCGCGATAAGCGGCGTCACGCTCAAGGCGGCCCCGATCGAACAGCCAACGGCGGTAGAACCGGCTGCCACGCCCGGCGGTGTATCAGACGGCGGGCCCGCTCAACCCGCGTCACCGCCCCCTGCTGCGGCCAGCGAAAGCACGCCGAAGAGAACACCCAAAAAGCGAACGCCCGACGCGCGGTCGCTAGGAGGCCGAATCTACGAGACCGAGCTGAGGCCAATCTTGATTAAAGGCGTCGCTAAAGATCATGAAGGCCGACCTCTGCCTGAGGTCGTCGTTTACGTGGCCGTGGCGAATGGGTTCGGCGCGTTCGGCCAGGACGCGATTCTCGCGCAGACGACCACGAATGACGCCGGTGAGTACGTGTTGCGCGACGTCATGTTGCCGGTGCGTACGTTTCCGCCCAAGCCGGAAGTCGTTGAAGGCAAGTTTCAGGTTTTTGGCGTGACAGACGCTCACGGTTTTGCCTGGCACGGTATCCGCGCATACCGGCCGCGTGTGCGTCCCGGCGAGAACACGGAACCGGACATGGACCGCGCCTACTACGAAAAGGAGCCGATCCGAAACGATCTGACGTTTGGTCCAACCGCGGACGTTGCCGGCCAGGTTCTCGACGACCTGGCCCATCCCGTGGCGGGGGCCAAAGTGCAAATTGGCATAATCGACGACCGCCGCCGACCAGGGTCCATGATGTGGCGATTCGAGCTGCTCACCCCGAAAGATCATCCCGCGGACCAAGATCGTAATTTTTCCAGCATCTTCTGCATGCCCGATTCTCGGCTGTCCGCACGGACCGATGCACACGGATACTATCGGATCGCCGGCGTGCCGCGCGACGCGAGCTTCCTGGCAGCCGTATTCGCATCGCCGGAATTCGACTCGCCGACGGCAACGCTGACCACAAGCGACACGGCAATCAACGGGGCCGTGAGCGCCCTCGCCGGCGGCTGGAACCCGGTTCTCGTCGCCCCGCGCACCGTGGTGGTCCAGACCATCGACCAGACGGATAAAAGCCCCTTGGGCGGGGTGGTGCTCCACGCCTATGGCCAACAAATGCGCAGCGCGGGGAACGAGGCGAGATCCGACGCCGAGGGGCGCGCCGTGCTTCAACTTCCGCCGGGACACTATCAGCTCGTCGCCGAGCCGGCGCCTGGCTCCCTCTATGTGCGAACCGAGCAGGAAATCGACGTAGACAAAGAACCGCTTGAGCAGGCGGTTGAACTCGGCGTGCAACGTGGTGCCCTGGTCGCTCTCGCGGTCGCGGCCGACGACTCGAAACCGGTTGAGGGCGTGAGCTTCTCCTACGAGACGGACACGTCGCGGGACAGGCAGGAATTGCAGAGCCAGACCGTTTTTGTCGACCATCCCGCGACGAACGGCGAGGGCATGTTGCGCGCGGTCGTCGAGCCGGGACGACGACGGTATTTCGTCAGCACGGTGCCGGACGGCTATGAGATTGCGGAGGGCGAAAGTCCGTGGACCGAAGTTACGGCGGGCGTTGAGACCACGCTCCGTTTCGGGCTCCGCCAGAAAGCAGTGCAAGAGGAGGCGACGGAGGCGCCCGCGGACGGCGCCGACCTTCAACTGCGGCTGCAACAGCTCTGGCGCCGGCAAAACGAGTTCAAGTTCAAGGGCACGGTCACCTACCATGTGACCACGAGAACCGCAGGCGACTACGTGGTGACCCGCGATGAGATACGCGATGTCATGACCGCCTTCGACGTAAACGCGGGCAGCGACATCGCTTCCTGGATCAATCAACATCTGCCCGAATTGGACGTTCGCCTGGCGGGCCCGTACCAGATGGTCATCGACGGCCAACGACACCGGCGAACCGCGACGAACGTAAACCAGGCCGGCCGGCAAACGACGTCGGTCGAAGCTTTCAACGGCGCCGAAATCGTGAGTTACGATTCGACGAACGCGCAGGTGTCGGTGGATGATCGCCGCTTGTCGCGTGTCCACATCGACGGCATCAACGATCTGCGAAGCTGGCCGCGGGTTCCGCGACGTATTCACGGACCGTCCGGTTTTAAGGAGTCTCGTGCCGACGGGAAGATTGTTTTGGAGCGGCAATCGGATACGGTTCAGGGACGACTTGTCGTCGACGAAAAGACGGGCTTCGTTTACGAATCTTCCAACTACGTGCAGGCAAACGACACCGGACAAGACGAGTTTCAGTTCGCGCCGATCGAGCTCCCCGGCGGCATGATCTGGCCGGGGCTGCGCGTGGCTTTCAGATATCAAAGAGGCGAACTCTACTCAATCCGCATCCACGAGATCTCCTCGGTTGAACCCCAAAGTGAGCTGCCCGCCGACGCGTTTGTGGTTTCCATTCCCGCCGGCACTTTGGTGCTCGCATCCGACTTTGGCGCGGCTGCTTCGGAGCGGAATCGCGACGAGCGAGTCAGCCCCAAGCAACGCGTGGCGGTGGGGCCGGTTACCGACGCGGTGCAGTTCGCTTATTCGCTCTCGCCCAGAACTCGCACGCTGTGGCCGGTGCTGAAGATGGGCCAGGACGCCCCGGCTTTAGACGCCGCGGCATGGCTGACCGCAGAAGGGAAGATCGAACCACCCGACCTGAAGGACAAGGTTGTGCTGATCGATTTCTGGGGGCAGAGTTGCGGACCGTGCCTGGCCGAACTTCCCAAGCTCGTCAGTCTCGCCAGGCAGTATGCAAAGACCGACCTGCGGATCGTGGGCTGGCACGAAAGCAGAGGCGACGTAGAGGGCCTGGCACAATTCGCCCGAAAGCACACTCTGCCCTACGTGCTGGCGATCGACCAAGAAGCCGACGAGGCCGGCTGGTTCGGCGCCGCGTTCAAGTCGTTTGGCGTCCGCGGTATTCCCCAGTCGGCATTGCTCGACAGGGAGGGAAGAATCGTGTTCTTGGGCAACCTGAGCGAGGCCATGACTCACTTGGACAGCGTACTTGAAAAGTCGCAGTAGTCGCAGCCGACTCCGGCAAGCGGCCCGTTGGACGCCGCTTGCCCGGCATCAGTCGATCGTGAGCGTGAATTGCTGGGTCGCCGCCACGCCTACGCTGTTGTTGGCGCTGAGGGTGATCGGGTAACTCCCCGCGGTGCCCGAGGCCGGCGTGCCGCTCAGCGTGGCCGTGCCATCGCCGTTGTCAACCAACGTCACGCCGCTGGGCAGCGAGCCCGTTTCGCTGATGGCAGACGTCGGCGCGCCGGTCGTGGTGATGGTGAAGCTGCCCGCGCTTCCCTCGGTGAAGGATGTGCTGGCGGCGCTGGTGATAGCCGGCGCCTGGTTGGCGACGCGGTTGTAGAACTCATCGGACGACAGGATCTGGATGGCAATGTCGTCGGCCGACATGGCCTGCGAAGTGAGATCATCGAGGTACGTCTGCAAGCTGGCGCTGTCGGGGGCGCGGTGCAGGAAGGCGGAATAAAAGGCGTCGATCAGGGCAGTGTTCGCCTCTTGGCCGAACACGAACGACGATGCCGTCTGCACGGGCGTCTCGCCTCCGGCTAATTGGTCTTCCCAGTAGCTGGCTCCCGCCGAATCGGCCGGCCGTTCGGCGATGTTGTCGTAGAGCGCGTCGACGAAATTGGTGTCTCCGGTGTGGAGGTTCATGTACTCCGAAGTGGCCGTCAGGAAGCCGACGGTCTCGATCTGCTCGTTGCCCCAGGTATCGAAAGCGCTCACCCAAAAGGCCTTGCCGGCCGCATCGGAAGGCCGGCCCAGGAATTCTTCGTAGAACTGTTCGACCTCGACGCCCCGGTGTTCGGTCGAATCCCAGATGCCGGCCGCCACCGTGTCGAGACTTGCGCCCCCGGTCAGTTGCGCTTGCCAGTAAGCGAGACCGGTGGCGTCCGGCGCGTGGCCGAGAATCGTCTGATACAGGGCGTCGATGTAGGCGGTGTTCGGGTCGGTGGAAGGCGCGGCGGCCTTGAGCGATACCGTCATCGGCACGACGGTGCTGGTGACGACGTTGCCGATCATGACTCCCGAGACACTCTGGCCGGTCGTGAGCGAGAGCGTGGGCGGCTGCGTGGTCGGCGAGGCGCTGCCAAAAGGCGCGATGACCTGGTCAACCGCGTAGTTTCCGGCCGCCAGTCCGGTGAAGGTGAAGTCGCCGTTGTCGTCGGTGGTGGTCGAAGGGTTGTTGCTGTCTGGCTCGCCGCTGCCGTCGACGTCGAGAAACACGACGCGTCCGGCCAGCGCCGGATCGCCGGAGACGAACTGCCCGCTGACGTCGACGTCGTTGAAGACCGTGCCGGAAATCGAGGCGGTGCCCGTCGCGGTGCCGCTCTCGCCGATGTCGACGCCGGAAGTGACCTCGCCCGCCGTCACCGTGACTGTTTGCGTGGTCGTCGTGAGGGTGATGCCCGACGGAATCACCTCGGTGACGGTGTAACTCCCCGGGGCAAGCCCCAGGAAATAGTAGTTGCCGTTGGAGTCGGTCGTGGCCGATGGATTGCTGCCGTCGGGGGCGCCGGTGCCGTCGTTGTTGATAAACACCGTCCGTCCCGCGACGCCGGTGTCTCCCGACTGGTAAACACCGGTGCCCGCCGTGTCAGCAAACACGATGCCCGTAATCGACGGCAACTCGCCCAGGTTGACTCCCGAAGCTGTCTGGCCGGTGGTCACGCTCACCGACGTCGTCGACGTGGTGAGCGTGACGTTGTTCGACAATTGCACGTCGACGGAGTACGATCCGGGCGGCTCGGTGCCGAAGGCGTACTTGCCGTTGGAGTCGGATGTGGTTGAGGGATTGCTGGCGTCGGGAACGCCCGTGCCGTCGATGTTCAGGAAGACGGTCTGGCCGCCCAGGACGGGTTCGCCCGAATCGAGCTGGCCGTTTTGGTTGAGATCGACGAACAGCGTGCCCGTAATCGAGGGGAGCTCTCCGAAGACCACGCCAGTCGTCGTCTGCCCGGCGGTGACCGTAACGGTCTGGGCGGACGTAGTCAGCGTGCCGCCGGTGGGAAGCACCTCTTTTACCGTGTAGCTCCCAGCCGCCAGGCCGGAGAAGGTGAACTGCCCGACGGAATTCGTCGTGGTCTGAGGATTGGTTCCGTCGGCGGTTCCGCTACCGTCTTCGTCGATAAAGACGGTTCGCCCGGGCACGCCGATATCGCCCGTGTCGAAGGCCCCGTTGTTGTTCGTGTCGGTGAAGACGGTGCCGACGATCGACGGGGGCTGCTCGCCGACGTTCACGACCTGAGCTGTTCCGCCGGCGGCGACGGTGACCGTCAGATTCGAGGTGGTGATCGTCGTGCCGGTCGGCGGCACCACGTCGACCGTGTACGACCCTGCGGCCAAATCGGAGAACGAGTAGTTGCCATTCGAATCGGTAACGGTGGAGGGGTTGCTGGCGTCGGGAGCGCCGGTGCCGTCGTTATTCAAAAAGACGGTCTGTCCGGCGATCCCCGCTTCGCCCGACGAGAACACGCCGCTGCCGCTGGTGTCGGTGAACACGGTTCCGGTGATGGAAGGCTCTTCGGCAAAATTCACGCCGGAGGCCGTCTGGTTGGCCGCGACGGTGACCGTCTGGCTGGGCATGGTGAGGCTGATGCTGGTCGGCAACTCTTCGTAGACCTGGTAGGTACCCGGTGTAACTCCGCTGAACGAGTAATTGCCTTGGGAGTCGGTGGTGGCCGTGGGATCTCCCGATTGATAGATCCCGGTGCCGGCCAGGTCGACGAAGAGCGTCCGCCCCGCCACCCCCTGCTCGCCCGAGTCGAGCTGATCGTTGGCGTTGGTGTCGCTGAACACGGTGCCGTCGATGCTGTCGATCGTCACCGAGGTGATCTGCACCAGCTCGTTGTTCGGTCCCAGCGGCAGTTGGCTGAAGGTCCCGCCGTCGGCGTCGTCGACGTTCAGCGCCGCGATGGCGTCGATCACCTGCATGCCGTTGCCGATCACCTGGCCAAAGACGGTGTAGCCATATTGGTCGCTGCCGCCCGGACCAAGCGTGGTCGAGTTGTCGGTCAGGTTCACAAACCACTCGTCGGTCGCGCTGTTGGCGTCGCTGGTGCGGGCCATCGCCACGCTGCCGGCCACGTTGGGCAGGTCGTACTCGAGCGCGACGGGCGCGTTGGTCGGGATGGTGGTGAATTGCGAAGTGCTGGTGAACGTGGTGCTGGCCGACGTGAATCCGCCAGCCTGCTCGACGAAGCCCGGCACAGAGCGATGGAAAATCGAGTCGGTGTAGGCCCCGCTCTCCACGTAGCTCAGGAAGTTGGCCACCGTGTTGGGCGCGGCGTCAGGCCGCAACTCGATCTGGAAGTTGCCGAGATTCGTGTCGACCGTGACGATCGGGTCGGACGTGAGCAACGATCGTTGCTCGAGTCTTTCGACGTGCGGCACACGTCGCCCCGACGGGGCGTGCGGTGTCGAAGGGTGGCGCCGCGACTTACGCCGAGCCCGTTCGGCGCGCGATGAGAACGAGAAGGCACTTGCCCGGGGGAACGCCCACATACGGAATCTCCGATGTACGTCTACCATTCCCCGGCATTTCCATTTACGGCTCGCAAGGAGCATCGGACAAGTGAAAAAATCACTTAGCCGGCCGGATTCGGAAGGATAGCGATGGAAAAATCAGTCGTTTAAGGTCACGCTCGATCCGATCTTCCGTGAGGCATGCCTGCGCTCATCGGCGAGCCGTCGCGCATGCCCGTGTGCGATCGGCCAACGCCGAGAGTAGGCGCGGATTATCGCGCATAGAAGCAATTGAGCGCCGCCCCGTGACAACGAAGTTGCGACGGTGGAGGCGGCTTGCGGGGCAATGTCCCGCCTTTAGGTAAACGTCAGCGGCGCGAGCAAGCGCGCGCGGCGGATAGTTTTCCCCGCGAACGCAGACTAAGCACGAGCGCAAGTTCTGATGTTGCCTTTGTTTGCCCCGAAGGGGGCAAAACAGTGTGGCCGCGGGTGCCAGACCAGGCCGGATTATTCAGCGGCCCTACCAAGAGCGACGTGTAAGCGAGGAAGCACGACGCAACGTCTCTCGCTCACGCTTCGGGTTAGTGTGGGCGCAGTCTGCGCGCAAGCCGACGGGGCCGGTAGTCCGGGCTAGCCCACGGGATAAGTGGCAAAACGCGGTGAAAGCTGCGTAGCGGCGACGGAGAACCGCGCCGATCTTACGCCCACCGCGGGCTTGCGCCCCAACGCTCCACTCCGTCCGCTGCGATCTGCCAGAGCATGGCCCTGGCTTCAGTAGATCCACTCCACGCTCATGTAGGGGCTGATGCCGGGCGAAAGCACCTGCACGGGCAGCGTCTGCAGACTGAGGAACTGGATGTAGTTGCGGTTGAAGACGTTGTTGATGCCGCCCGAAACCATCAGGTTCTGCGACACGTTCCAGTAGCCGCGAAGGTTGCCGGTCGTCCAGCCGCCGACACGATTTTCGATCTGCTGGTAGACGCCCGGAACGCCCGTGACGCGGATGATGCCGGGTCGGTTCTGTTCGCGGGTCATGGTGGCGAATACTTCCAACCCCCACTTGCGTCCGCCGTTGGGATCGTGGAAGCGAATGCCGGCAAATCCCTGCAAGGGCGGAATCTGAGTCAGTGGCTGATGGATCGTCATGTCCGTGCCGTAGACATAACGGGCTGAGGCGAACGGCGTGACGCGCGGCGACAGGTCGAGGCTGTTGAAGGCCTCGAAACCGCGTATTTCCGCCAGCGGCGTGTTGAGCGTGTTCAAGAGCACGGCCCCCGTCGGGTCGAGCACCTGGTTGGCGCTGTAGGTGATGTAGTTGTTGACCCACGAGTTGTAGCCCCGCAGGTAGCCTCGCCAGTTCTCGTAGGTGCCGTTGACCTGGGCGTCGATCTGCCAGTTCTTCGAGGGCTGCAAGTTCGGGTCGCCGATCACGCGGCGATAGCCGCTCTGGATGATTCCCAAGAACATGCCGTCGGCGTAGCGGTCGATGAGTGAGGGAGGACGCTGCGATTCGCCGAAGGAGAAGGCCGCGTTCCAGTGTTCGGTGATGTCGAGCTGGTTGACCAGGTAAAAGGCGTACAGACCGTTGGCCTTGTTGAGCGGTCCAGCCGGCAGAGAGCTCGTGGGCGGGAAGAAGCCGATGTTGCTCGCGCCGTTAATGGGGAACGTGTTCGAGTAGGCGTTGGTGTCGACGTAGTCGCCGCGTCCGCCGATCTTGGAGCGAAAATAGCTCGTCCAGGGCAGGGTCATTTCGGCGAAGGCGCCCGGGTTGACCATCGTGGCCCGCGGCATGCCCGTCGTGAACTGGAAGGGGTACGTTCCCGTCGCCGAGGGAGGCGACGGCGGAGCCGGCGGAGTGGGAGTCAGGCCGGGAGGGAGCGAGCCGGGAGCAAACGGCGGGCTCGCGAAATAGGGATTGATCGTAAAGAACTCGGTCACCCGCTGGTTGAGCACCCGCACGTCCGTGCCCGTCAGCAGGCTGACTTCGTCGAGCTCGCCGAACTGGGCCATCACGCGGCCGCCCGTGGAGGTGATCGCGCCGACCGTCGCGCCGCTGAAACCGGTGAAATTCGGCGCGGCGGGGTTTTGCGAGGCGTTCGGCGTGGCAAAGGCCGGGTAGAGGTCGGCCGTCAGGGCCCGCTCGACGGCGTTCACGATCGGCGCCTTGGTCGAGTTGAACGTGTTGCCCGTCATGTTGTTGTTGTTGTACCACGACTGGGCCGTGAGCCGGGTCCAGGGCGCCGAGACGTCTTCGTCGATGTAGCGGAGGTTGAAGGCGTCGGTCTCCAACGAGCTCACGTCGAAGAACTCACCCGGGTACGCCGTGTGGTTCATATCCTGGCGACGGTAGGAAGCCTCAATCCGCTGCGAGCTCGACAGGTTGTAGCCCAACTCGGCCAGGACGTCGCCCGTGTTGTAGTGCGAGGGGATGTACGTACCGTTGCCGGCAAAGTAGTCGTTGGCGTTGCGATGCCCATAGCTGAAGCGGTAACCAAAATCCTGGGTTCCGCCGCTGACCGTTTCACGACCATAAATCTGATCGCCGTTCGGGATCCAGCTCATGCTGCTGCGGTACTGCTGCCGCTGGTTGCGCGGCGTGGGGCGCGTGACGATGTCCATGAACGTGAAGCCTGGGCCGTATTGCACCGCATAGGGGCCGGCCACGATGATCGTGTCTTGCACGATGCCCGGGTCGATCTTGTTGACCACGGTGTCGAGGTCCCACCGCACCGGCTCGAAGTACTGGCCGTCGAGCTGGGCGTAGATCTCCCGGTTCTTAAAGCCCCGGATGAACGGCGACTCCGAGATGCTTCCGCGCCACATCGTCTGCACGGCCAGCACTTCATCGGAGATGGCCTGAGCCAAGTCAGGCCGCGCGTTGCTGGCCAGCGCCGGAGCGCTGGTCGCGCTGGCGACCGGGGCGATCGACTGGGCGATCGGCGCGCGGTCCGCCGGCAGAGCCGACAAGGCGCTCATGATCCCACCCTGACCGAACATGCCCATCGCACCCAACGGCTGCGTGGGTGCCAGCGGCTGCACGGGGCTGACCGGCGGCGCCGTGGGCGCCAGCGGCTGCTGCGGCTGCAAAGGGGCCGGTTGCCTTGCCAAGTGGAAGAAGCCTCCCGAAGTGCGGAAGTAGCCGCCGGGCTGGAAGGTCTGAATTTCCCCGGTGCCGCGCGCGCCCCGCGGGGTCGCTCGCGTGTAACTCGCCGGGCTGACCGAGCCCTGGAACCTGCCGTCGCCTTCGTCCGGCTCGCTGATCAGCGCCCCCCACAGCCTCGTGTAAAAAGGCCGGCTGGGTTGGCCCGACTGCTTCTCAGATTGGTCGGCCGGGGGCGCCGCGCGATCGGGCGCGGACGCAGACGATTGGGCGCCCGGTGCGGGCGATTGCGCGCCGGGTGCCGGCGGCGGATCAAACAGGGGCGTGTCGGATGACGGTTCCGGCGGCGACTTTGCCGCGGATGCGGGTTGGGTGGCGCGGGGCGCCGCCAGCTTACCCATCGGCACGTCGCCGGCTCGCGCGACGTTCGCCGCCAGCATGAAGGCGGCCCCCGTCAGCAGGCACCCTCGCCATAGGGCGAATCGTTCTCTCCGACGAACGCACATACGCGACTCCTCGCGGCCGCCGGCTGCACACTTGTACGATTGCGCCGTCGTCTGCGGTAGATCCGACGGGGCTGGGTCGTTTGCCGTGCGCTGGCGGCTGTGTTTTTGGACGCTTTCGCGGGAAACTCGTCAGGTGCGCCGGCGGCATGACCGGTCGTTAGTTCTGGTTGGCACGGCGCACCTGAAATGGCCATACCTTTGGGAACAATCGACACTTGCCTATCAACGCTTTACAATCCTTCCGTCCGGACGAAGAGCCTGGGAGCGTGGTGTGGACGACGACCGGTGCGGCCGCCGGCATAGGCGTTACAACCTGCCGAGTCGCTCACGGAGGATGGGCTTCTGAGGCCCAGGACGTAGCGGAAACCGGGCTTCTTTGGCAAACCTTGCGGATCGCGAGGAGTTAACCGCGGTCAGCGGATTTCCAGCAGCTTCTTGCGGTAATCCTTGTAGAGCTTCTTGTAGCTCTCGGGAAGGTCCTTGGCATGATCGAGGGCCTGGATGGCCTCGTTGCGAAGCGTCTGGCGGTCGGCCGCCGAGGTGCGAGAGTCGGTCGCCAGGCTCCCGTCGACCCGAGCCAGCGCATATCGCCAGTTGGGGGCCAAGTTGCCGCGGATGCTCTGTCGTTCCAGGGCGGTGACCGGCTCGGTGCCCAGTTTCTCGTCGAAATCGACCGCCGCCTTGAAATGCTCGGCGGCCTTACGCAGGGCCGCCAGGTCGACCGTCGATTGGCCGGTGGTGGCGGCGTAGAGAGCGTGGTTGCCCAGGTCGGCGCGGGCGCGCGCCGCCAGCTCGGGGGCCTGCAGTTCGTCGGCCAGGGCCAAGGCTCGCTGGGCACTCGATTTGCAAAGGTCGCCCTTGCCTCGCCAGAAGGTGCGATCGAGAAGGATGAACTCGCTTAGCGCCAACAGGGCCGGCACGTCGTCCGCCTTGCCCATGTCGGCGAGCCAGGGCAAATACCGCTGATACTCGGTGAAGCCCTGATCGAGCTGCTGGCGAATTTGCTCGGCCGTTGCCCCGGGCTTTACGTAGCTGGCGGCGATCATCGACAGGGCTTGGGCCCGCTGGGAGGCGTCGGCCTTCGAGTTGGGCCGATCGAGCACGTCGCGAGCGCGGCGCCGCGACTCTTCGGGCGTGCCAGCCAGGCCCGCCCAGTAGAGTTGGTAGACCGGCCAGGCCGAGCTGGCCGGATCGACGCGCCGCAGACATTCCTGCAAGCAACCGCTGGCGGCGGCCTGTTCGGTCGCCTTTCGGGATTCGACCTGCATTCGGGCGGAGTGGATCTGCGACTGCCACCACCAGGCCTCTGCGACTCGAGCCGGCGGGAGCCGGTTGGAATCGATGGCCGCTTGCAAGTCGGCCAGGCCACTGGCCAGCAGCACCTCGCTGGCCGCCGCGGGTTCGGCGCCGCACGTGCCCAGCCGGTAGCGGACTCGGCCGAGGCAGATGAGCGCCTCGTCCGTCGGCGAGAGATTGTCCAGGGCCTTGAGGCGCGCATCGTCGAAATCCTGCACGGCGCGGCGATAGCCGTCGTAGTCTTTCAGCAAGAGACCGTAGTCTTCCTCCGCGTTGCCGAGGGCCTGATAGGCGAACTCAGGGTGGGCCCCGCGCCCGTCGGCGATCGCCTTTCTGGCCGAACCGACAGCGCTATCCAGATAGCCTCGGATGGCCTTGTCGGAATCGGTCGTAAAATTGGCGAGTTCCAGGCAGGCCATGCTGTGCAAGAGCAGGAATTGCGGGTAGTCTTCGCTCTGCGCCTCGGAGTCGTCGACCGCCTTGGCCGCGTCGGCTACGGCCTTTTTGTAGAACTCGAGGCGCGCCGCGCGGTTGATGGGCTGGACCGCACGCGCTTCGAGCAGATTGGCCACGCCCGTCAGTCCGTAAAGCCCCGGCGTCTCCTTTCCGCCAAGGAGCTCGCGGGCCGGCGCGATGTCGTCGCGCTTTAGCGCTTCGAGACTGTTATGCGCCGTGGTCGTGTTATAGCGGGCGGTGCCTCTCTGAATGAAGTAATCGGGGACATTCGGGTCGAGCCGGATCGCCTTGTCGTAGGCGTCGAACACCGCGTCTGCCCCGGAGGTTTGCGTCTCCTCGAACACCTTGGAATCGACGGCCGCGTCGAGCCGGATGAGCCTTCCCTTGTTCGCGTAGAGCAGCGCCGCCTGAGGGCCGACGGCCGCCCGTTGTTTCTCGTCCAACGACTCGACGACGCGCGTGGCAGGCGAGACGATGCGATCGTACAGCGCCTCGTTGGCGGCCGTGCCGAGCTTGAGGGCCGCTTGCAAGGCGTCTGCATATCGGCGCACGGCCTCTTCAGGAGCGCTCTTTTCAAGCGAACGCGCCGAGATGAGCAGCACCTTGGGCGCCGGAGCCGGCCCTTGGCTCAGTTTGTCGAGCAACGAATTGGCCAGCGAATGGTCGGGCTCGGTTTTCTCCGCCGCAGCGATGGCCAGCACGAGACTCGCTTCGGCGCCGAGCCCTTTCTCTGGGGCGCCGGCGAGTGTTTTGGCTGCCGTCAGCCAGCGGTAAGCGTGCTCGGCGTTTTGCTTGTTGTCACCGAACGACGGCGGCAGGAGGGGGTCTTCGCTCGCGTCGACGTCGACCAGGCTCTCCGCCGCGCCGGACAAAAGCTCGGCGGCGCGGGCTTGACGCCAGGGGTTGGCTAGGGCTGGGACCGACGACGTGGCCGCTTCACAGAGGCTGTCGGCAAGGGCGGTGCGGTCCTTGCCTCCAATCGTGCGCCCAGTCGCCTGGCTGATTCGGAAAGTGACGTAATCGAGGTAGGGACGCTCTTCAGGTGAAGCGGGCAGCTTGAGCGCCGCGTCGATCTCGGTTTGCGCTTCAACCGGAACCGGCGAAGACGAAGCGAGTGCCACTTCCGACAGGCATTCGGCCAGGCAGGCCCTGACCAAGGCGCCGTGTTCGCGCGCGCCTGCGGCGACCATGTCGTCGTTGGCGTTGCGGCAGCGGGCCGCAAGCTGCTTCCAGTCGACGTCCGGTAACGACGCGGCGCGCTCGATCTGGGCGACCGCCAGCCCGACCAAGACGCGGCGGACGTCCTCGGTCTGCTTCAACGAACGGATCCAGGCGATCGCCTTCTCCGCGGCTTCAGGCTCCTTACTCTCGTGCCCCCAACGGGCCAATGCCTCGGCCAGGCGCGGCAGCAAGGCATCAGGGATGGGACTGTGGGCAGAGTCCCACTCATCGAGGCTCTTCTGGATGTCGCGGGACGCCGCATCCGGCGATTTCAGCAAGCCAATCGTGTTGCTTACGGCAATCAGCGTCTCGGCGTTCTCGGGCCAATAGGTTTTGTCGATCCGGTCCCGCACCAACTTGCCGAGGGTTTGCTGCTTCGGATCCGAGCTGCCGATCAAACCGACGACCTGAAGCCCCAGTTCACGGCAGAGCTCCTTCACGCCACTGGCAAGCAACCGGTCGGCGCTCTCGTCCCATTTCGCGTCGCTGTGCCGCAACTCGTCTACGGCCCGCGAAAGCGCGTCGAGGTCGGCCTTTTCGGGCAGGGCGCCGCCGTCGTAACGCGCGGGGACGAGCGCCCGCAACAGATAGTATTGCGTCAGCCGGCCGTCCTCAGCGCCGGCGAAGTCGGCCGCTTTGACCTGGTTGAGCCAGGTCTCGGCGTCGTCCCAGTCCTTATTTTCCCACGACAAATAGGCGTGGTCGAGCGCCGCGCGGCGCCGCAAGTCGTCTCGCGTCGGGAACTCGGCGTCGATCTTCTCGTCGGCGTCGGCCAGATTTTTCGCGGCGTCTTCCAAAACGCGCAGCCGAATGTTCTGCTCGGCCTGGTTGAGCAAGCGCAAGACCAACTGTTCGGGAGTCAAGGCAGCGTGACCCGCGGCGCCCGCTGTCATGCTCTTCACGTCGTCCTTCATCGCCTTGACGATGAAGTTGTCCGGGAACGACATGGCGAGCTCATCGCAGATCTCTCCGGCCCTTTTCAGGTCGTCGGGTTTCTTGCCGACGAGCACCTCGTCAAATTCGCGCCGGCCCGCTTTGACGATTTCGCCTTGGAGCTGTTCGAACGTATCCTTGGCCCGCTCGTCTTCCTTGGGCCACTCGTCGCGCACGCGCCCGTATTCGGCGAGGGCCGCCGCCCAGTTGTTCTCTTCCAGCCGCGATCGGGCCTTCGCCAGCTCGCTGTCCAGGATCTGCTGACCCAACTGTCGCACCTGCGTGTTCGTTCGGTCGAGCCGCGCCAAAGGCCGGTGGATGGCCTTGGCATCGTCGATCCGCTGGTCGTCCAGGTCCGACTGGGCCGTCCCGATCGCTTGCACGATGAGCTCGCTGATCGCCTGGGAAAGGCCCGTTTCGTTGGCGAACGATCTGACCTGCTTGAATTGTTCGGCGGCGTCGAGCGCCTTGACCGTGCCCTTCTGGTCCTTGGCCTCGGTCATGGCCTTGATGCCGGCGGCAATGATCTTTTTCTTCACGTCGACGATCGTCGACTCGTCGCCCGGGGCCGCCTGGTCGTCGCCGGGCGACTCGAGTTGCTGGAAAATCTCGGCAGCCTTTCCAAAATTCTGCGAATCTGCGAGCGCCGCGATCCGCTCCGCCCAACTCTGCCATAGATTCTTGCCCAGTTCGGCGACCGGCCTGCTGTCCGGCGCGATTTCGTCCAACCGGGCGTAAATGCCGTGCGCGTCTTTGTACTTGTCTTGCTTGAAGTTCTCCGTGGCGTACTCGATCGCCTTGCCGAATATGTGCTCGCGAAACTCGTCTCTTTCTTTGCCCTTAAGCTCGTCTTTCAGTTGCGCCTGAATATCGAGCGCGGTGCGGATCTCCCCCTCCTTCGCGGCGTCGACTGCTTTATCGCGGGCGCTGGAGACGACGCGATCGCGTAGCGCCACCGGGTCGCTCCGCCAGCGGCGCCAGAAGGGGGAGTTGATGGCCTCGAGGGCCGATTTGTATTGGCCCGCCTCGATCAGGCCGTCGACTTCCGTCTCGGTTTGTTTCCCGGTAAATAACCCGGCTGCGGCGGCCGCCAGAACCAGGACCGCCGTCGCCAACAGAGCCGGCCCGCGAGAACGACGTCTCGAAGCCAGCGCTCGTTCTTCTTCAAGTGTCTTGCGAACGTCGGGACTGGTGTCGGCCGGGCCGAGAACCGGGGTCGCCGACGACGCCAGCGGACGCGTGGCGAGCAGATCGCCCGGCATCATCGTGTGGCTGGCGACCGACGCCGCCGGGGCAGCCCTCGACACCGGGTACGCCGGCTGGCCGGCTGCTACGGGCACTTTCTTCGCGGCCAGCGCCAACTCGGCCGCCAGCTTGCGGCAGGAAGGATACCGCTCACGCGGATCGGCGTGCATCGCGCGTTGCACGACCTCGCTCTCGGCTTCCGAGAGATTGGACATATCGAGCGACGAGCCGGCCAAGGCCCCGCTGGCGGCGCCGGTCGGCAGCCCCGACTCCAGGAGCAGGTTTCCTGTGCGCATCTGTACGTAGCTGGCGGCCAGCGAATACTGGTCGCTGCGGCGGTGGATGCGACCGGCCGCCAGCTCCGGCGGCATGGTGGGCCTGGCCGTTCGCGGCGGCATCCCCGCCACCTCGGCCTCGTCGCCGTCGAGGGTGCGACACCACGCGAAGTTGCCGACCTTCACGGCGTTGCCGAAAACGAGCAGGTTGGCCGGCCGCAAATCGGTGTGAATCAGCGACACGCGACGTGAGCCCTGCGCGTGGGTCGGGTCGTTGAGGGCGTCGATCCCCTCGGCCACCTGCTGCACGTAGGCCAACAACTCGTCGACCGGAATGCCGATGCCGCGCAACTGCCGGCATTCTTCGACGCGGTGCGCCAGATTCGTACGAGTCAGTTCGCTGGCGATGGCCAGGGTCTGGCCCGGCCCGCCGGCCTCGCCCGCTTCGTTGGTGATGTCCTGACCGGAGGAGCCGAGCAACCACCAGCGCGACAGCCGCGCCAAACGCGGCTGGTCGACGATCTCCTGGATAAGTTTCAGCGCCTCGCGGTCGACGGCGCCGGAGGTTACCTCGTAAAGCCACATCGACTGCGGATTGCCGCCGGCGGCGCTGCACGACCAGACGTCGGTTCGCGCGTCGGGATGGAAGAGGTGCTCCAGCAGCGTGTAGCCGGGCACGATTTCCCGCCCGGTTTGGACGAATGAGGAACGCATGCCGACGGACGGGGTGCGAGACGGTCCCTCGAAGGCCCGCAAGCCCCCGTGCGCGGCCCGCTGCAAGGCCCGCACCATGTCGATCGTCCGCTCAAAACGGCCCGAAGGCGAAGGATCGGTGGCCCGCTTGATCACGGCCCGTTCGGAGTCGTTCAGATAGTGCAGGTCGAGCTTGCCGTCGCGGTGGGCCTGCATCACTTCGATGGCGGCTGAGTCCGGGCCGAAGGGGAGATGCCCGGTGCGCAACTCGTAATAGGTGATGGCCAGCGAATACTGGTCGGTGGCGTGGGTGGGCTTGTTTTCCCAGAACAGCTCCGGGGCGCCGTAGGCGATGGAAGCCGCCACCGACGTACTGCGCACGTCGCTCAGCGAACGGGCCAGACCGAAATCGCAGACCTGCACGGCGTCGCCCACCAGCATGATGTTCTGCGGCTTGATGTCGCAGTGCTGAATGGCGACCGGTTGCGGACCGCCCAGGTTGTGGCGGGGGGTGTTGAGAAAATCGATCGCGCGAGCCGAACCCTCCATGTAGTCGAGCAGCTCTTCCAGCGGAATGCCGGCCAGCCCCTTGACTTGGTACTCCTTGAGCACGTCGAGCAGGTTCTTCTCACCCAGACCCATGGCGATGATCAACTGCTCAGCGCGGGCCGCGTTGAACTGCATCGTGGCGGTGGCCGTGCTGGGCTGCCGACCGTCGAGCAAATTCGAGCCGAGCAGGTCGATGCTTTCGTCGTCCAGGGGGACGCCGTCGGCGTCGACCAGCCAGAAGGCTAGAATCGGAACGAGGTTGGGATGGTGGATGCGCTTTACCAGGCGCAGGGATTTGAACTCCTTCATTCCCTGCTTGCGATCAAGCGCAATCATTTTCAGGGCGACTTCCGTGCCGCCGGGGCCGACGGCCCGCCACACCTCCCCGAACCCCCCGCGTCCGATGAACTTCGCCAGACGATAGCCTGGTATGGGCTCTTCACCGGCTTTGTATTCGCGTCCCATCTCGCACTCTGTCGTTGTGAGCGCCGAGCCCCGTTCTCCTAGCCGGATCATTCAACGGCCGACCCGTTGCGGCGCACGGTGCTTCTGACCCAACACGCTAGCGCTAAATCCGCAGCGTAAGCGAGGTAAGTCGCTCAGAGCCCCTCGCTTACGCTTCGCGATTTGTGTCGACCGACGAACAATCCGGGCCAGGGCCTGTCGCAGGCACCTCGCCTGTCGCGGCGCGAGCTGCTTCACTACAAAAATGCCATTCTAGGTCGGGGCTCCACGGTCGAAAAGAGTTCTATTCTCAGCGGGATCGGTTCATCGGCGGCTGCCGTATTTTGAGACGCGCATGATCCCACCAACCGCTATTGTCGTAAGCGGGCGCGAAGAGTTGCGTGAAAAACGACCCGCAACGCTTAGAAGGCTCGCAGGCAGACAGCCCCGACACCAATCATCCACTAGATGATCTGGCGAATCGGCTCGACCGGCTCGACCCCCACCAGCTTTTGATCGAGCCCGCCGTGGAAATAAGAGAGCCGGTTGGGATCGATTCCCATCTGGTGCAGGATAGTGGCGTGCAGGTGCTTTACATGGAACGGGCTTTCGACAGCGGCCGAGCCGAGCTCATCGGTCGTGCCGACGCTCTGACCCCCTTTGATCCCGCCCCCGGCCATCCACATAGTGAAGCCGTAGGAATTATGGTCGCGGCCGGTTCCCTCGGCGTATTCCGCCGTGGGCTGGCGGCCGAACTCGCCGCCCCAGACGATCAGGGTGCTGTCGAGCAGGCCGCGCTGGGCCAGGTCGGCGATCAGCCCCGCGATCGGCTGGTCGGTGTTGCCGGCATGGAACTCGTGGTTCTTCACCAGGTCGCCGTGCGCGTCCCAGTTCGAGTCGCTGTGGTTGCCGCCGGAATAGAGCTGAATGAAGCGCACGCCGCGCTCCACCAGCCGCCGCGCCAAGAGGCAGCGCCGGCCGAAGTCGAGCGTGCGCGGGTTGTCGAGCCCGTAGAGTTTGTGCGTGGCTTCCGTCTCCTGGTCGACGTCGATCGCCTCAGGAGCGTGCTCTTGCATCTTGTAGGCCAATTCGTAGCTCGCGATGCGCGCGGCCAAATCGCTGTTGTCGGCCCGCTCTGCGAAGTGGGCCTCGTTTTCAACGCGCAAGGCGTCGAGCAGCCGTCGTTCCAGCGGCCGGCTCATCCCCTCCGGCGAGTCGAGATCCAGGATCGGCGCGCCCTTGGAGCGCAACACGGTGCCCTGGTAGGTGGCGGGCATGTAGCCGCTCGACCAGTTCTTCGCGCCGCTGATCGGTCCGCCGCTCGGATCGAGCATCACCACGAAGCCGGGCAGGTTCTCGTTCACGCTCCCCAGGCCATAGTTGACCCAGGAGCCGAGAGCCGGACTGCCGCTGAGAATCTTGCCCGAATTCATCTGCAGCATGGCCGAGCCGTGGATGGGGGAATCGGCCTGCATCGACTTGAGGAAGGCAATCTTGTCGACGCATTGGGATAGATGCGGAAACAGTTCCGAAACCCACTGCCCCGACTCGCCGTATTGCTTGAATGTCCATTTGGGGCCGACGACGCGGCCCTCGTTCTTCTCTCCACCACGCCCCTTGGTCTTCACCGGAATCGTCTTGCCGTCGAGCTTGAAGAGATCGGGCTTGTAATCGAACGTGTCAACGTGGCTAGGGCCGCCGTACATGAAGAGAAAGATCACGCTCGTGGCCTTGGACGCGAAGTGGGGCGGCTTGGCGGCCAGCGGATTGGCCTGGCGGGCTGCTTCGGCCGCAGTCGCCTGCGAGCCGCCAAAGAAGCCGTCTCGCGACAGCAATCCGGCGAGGGCCACCGACGTAAAACCGGCGCCGGCCTCCCAAAAAAACTCGCGCCGAGTTCGCCCGCAAAACGAGTTGTGTGCCATTGATTCCTGCTCTTGCTATGACGCTGGCCCCGGCACCGGGTCGGCCCGGCGCTCCGCGGAGCGTCGAAGCTACTATTCTTCCAGCTTAAGCTCGGCCGTCCAGAGCTGGCTCGAATTATCGCTCGTCCGATTGCTCGTCCACATCAGGCGTTTGCCGTCGGGCGAAAACACGGGAAGCACGTCGGCCGACGGGTGATCGGTCACGCGGCGTGCTTCTCCTCCTTTGATTTTGCCGTCGCGGAGTTCGTACCGCATGATCCAAAGATCGTAATTCGGCCGCTTGGTGGGATCGGAGTGGTCGGCGCCGGCCCAGATGATGAACGGGTTGGTCGGGTGCCAATACGGGGCCCAGTTGACGCCGACGTTGTCGGTCAGGGCCACGTCGTTCTTGCCGTCGATGCCGATGCAATGGATCTGCAGCATCTCCTTCTGCTTGCGATCGGTGCGGTAGACGATCCACCGGCCGTCGGGCGAGATGAACGGCCCGCCGTCGTAGCCCGGCTCGTTGGTGATCTGCCGCACGTTCGAGCCGTCGGCATCCATCAGATAAATGTCGGGATCGCCGTCGCGCGTGCTGCAAAAGGCGATTTGCTTGCCGTCGGGCGAATAGGCCCCTTCGGCATCGTAGCCAGGAGCGTCGGTGAGCTGCACCAGGTTGCCGCCATCGGCGTCGGCCCGGAAGATGTCCATGTACGGATCGAACACCCAGTCGTATCGCCTCCGCCTGCCGCTGGCGGCATCCTCGGCCTGACGCTTCCGCTCATCGGACTCGGTCTGGTCGAGGTGCGGATCGAGGTGGCTGGAGGCATAAACAATGTGGCGGCCGTCGGGGGAAAAATAGCTGCAGGTTGTTCGTCCCCGGCCCGTGCTCACCAACCGCGGCCGCCCGCCGGCGAAGGGCTGGGTATAAATCTGGTAAAAGGGATAGTCGGCCGTCACGGCCTGATAGATGATCGTCTTCTGGTCTGGCGAGAAGTAGCCCTCTCCCGCCTTCACAAAACCGTCGGTGACCTGCCGGATATTCGACAGATAGCGCGACTCGAGGGACGATTCTTGCTCGGGGGCTGGGGGGGTGGGGGATTTTTTGGATTCTTCAGCGGCAGCCGGTCGGGCGGCCAGCAAGATCAACGCGCAAAGTAGGGTGGGGATTCGCATGGCGAGCGGCACGCATGAGCGTGCCGGGTGAGGGTTTCCTGGTCGTGGGCTGTTGGGGTGCTTCTTTCGGCCCCTCCAATATAAATCAGCCGCGCCGCGAACGCGACGCCGCCCGCAGACGCGGCGTCCCGCCGCGTTTGTAGCCACGCAAAGCTTCTGACGATCGATCCCCAAGCCGCTCAATTCCAGCTATAATGCAACGGAGTTCCGTCGTGCTCCGCGCTGACACTTTGGGGTAGTGTGGGACGGTGAATCATCCGGGGCTAGGATGCACGTTGTCTTGGACGAGAGCCATGCGCCGCTCATTTTCGCTCGAGTATTGGATCGACAACGGCTGGTATGTGGGGCGCCTCAAGGAAGTCCCCGGCGTTTTTAGCCAGGGAGAGAGCCTCGATGAGCTGGAAGACAACATCCGTGACGCGTACCGTATGATGATGTCCGACGAAGAGTTGCCCGTCCCTCATCAGGTCCAAACAAAGGACGTCGAACTTGAGGTATGAGGCGCGAAGAGCTAGTTCGCGAGCTGCGACAAGCCGGTTGCCGCTTGCTCCGACACGGAAGTCGACACGACATCTATCTTAACCCCGCCACCGGTCGAAAGGCGCCGGTTCCACGCCACCGAGAGATTAGCGACAGCCTCTCCCGCTTGATCAAGAAGCAACTGGGAATCGGGTAGTCACGCAATCACCTCAAAGTCATACAGCGTCGCGATCTCTTCCGCCGATTTCTCGCCCAGCCTCGTGAACCGCCCGTAGAGAGCGTCCACGTCGGTGACGCCGAGCCCCGCCAGCAGGCGGAACTTGTGCTCAAGCAGACCGTCCAACTCGGCCGTCGTGTTCCGGGCGTGGCCGGCCGGGTACATCACCAGATCGCTGGAAAGCCGGCCGAGTTGAGCGTGCTCGATTTCCAGCGTGGTCGGAATTCCGTCCGGGTATCGCGCGTCGTACTCGGAACCGCCGTGACGGAACTCGATGCGCTCGATCAGGCTCCGCGTCAGCGGGTGAAAAAGGCTGGCGGCGTCGTAGTCGCCCGGCATGAGCATCAGCTCCCGCCAGCCGGCGCGGCGGGTTTCAAACGCCTTGCGCAGGAGCGTGGCGATGATGTAGACCATCGAGTGATCGGCGCTCTGCCGCGTGCGCGGGTCGCGTTTGGCCGGGTCGCCGATAATTCCGTAGGCCGGCTGATAGATGCTGATCCGCACCTTTTCCAGTTGCCGCTCGTCGTCGAGCAGGCGGGGATGCCGCTGGAGAAGGTCCATCAGGCCCTGGATCGCGCCGGCCGACTGGTGCTCGTAGAGCCCCAGTTTGAAGTGCATCCCCATCACAGCAAAATCGTCGCCCGACGTTGCCAGTCGCAGGTCGAAAGGGCTCGTGCCGCGGGACCGCGGCGGATTGAAAAGGCAGAAAATGGCTTCCGGATTGCGGAAGATGTCGGCCGGTCCCACGAAGCCCCGCATGGCCCGGCGAACGCTGATCACGGCCATCTCGGAACTGATGGCTGCCGACGCTCCCTTCGAATCGGAAAGTTGCTTGCCGGCCCGAATCGCCCGAAACGGGATGTAGTGGGCCACAAGCAGTCCCAGCGCCGATTCGATTTGGTCGACGGTCGCTCCAACCATCGCCCCGTAGACAACCGCCGATGCGATGGCTCCGTGTACCACGTGATCGATCTTGTGGTCCTTCAGCGAGAAAACCTCCGCCAGGCGGCCGCGGATCTCGTCGATGAGCAGCATTGCCCGCAGCGTGGTGCGGCCGTCCAGGCCGCGCTGCTGGGCGGCTGCCACGGCGACGGGGTAAAAATCGTTGTGCCCGAACTCGCCGGCCGTGGCGCTGTGTGCCGGATCGTAACCAAAGTTGGTGCCGTTGGCGTCCCATTCGCGCACGGCCGAGCAATTGGCCAGCACGGCCTTTTCGGGCGCGACGCGGATGCGGGAGGCGAAGCACGGCACGCCCTCCGGATGCTCGTATTCCCAAGCTTCGCGACGGAGGACGTTCGGCGCGTTGGTGCCGCAAGCGATCGCCGAAACGCCGCAAGCCATGCTATCGAGGTGAAACCGTTCGACCATGGCCAGCGGCCGGTCGCCTGGCGGGTCAAAACTGCCGTGCAGGAAGTTGATCGCGAAGCCGGCCAGGGCGCGGGCCTGGTTGTCGTCCCGTTGGAGCACAATGGAGGTCTGCATGGATTTCAATTTTCGGCGTCCGGACAAGGATGTAAAGGTGGCTTGCGCAGACTGTGCCGATACCAAGCGCGGAGCATAAGCGAGCTAAGTTGCGTCGTGCTCCTTGCTGGCACTTCGGGTTTTGCTCCCCTGGAACGTGCCCCGGCAACGAGCTAGCATAAAATCAGGTTAATAAGGCGGCTTCTAGCTGGCGGATGCGTGTCGACGATGGTGCAACTCGAGCGGCTTGGGCCGTATACGATCGGTCGCAAACTCGGCAGGGGGGGGATGGGAACCGTTTATGCCGCCGTCAACGTCGACACGGGGGAGGCCGCGGCGGTCAAAGTCCTTTCGGCCGCGCTCGCTCAGGAAGAAGGATTTCGCGAGCGATTCGAGGCCGAAATCGAAAGCCTCAAGAAGCTGCACCATCCGAACATCGTTCAGCTATTCGGCTACGGAGAGCAAGACGGTCACCACTTCTACGGCATGGAATTGGTGCGCGGCCGCAGCCTCGAGGAAGAGCTCCTCAGCGGGCGGACCTTCGACTGGCGGGAAGTGACCGAGCTGGCCATTCAGGTGTGTCGGGCGCTAAAACACGCGCATGATCGCGGCGTAATTCATCGCGACATCAAGCCGGCCAACCTGCTGCTGGCCGACGACGGCACCCTTAAACTGTCCGACTTCGGCATCGCTAAACTCTTTGGCAACACGGGGCTGACCGCCGACGGCGGAGTGCTCGGAACCGCGGAGTACATGGCGCCAGAACAGGCCGACGGACGGCCGGTGACCCACCGCTGCGATTTATACAGCCTGGGCGGGGTGATGTTTGCTCTTTTGGCGCGGCGGCCGCCGTTCAGGGCCGCGACGATGGTCGAAATGCTGCAGTTGCAGCGCTACGCTCAGCCGGAGCCGGTCCGCCGCTTCGCCCCCGACGTGCCCGCCGAGTTGGAAAGCATCGTCGGTTTGTTGCTGGAAAAGGATCCGGACAAGCGGATTCCCACTGCCATGGTGCTGTCGCGACGGCTGGAGGCGATGAAGCACGGGCTGTCGGTCCGTCCCGATGAAACCAACAAGTCGTTGCCGAGTTCTCCATCGATGCCACCCGCTGTCCCACCGGCCGGCGGAGGCGAAATCGTCGCCACGGCGCCGACCGCGGCGGCCGACAACCTCGTGAGCCGTTCGTTTGAAGTGCCGCACAGCGTCATGCCCGGCGCCGACGAATATCGCCTGGCCGACGTTCCCCCTTCGATGGCCGCAGAGAACGTCCACAAGGCGATGCGTTCGGAGGTCAACCTTTCGCCTGACATGGCCACCGTCGCCGCGCCGCTGGTCCTCCCGCTTTCCAAAGACGCGCCGGTCGGCGGCCACACGACGACCTCAGGGCCGATGAAGTTCACCGCCGTTTCGGAGGAGGACCGTTCGCGCGAAGAGGTCCATGACGAAGAAGCGGTGAGCTGGCTCGCCCTGCAGGTGCTCGTTTTGGTGGCGGCCATCGGGGGCTTGGCCTTCGGCACCTGGTACTTCCTGCAGCCCCCCAGCCTGGACAAGCTTTACGCGCGTGCGATGGCCGCCAGTGAGAACGATAGCCTGGCGGCGGCCGAGAACGACATTAGGGCTTTCCTCGAACGGACCGATCCCTCCGACCCGCGCGGCCCGGAACTGGAGGAACTGCTCGACCGAATCGAGGTCGATCGGCTCGGCCGCCAGCTCGAGAAACGCTCGCGCATTCGCGGCAAGACCCAGGAGCTTTCTTCCGTCGAACGCGACTACGTCGAGGCGCTCAAGCAGGCAGACCTCGATCCCGAACTGGGGTTGAAGAAGATGACGGCGCTCGTCGACCTGTACGGCGGCGACGCCGAAGACCAACCCGAGACGACGCGGCAATGCCTGGAACTGGCCAAACGCAAGCTCGAAAAGCTGCGCAAGGACGTCGCCGCCTACTCTCAGGAGCACTGCCAGCGAATCTCGGCGCAGTTGGACCGCGCCGACGCGATCGTCGACGGCGACCCTCAGACCGCGCAGAAGATCTGGCGGGCTGTGATCGATCTTTACGACGGCAGAACCTGGGCCACGGACCTGGTCGACCGGGCCCGGGCAAAGCTCGAAGACCGAACCGCGGACAGCAGGCGCCAATGACGTTTCCTCCGACCGACTCCGAAGCAGCGACGCCCGCCTACCCCACCACGCGCCTGCGTCGGCTGCGGTACGACGCGCGTATCCGCAGCCTGGTGCGCGGCGTGCGGCTGTCGCCCGCGGCGCTCATTCAGCCGTTGTTTGTGCGGCGGGGGCGGGGCATCAAGCAGGAAATCGGCTCGATGCCGGGCCAGTTTCAATGGTCGCTCGATCGCCTGGGCGAGGAGACTGCCCGGCTCGCCGAGTTGGGCCTCGGGGGGGTGATCCTGTTTGGCATTCCCGATGAAAAGGATGATACGGGGAGCGACGCCTGCTCCGACGAGGGCGTCATTCAGGACGCCGTGCGGGTGGCCAAAGCCGCGGCGCCGGGGCTGCTCGTCGTCACCGACGTTTGCTTCTGCGAATACACGGACCACGGGCACTGCGGCGTGCTGCACGACCGGCGGGGAACCGTCGACGTGGACAACGACGCCACGTTGGAGTTGCTGGCGCGGCAGGCGGTCAGCCACGCTCGCGCCGGCAGCGACCTCATCGCGCCCAGTGGCATGATGGACGGCATGGTAGGCGCCATCCGCCGCGGTCTCGACGAGGCCGGCTTCTCCTCGTTGCCCATCATGAGCTACGCCGCCAAGTACGCCAGCGCATTTTATGGTCCTTTTCGCGAGGCGGCGGAAAGCACTCCCCAGTTCGGAGATCGCCGCACGTACCAGATGGACCCCGCGTCGAGCGTGGGCCAGGCCCTGCGCGAGGTCGAGCTCGACCTGGCCGAAGGGGCCGACCTGATCATGGTCAAACCGGCTCTGGCCTACCTCGATGTCATCGCCGCGGTCCGACAGCGCTTTGTGGGCGTGCCCCTGGCGGCCTACAACGTGTCGGGCGAGTACAGCATGATCAAAGCGGCCGCCGCCCGAGGCTGGCTCAACGAACGGCAGACCGTGCTTGAATCGCTCACGGCCATCCATCGCGCCGGGGCGGAGATCATTCTGACCTACTGGGCTCAGGACGTGTCGACGTGGCTGCGTGCTGGTACGATTTGACTCACGAAGCCGAAGTGCCAGCGAGAGACGTTGCGTCGTGCCCCTCCCTGGCGTTCGGTTTGGTGGTCTTTCGCTCCCGCGAAAGAATGCCCTTTCGTGGGAGCGAAAGGCGACGATAACGCCCCAAACTTAACGCTCGACGATCATGGCCACGGCGTTGCCGCCCCCCAGGCAGAGTGACGCCAACCCGCGGCGAAGACCGCGTGCGGCCAGCGCGTAGAGCAGCGTCACAAGCACGCGGGCCCCGCTGGCGCCGATCGGATGGCCCAGGGCAATCGCGCCCCCGTTGACGTTGGTCTTGGCATGATCGAGCGAAAGGGGCCGCATGCAGGCCAGGCACTGGGCCGCAAAGGCCTCGTTCAGTTCCACCAAATCGATGTCCGCGAGCGTCATGTCGGCCTTGCCGAGCACACGCTGGATGGCGGTCACCGGAGCGACGAAGATCTCCTTCGGCTCCACGCCACTAGTCGCCGTCGCCACGATCCGCGCCTTAAGCGGCGACGCGCTGCCCCGGGCCAACTCCTCGTCGACCACGACCAACGCCGCGGCCCCGTCGCTGAGCTGCGAAGAGTTGCCTGCCGTGACCGTGCCCTGAGGATCGAATGCCGGCTTCAGCGCCGCGAGCCTTTCGACCGTCGTGTCGGGGCGCGGACCTTCGTCACGGTCGATCGTTACATCCCCCTTGCGTCCGGGCAGGACCACCGGAATGATTTCTTTTGTAAAACGGCCTTCCGCGATGGAGACCGCCGCCCGGGCATGGCTTTCGGCGGAGAAGGCGTCCTGGTCGCTGCGGCTCACCGCACGGCTGGAGGCGATGTAGTCGGCCTCGCTTCCCATCGCGGCGTTCTCGAACGGGCACCACAGCCCGTCGTTCATCATCGAGTCGAGCACGGTTTGCGGCCCGTATTTCCACCCTTCGCGCGTGCCCATCAGCAAGTGCGGCGCGCGGCTCATGCTCTCCATGCCCCCGGCGATGATACATCGCGCGTCGCCCGCTCGAATAGCCTGATCGGCGAGCATGACGGCCTTGAGCCCCGATCCGCACATTTTGTTGACCGTCACGGCGGCGACGGTGGGCGGCAGCCCGGCGCCGAGGGCCGCTTGTCTCGCCGGCGCTTGCCCCACACCCGCGGTAAGAATCTGCCCCATGATCACTTCTTCGACCTGATCCGGGGTAAGTCCGCTTCGCCTCAGAGCCTCAGCGACGCAAAGAGAACCCAGGCGGGTGGCGGGCGCAGCCGCAAGCCCCCCCAGGAACTTGCCGATCGGCGTGCGGCATCCGGCGATGATATAAGAGGTCATGTGCGTGCGATCTCAACTGGATCCAGCGAATCCACCACAATTATACGCCAGCCGGACATGGCCGCCGCGCGTGCTGGCCGAGCCACGCATTCACCTGCCCGATTGCTCCCTCCGCTCCTCAGTCATGCGGCTCGGTCATGCTCCAGGGGTCGAGGGCCTTGTCGAGTTGGTCGGGCGGCAAAATGTTCTGCTTACGGCAGAGATCGCGAATCGTCTCCCCCGTCTTGAATGCCTCTTTCGCCAGGGCGGCCGCCTTCTCGTAGCCGATATACGGATTGAGGCTCGTCACCATCGACAGGCTCTTCTCGACCGACGCCTCGCATGCTTCGGCGTTGGCTTCCATTTCGATCGCGCAAAAGTCCACGAAGGCGTTCGTCGCGCCGGTCAACAGCGAGATGCTTTCCAGCGTCGTGGAACCCATCACCGGCATCATGATGTTGAGCTGGAACTGTCCGCCGCTGGCACCGCTGATGGCCACCGTCTGGTCGTTGCCCATGACGCGGGCCGCCACCTGCATCATGCTCTCGCACATCACGGGGTTCACCTTGCCCGGCATGATCGAGCTGCCCGGCTGCCGATCGGGCAATTTCACCTCGTAAAATCCGCAGCGCGGACCCGAGCCGAGCCAACGGATGTTGTTGGCCACGTTGAACAGCGTAGAAGCCACCGCCCGCAACTGTCCATGACACTCCACGAGCCCGTCGCGCTGGGCGTTGGCCTCGAAGTGGTTAGCCGCCTCGACGAAGGAGATGCCCGTCTGGTGGCCAAGCGACTGGGCCACTCGCCGGCCAAATTCGGGATGCGTGTTGATGCCGGTGCCGACCGCCGTTCCTCCCACCGGCAATTCCAGCACCGCTTGCTCCGCCCTCCGCGCCCGTTCGATCGACAGTTCGATCTGCCGTGCAAAGCCGCCGAACTCCTGACCGAGCCGCAATGGGGTGGCGTCGGCCAGATGCGTGCGGCCGATTTTGATGATCTTGTCCCACTCGCGTGCCTTCTCGTCGAGCGCCGCGTGCAGCCTTTCCAGCGAGGGAATCAGCCGCTTGTGAATGCCCATCGCCACGGCCACGTGGATTGCCGTCGGGAAAGTGTCGTTCGTGCTCTGCCCCATGTTGACGTGGTCGTTGGGATGGACCGGCTTGGCGGCCTGCATGCGATCGCCACCAAGCAACTCGATCGCCCGGTTACTGATGACTTCGTTGGCGTTCATGTTGCTCGATGTGCCCGAGCCGGTCTGATACACGTCGACCGGAAATTGGTCGTCGAACTTGCCGGCCGCCACTTCACCGCAGGCGTCGAGCATCGCCTGCACCTGCTGATCGTTGAGGCGGTTCTTGCCGGTGCGGGTGAGTTTGCCCAGGTCGCGATTGGCGACGCCGCAGGCGTACTTAACCAGCCCCATCGCATGGACGAGCTCCTTCGGCAGCGGCTGGCCCGAGATCGGAAAATTCTCGACGGCCCGTTGGGTCTGGGCGCCGTAATACGCCTGGGCCGGCACGCGCACTTCGCCCATCGAGTCTCGTTCGACACGGAAATCGGACATTTTTGGAGTTGTGGTTTGGTTCAATGGATTGGTGGTCGGACGCGAACTCCGCTATCGTAGCAACCCGGGGCTCGTTGTTCGACAGCTACTCCCCGGGCAAGGGTGGTCATTCCTTATTGCCCTAGGTGTCGGGACGACGCAGAAGCGAATGTAGCTCGAAACAGTACTGGACCGAGGCAATCTCGTGGGAAGCACCTCAATACACATCCGTGACGCCCTGCCGTCCGACGCAGAACGAATCGCTGATTTCAATTGCCGACTGGCGTGGGAATCGGAGGCGAAGCGGCTCGATCCGGCCATCCTTGGCCGAGGAGTTCACCTCGCGCTGGCAAAGCCCGAACTCTGCCGATATTTCCTGGCGGAAATCGACGGTCAGGTTGTTGGCCAGACCATGATCACCTACGAGTTGACGGACTGGCGGGCGGGCGTTTTGTGGTGGATTCAAAGCGTGTACGTGGTGGACGAATTTCGGCGGCGCGGCGTCTTTCGGGCCCTGTTTCAGCACATCCACGAGCTTGCGAGAAAAACCCCCGACGTGCAGGGCCTGCGGCTGTACGTCGAGGAGCACAACGCCCAAGCCCTGGCCACCTATCAACGGCTGGGCATGATGCCGACCGGACATCTGCTTTACGAGCTCGACTGGTCGGGAGCGATCGGCGCCTGAAAGTCCGGCCGACCGAGACGCGGCCATTCAAGGGGCGGCACTTTGGTCCGTTTTTGCGGGAATTACCGTCCCGTCGGGCAGCTCTTGTTGGGTAAACGTGGCCGGCGGCGATCCGGCGCACTGGCGCATGCAGCCGCCGAGTGCCGATCTAACAAGTGAGATAATGGACGTCGCGTCGGGCATGGATCTGCCCCGCTGGTTGCCTGCCGTCTTTAGGGCGGCCGGCGTTCCCCGCAGAACCAACGTATGCTCGATCAGCGAAATCCCAAGCTCGATCTGGCGGCGCTAGCGCTGCTGGCGCTGACGATCTTTCTTTCGATCGCGCTGGTGACCTACGATCCGGCCGATCCGCCCAGCGACCTCGTCTACCCGCCGCAAACCGCGGTCGAAAACGCCTGCGGTTGGGTGGGCGCGATTGTAGCGTCGGTCCTGTTTCAGACGCTTGGGCTGGGGTCCTATTACCTCGTGATCTCCCTGGCCATGCTCGACGCGGCCCTACTGAGCCACCGGCCACTGGGCGACCCGTGGCTGAGAGGCATCGGGTGGCTGCTCTCCCTGGCCGGCCTGACGACGCTGGCCACGATGGCCGTGCCGCAGCTTTCGCCAGGCCCCGTGATCGGGGCCGGAGGCTATCTGGGCGTCACGTTCTACGGCCTGCTTTCAGCCCACGTCGCGACCGCCGGCTCCTACGTGCTGGCGGTCAGCGTCATGGCGGCGGGCTTGCTGCTGGCCACGGATTATCTGCTCGTTCGGATGTCGGCCTGGCTCGTGGCGATTCCCGCCCGCGGCGTCGGCCGGGCCATCGGACGTGCCGAGACGACGGCGCAGCGTAAGGGCAAGGTGCGGACCGACCTGAACCCGGCCGCGATCGAAGACGACGACGATGCCGGGCCCCAGGTGCGGATCGCTCGCAAGCCGGCTCCGGCCGACAAGGTGGAGGAGAGCGTCGGGTCACAGGACGCTGCGGCCTCGGCCCCGGAGACGCTGCCCGATCCAACGTCCTCCGGCGGCGTGCAGGTAGCCGAGCGCAAGTCGGGCACACTGCGGGTCAGGCCGCCCAAGAAGCGTGATGACCGCGAGCAGGTGATGAACGCGCTCGACGCCGCCAGCCGCACCGAAGAGACGCCCGACTACCAGTTGCCGCCGATCAATCTGCTGCTGGAGAGCGAGCCGTTTGCCTTTGAGGAGCAAGAGAAAGAGGTCCGCCGCAAGGCCAAGATTCTGGAGCAGGCGTTTGCCAACTTCGGCCTGAACGTGCGGGTGGTCGAGATCGAGACCGGGCCGGTCATCGCCCAATTTGAGGTCGAACTGGAGGCCGGCCTGCGGCTCTCGAAAATCACCAGCCTGGCCGACGATCTGGCAATCGCCCTGCGCGTGCCCAGCGTGCGCATCGTGGCTCCCATTCCCGGCAAGAACACGGTGGGCATCGAGGTGCCCAACGCCGAACGGCAACTCGTGCGGCTACGCGAAGTGATCGAAGAATCGCAGACCAAATCCGGAAAGATGCGGATCCCCATCTTCCTGGGAAAGGACGTCTCCGGCAATCCGATCGTCGTCGACCTGACGAGCCTGCCGCACCTGCTCATCGCCGGCCGCACCGGCACGGGCAAGAGCGTTTGCCTCAACACGATGATTGTGTCGATGCTCATGGCCCGCCGCCCGGACGAAGTGCGGATGCTGCTCATCGATCCCAAAATGGTCGAGCTCAGCCCCTACAAGACGCTGCCGCACCTGATGCACCCGGTCGTCACCGACATGCGCAAGGCCGAAGCCATCCTCGCCTGGGCCGTCGACAAGATGGAGGAGCGGTACGCCTTGCTGGCCCGGGCCGGCGTGCGGCATATTTCGGGTTACAACCAGCTCGGCGAAGAGGAGCTGTTCGATCGCTTGCAGCCCGAATCCGACGAAGAGCGGGAGAACATTCCGACGCACTTGCCCTATATCGTGATCGTGGCCGACGAGATGGCCGACCTGATGATGACGGCCGCCAAAGAGGTCGAGACGCACATCATTCGCCTGGCGCAGAAGAGCCGCGCGGTGGGTATTCACCTCGTGCTGGCCACGCAGAAGCCGACGGTCGACGTGATTACGGGCCTGATCAAGTCCAACCTGCCGGCCCGCATCTGCTTCCAGGTCGCCAGCCGCACGGATAGCCGCGTGGTGCTCGACGAAATGGGGGCCGACAAGCTGTTGGGCAACGGCGACCTGCTCTTCCTCTGGCCGGGGACGAGCACGCTCTTGCGCGGTCAAGGAACGTATGTGAGCGACGACGAGATCAACAAGGTGGTCGAATTCGTCGGCACGACTGAGCCCGATTTCGTCAAGGAGTTAGTCCAACTGAAGGCCAGTGGACCGGGCGAGGGAGACGCCAACCGATTCAAGAACCGGGATGATCTGTACGAGGCGGCGATCGACATCGTGGTTCGCGAGGGGCGCGGCAGCGTGTCGCTGTTGCAGCGCTCGCTGGGCATCGGCTACGGCCGCGGCGCTCGCCTGATTGACTTCATGGCCGAGGACGGCATCGTGGGGGCATATAACGGCTCGCAGGCCCGCGAAGTGCTCATCACACTCGAGCAGTGGCAGGAGATGTCGGGTCAGAACGCGTCGGGCTCCGAGCCTACCAAAACCGTCCGAACTAATCGCATTACTCCGGTGGCCGATGATGAGGAGGACGGCGAAGAACTAGCCTTCGATATGGACAATGATCGGGAAGAAGAGGCTGACGATGAGCAGGTGACCGACGCGGAGGCGGAAGAAGACGAGGAAGTCGAAGAGATGGACGCCGACGACGAAGAGGACCCCGATGATGAGGACTGACCCGCGTCGACCGCTTCACGGCGCGGTCAACCGGAGGCCCCGGTCCATTGCCATTTCGTTCCGGGGCGCTGAAAATGGAAACAGATCGCCCATCCACGCGAGCGCCCTATGGCTCAAGTCCAAAACTTGCCGACCGAGTTGACGCTCAGCGATTTGCATGAGTTCTTCGGTCCGATGCCAGCAGGTCGAATCCCGACCATGCCACCACCGGGTACGGCCACCGAGGCAAACATCATCTACCTCGATGAGCACGAAGACCGGTCGTGCGAACCGGTGCACGGCGTTGTGCTCGACGAGAACGACACGCTCACAGGCGGCGACGTGTTGCCCGGTTTTACGTCGTCGTTGCGAGATTTCTTCGCCGATCCACGCGAAGGCGGCCAATCGTCGACGGCCGCGCAAGCATCATGAGTCGGCGCGTCTTTGCGGTCGCCGCTCATCCCGACGATATCGAGTTCGTGATGGCCGGAACGCTTATCCGGCTGCGCGACGCCGGCTACGAGCTGCACTACATGAACGTCGCGAACGGATGCTGCGGTTCGACCGAGCACGATGCCGACACCGCGGCAAGAATCCGCCGTGACGAGGCGATCGCGGCCTGCCGCTCGATCGGGGCCGTCTTTCACGAAAGTCTGGTCAACGACCTGGAGATTTTTTACGATCGCCCCACGCTGGGTCGGCTGGCGGCCGTCATGCGCGAGGTCGCGCCCGAGATTGTGCTGACGCACGCGCCGGTCGACTACATGGAAGACCATACCAACACGTGCCGTCTTGTCGTCACGGCGGCCTTTGCCCGTTGCATGCCCAATTTTGTCACCCAGCCGCCCCGCGCCTCAATCGACCAACCGGTCACCGTCTACCACGCCCAGCCGCATGGCAACCAAACCCCTCTGGGAGAGCCGGTCACGCCCGGCCTGTTTGTCGACGTCACCGAAGTCATGCCGCAGAAGACGGCCATGCTGGCTTGTCACGCCAGTCAGAAGCGGTGGCTGGACGAAAGCCAGGGGCTCGATTCGTATCTCCGCACCATGCAGCATCTCTCGGCGGAGGTAGGAAAAATGTCGGGTCGCTTTCAGTACGCCGAAGGCTGGCGTCGCCACCTGCACCTGGGCTTTTGCGACGCTTCGGCCGATCCTCTGACGCAGGCCATCGGAAACTTCTGCTTGAACCGGGCAATTTAACCCGAGCGGTCGCGACGCGGTCTGCCCCGTTGCTGCGCGCGACGAGACCTCGCAGGTTGGGCGGTTCGGCTCTCGGTTAAGGTTCAACGACACGGCTCGCGCCGCGTCCCGGTCTGCCTTGGTCTCGCCCCCCGTGGTACGCTGAGAACATGGCCGCCGTCGCCCCTCAAGCCAAGCGTTCTACCCTTGCCCTGGTGCTTGCCGCGTCGGCAAGCGCGGCGTTCGGCCTGGCCTTTCACCAGCGGTGGTTTCCCCTGGGTGTGCCGGGCGAACTGGAGGTTCCCCGCCTGGGCACCTGGGACGTCCCGATCGCTTCCTGGGTGGCCATGCTGCCGGCCGTGGCCCTCGCCGGGGCGATGGTCGCCTTCGTTGTCTGGTGTCTGCGGTGGATTGAAAACGCGCCACGGCGCTCGTTTCTTTTGTCGCTCGTGGCCTGTATCGCATTCGGCGGCGCGTTTCAACTCTTTCTGGAAATCGCGGCTCCCGGGGGCCTGCAGAAATGGGCCGTGCTTCACCACGGTTTTCGCGCCGCGGCGCGCCTGAAATTCGACGACGTCTCGTCGGTGTTTAAGAATCACGCCCGTGTCGCTGAAGAGTTGGAGCCGAACCACGTTTCGGCGAACCCGGCCGGCTGGGTCACGGTTTACCGCGCGCTGTTAAGCTTCTTTGACGCTCATCCGGACCTGGCTCGGGCGGTCTGGAACGTTGAGCCGGACGAGATCGCCTGGGCGATGCGGCAAAACTTCGCTACACCGCTTCCGGACCAGGCCGCCATCGCGGTAGTGGCCTTCGCCAGCCGTCTGCTCGGGGTCTTGGTCGGCCTGCCCGTCGCCTGGCTGGTGCGTCAACGTTTCGGACGGCAGGCCGCGCTGGCGGCGTGTGCGATGGCGAGCCTTGTGCCTGCCTCGTCGCTTCTGGCCCCGGCCGTGGACACGGTTTATCCGACGATCGCCGCGCTGATCGTGGCGCTGAGTTGGTACGCCAGCCAGCGACGGTCGGCGTGGCCGGCCGCCGCGGCGGGAGCGCTGGTTGGCGTCGGCATGTTCTTTTCTTTGTGCTTTCTTGTGGTGGCTGGCCTGTGCGCTTTGATGGTGGCCTTTCGCGCACTCACCGGGCACCGTCCCACGAGCGCGTCGGTCGCGGCGGCCGGCTCGGCGTGGTTGGCGGTGGTCGGGCTTTTCGCCGTGATGGTCGGCCACCGTTTATGGGAGAGCTGGAGCGTCAATCTCGCGAAGAACCGCGAGTTCAACGCGAATTGCGGGTGCAGCTACGGGCTATGGATCGGCGTAAACCTGCTCGAGCTCGCGGTTGCAATGGGAATCCCTGCCACGGTGTTTCTTCTCGCCCGGGTTGTTCCTCTCCCTCTCCCTTCGGGAGAGGGCCGGGGTGAGGGGGCGTCGGCGAGCGAGCGGGTCCCAGGCGTCGACCGCCTGCCGCTGAAAAACGACGGGATAGTTCCGCCTGATCCCAACCACCCTCACCCTAACCCTCTCCCAGAGGGAGAGGGGAAGAAGAACGACCGCCCTCGGCCGAAACGGGACGCGACGCTGATGGTCGCCTGGTTGTCGATTGTCGTTCTTCTCGACCTGTCGGGGACAAATCGGGGCGAAGTTTCGCGCCTGTGGCTGTTCTTAATGCCCCTCGGTGCGGCCTTGGCCGTCGAATGGCTCGATATGGCCGACCGTCGCGGCCGGGCCGTCGTCGGGGCGCTGCTCCTCGTAGAAGCTCTCAATTGTGTGCTGCTCGCCAGAGAGCTCATGCTTCTCTGGCCGTCGGCGCCACGGCAAATTCAGCAGCAGTATCTGGCCTCGCCGGGCGGTAAGTGGGCTTCTTACCGTCGCCTGAGCGACCAGGAAATCGAGCGCCGCCGCAAAAGCGAAGCGGCCAGGTAGCGAGTCACTTTGCCCGCGGGTGCGCCTTTTCGTAGACGGCGCGGAGGCTGGCCGTGGTCAGGTGAGTGTAGATCTGTGTCGTGACCAGGCTCTTATGGCCCAGCAGCTCTTGCACGCTGCGGATGTCGGCGCCGCTGTCGAGCAGGTGCGTGGCGAAGCTGTGACGAAGCGTGTGCGGCGTCGTCCGTTTGTCGAGCCCTGCCGCCGTCAGATGTTTTTCCAGCAGGCGACCGACGCTGCGGGTCGTCAACCGCCGGCCCGATTTGTTGACGAACACGGGCGTTTCGATTCCCGGCTTCTCACGTGGGCTCACCCGTCGCACGCGCAGCCAATGGCCGAGCGCCTTGGATGCGTAGCTGCCGATCGGCGCCAGCCGCTCGCGTTTGCCCTTGCCGCGGACACGCACGATCCCTTCAGCCCGGTCCACATCACCGTCGTTCAAACCGACCAGTTCGCTCACGCGCAGGCCGGCCGAGTAGAGCACCTCCAGAATGGCCCGGTCGCGCAACCCCATCGGCTTGTCGGACGGAGGCGCAGCGAGCAGCCGATCGAGATCGGCTGAGGAAAGGAAGTGCGGCAGCGCGCGGCTCTTGCGAGGATTGCGCAGCGGCTTGGCCGGGTTGGCCTCGCTCCATCCCTCGCGCTGGCCGAAGCGGAAAAAACTTCGCAGCGAGGCAAGCCTCCGGGCGATCGTTGTCTTGGCGTATTGCCGCTCGTGCAGCGCGGCCAGGTAGCCGCGCAGATCGAGTGTCGTCACCTCTCCCGGCTGGGGAGCGCTCTGGTAGCGCTCGCCGAGGTAGGCGGCCAGCGCCTGCAGGTCTTCGCGGTAGCTCTTGACCGTCAGTGCCGAGCTGTTTCGCTCGACGGTCAGGTATTGCAAGAACCGGTCGATGGCGGTCTGCATGCTCGCGTGCTAGGCCGACTCGTCGGAATCGGTCGTGAGCGGAAGCTTGAACCGACGATGGCTGGGGGCGGGCTCCGCCTTCGGGATCTCCTGCCGGATTTTCTGGCTGAGCACCGCGGCGTCGTACCACGTGAAGCTCAGGTCGGGATTGGAGGCGTAGCGGCCGAGCACGCGCAACGTCTCAGCCCGGCTGGCGTCGTCGTAGAGAAACACGTATCGCTCGGCGCCTTTCACCAGGGCCAACACGTTGATGTCTTGCGATGCCAAGGCTGGTTTCCTCCGTGGGCTGCGGCCGAATCTCTGCAGTCAATCGTTCTGTTTCAGATCCCGTCCAGAAACTCATCGGTGCTCCGCGCCTTCGCGGCCCCACCGTCCCTGGTTCTGGGAGACCTCTAAGTGCTCTTATCGGATGATCGGCCACCGCCACACTACTCGCGTTTGTCCGGCGCCCCCCCGCGCCGTCAACATTTCGGTTATGTGCATATGGCAACAAAATCGGATAAAGTCGTCGCTACGTTGCAGGTAACCCTGCCAGCCGCCAAAGCGGGCCTCGTCCCGAAAGTAGAAGTAACTGGCCAGCGCCGTTGTCACGTCCTGGTCGCTGCCGTTGTAGGTCCGGGTGTGGCGAAGCACCGGTTCGGCCGATTCCTTGGTGCGGATCGGCATCGTCGACGGACTGGGCGGATGAAAGCCGCTCGCATCGGGCCAGTCGGCCGGCAGCCCGGTGGTGGCGGCTTGCTCCGATGGTGCCGTCGGTTCCGACGGCAAAGGCTCATTGTGCGACATAAGTTCTCCCCGCTCGCCATCGTCCGCCGACGGCTCGCTCGGCTGGCCCTCCTCGTCATCCCCGTCGCCGCTGGGGGGCGGCATTAGGTGCAGCGGTTTTACGTACTTGGGCGTTTGCGTCTTCATTTGCGCTCGCGCCAGCGCCATCTCCGCCTCGAAGATCAACGGGCCAGGAATCTCATCCTCGTGCGGCGTGCCCCAGGGCAGTCCGTAACCTGGCGGAATGGGATGAAAGTTGGGATTCGCGGCGTACCACTCGATTTGTAGGGCAAAGCGGGGCGGGTAGTAGGGCGAGAAATCCGTGACCGCCCCGACAACGACCGCGTCGACGTCCAGAAGCTGAGCCAGTTTGCGGGCCTCGGTCGGACCGTTGAGCGTAAGCTGTTGCGCCTCCAGCGTTTTCTCCACCACACCGATGGGTATCACCTCGAAACCCGGAATACTTTGCAACTCACTGAAGTAGGCAAGCGCAACATGGCGGCCGTCGACGGTCGGCTCTGTGCTCAAATTGAAAAAGGGAGCCACGGCCACCTTCTGCAACTGAGGAAAGGGATTGTGGAAGGTGGGCTGCCGCGACACTTCGGGCATGAACATGCAGCCCGACGTCACCATCAGCAAGGCCAAGGCAGCCGAGAGCCGAAGCATCGAACCCGCTCGCCTGTTTGAACAGCCCCCGCTGTTTGCCCGAACCCGCCGATGGCTTATCCGCACCAGAACGGTTGGCCTTCTTTATCGGCACGACCGTTAGAGTTTCTCAAACGAAAGTCCAGAGGGGCGGCGACAGCGAATCACCCATTCGCCCGCGCTGGCGGGCCTTGCTAAGCGGCGTCTTTTGCTAGACGTCTTGGTGGTCTCGCGGTACAACCAACCCATGAAGGGGGGGCGCAAGGACACCATCGGTCAACACGAAAGGAACCACGATGAGCGATCCGACGGACCTCGACCTGACGGGCCGGTTTCGGGACGGCACGCTGGATGAAGCCGAGGGTTCAAGCCAACCGAACGAACTCACCGTCGAAACGCGAGGGCGAAAGCAGCCTCTGACACCCCACGCGCGCGATTTCGACGTGCTGGCGATCATCCTGAAGTTCGTCGGTGGATGCACGACACTGACCGCCCTGCTGTTTCTGCTGGCAGGAGGGCAAATTGCCGCGATCGCTCTTGCGGCCGGAATTCTGTTGGTCGCGACGGGCTACGGTCTGGCGGCGTACAAGACGTGGGCGTGGTACTCCGCGGTGGCCATCATGCCGGTCCTGGTCGTGGTGTTCTCGATTGCCAGCCTGGTGGAAGCGGCCACCAACCGATTCTGGTTCTATTTCGTCGGCTTTCCTTTCGCTTTCAGCTTTTACGTGGCCTGGGTGCTGTTTTCCAAGGGGGGACGGGCTCGATACCGGGCGGCCGGTGAAGCAATCGCAAACGCGAAGGCCAATCCCGATTCCGTGGCAGGCCAGCTTTATCGACGCCGCCGGCGGTGACCGAGGCGCGGCGACCCAAGGACACATCGAGGCGCGGCGACCCAAACCGGCCGACGCCCCTTAGGCGAACTTGATCGGCCCACCGTGATAGATTTGGTGCGGACGATCCAAGGCGTCGTGAAACACGGCCAGCGAGGGAATGCCCAGGGCATGATAGATCGTGGCCGCCAGATTCTCAGGCGTCTGCGGCTCGCTGGCGGGAAAGGCGCCGATCTTGTCCGACGAACCGACGACCGTGCCGCCCCCTATTCCGCCGCCGGCGAGGAAGACCGTCTGCACCGCTCCCCAGTGGTCGCGGCCCGGCAGCTTGTAGTACTGGGGCAGGTGGGTGATTTTTGGAGTGCGCCCAAACTCGCCCGCCATCACGATCAGCGTCGACTCCAGCAAACCGCTCTCGTGCAGGTCGTCGAGCAGGGCGGAGACTGCCTTGTCGGTCGGAGGGAGAAGCTTATCTCGCAGGTGCGGAAACGCTTCGCCGTGCGTGTCCCAGGTCTCGTCGTTGCCCAGGTGGACTTGCACCAGGTTGACGCCGATTTCGACCAGTCGCCGCGCCATCAGCAGCGACCAGCCGAACGAGTTTCGGCCGTAACGGTCTTGCGTTCGATCGTCGGCCCGCGTCACGTCAAAGGCCGATTTCACCTTGGGATCGGCCAGCAGAGAGATCGCTCCCTGCCGGTAGCGGTCGAAGTCGATCGCCTCGGCAAGACGATCCAGTCGGCGACGTTGCTTTTCGACCTCGGAAAGAATGTCCAGACGGCCGCCGAACCGGGTCGGATCGACGCCTTGCGGCAGACTAAGGTTGGGAGCCTGGAAGAGACGCTGATCAGGATGCCCGCGTTCCTGGTGGTCGAACTGATACTCCGGAAAGGCCCCGTAGGAGGTTGCGTGGAACGGCGACGCCTCCACCAGCCACGGTTCGTGGCGCGCACCGAGAATGCCGGCGAATTGGCCGGGAATAACGCGACCGCTGGAGTGGATGAGCCGCTCGGGCAGCATGACGGCGGGCGGAAGGTTATTCCGCGGGGAAACGGCGTAGCCCGCGACCGCGGCGATCGAGGGCCAATCGGCCGGGCGCGCGGCGCCAGGGTCGAATCCGGGAGGAAGTTCGCTTCGGCCGGTGAGCATGATGTGATGACCGGCCGAATGATCGTTGGAGCGGTGAGTGAGCGAGCGCACGAGGGCCCAAAACTGGCTCCGCTCGGCCAGCAGCGGCAGGTGCTCGCAGATCTGCACCCCCGGCGTGCGCGTGGCGATCGGTTTGAACTCGCCGCGGACGTTGTCGGGCGCCTCGGGTTTGAGATCGAAGCTGTCTTGTTGGGCCAGACCGCCAGACAGGAAGATGTAGATGGCGGCGCGGGCCTGGCCGAAACCGGCGGCGTGAGAACCGCTCTCACCTCCGGCCGCCCGCAGGGCCTGCAGGTGGTTGGTGCCAAGCCCAACCAGGCCCAGCGCGCCGGCCTGAATGAGCGTCCGCCGCGTTACACGCGGATGAACGGGCAACGCTTGGACGGTCGCGCACATCGCAGCATCCCGAATATCGGCACTAAAGGACCCGAATGTCTTTGATGAGGAACTGGCCGCCCTCCGAGACCACCTGGAATTGCACCCTCTTGCCGATTTTCCGTTGGTTCCGCTTGCCGCTGGCCCCCGTGGGCTGCACGCCTTGATTTCCCGAATTCTCCTCTAGGAGGATCACGTGCATCCCCTGAAGCAGCTTGTTGCTCGACAGGCGGACGTTGGTCATCGCCGTCTTCATTTCACTGACCATCTCTTCGCTGGCCTGACCGTCACGAAAAGCTTTCGCCTTACCCGTTGCCTTCGTGCTGAACAGACCGCTCATGTCCTTGGTGTCGCCCGCCATGATCTTGTCGTAGAACTTCTGTGCGACTCCCTCGGCTCCATCCCCTTTGCTGCCAGAAAAGGGAGATTGATTCGGTCCGCCTTGACCGCCGAAGCCGGGCGGTTGCATTCCGGCGCCGCCCGTTCCGGGCGGTTGCATCCCCCCGGGCTGCGTGCCGGGTGGAGGGCCGTTCGGGCCCGGCGTGCTGCCGCCTGGCGGCCCGGAGGGACCATAGCCAGCGGGCGGGCCCATGGGCGCGTTGCCCCCGTTGCTTCCCGGCGCCGTGGGCGGACCATACCCGGCGGGAGGTGTCGTCGGACCGTTGCCTCCCGGATTGCCCGGCGGCATCGGGGGACCATAGCCGGCAGGAGCTTTCGTCGGACCGTTGCCCCCGTTATTTCCTCCCGGCGGCATCGGGGGACCATAGCCGGCAGGAGCCGTCGTTGGACCGCTGCCTCCGTTATTTCCTCCCGGCGGCATTGGGGGACCATAGCCAGCAGGAGCCGTCGTTGGACCGCTGCCTCCGCTATTTCCTCCTGGCGGCATTGGGGGACCATAGCCGGCAGGAGCTGTCGTTGGACCGCTGCCTCCGCTATTTCCGCCTGGCGGCATGGGCGGGCCATAGCCGGCAGGAGCGGCCGTCGGGCCGTTCGCGCCGGGCGGAGGTGCGGCTGCGGGCGGGGACACGGCCGCGGGAGTAGCGCCCGAGGGGGCCGGCGCCATGTTTGGTGGTCCGGCCGACGCCCCAACGGCGGCGGGCGTCGAGGCGGCTGCCGGCGGTGCAGCGGCGGCGGCCGGTGGCGTCGTTGCTGTACCCGAATTCGCCGGAGGCGAGGCGGGGGAGGGTGTCGAGGCGGCTGGGGAATTGGCGGCAGGTGCGGCGGCGGAAGCGGACGGAACTACGGCGACGTTCGTTGTCGCTGAATCGCTCTCGCCACAACCCGCTAAGCCCACGATCGCGCCCGAGAGACAGGCCCATTTCCAACCCCAACGAACGCGGTCCCTTGACATTGGTCGGTCCTCACGAACTGGTAGGTGTCCGCGATAAGAAGATGCGCCTGGGGCGCGAGCGGGCAGACTCCGAAAACCGCGATTATTCTCGCAGTAAGGCCCGCTTGACGCAAGTAGAATCGCAGCAACCAGCTCGGCCAATAGGCCTGGGGCTGGCGAACGCAAAACCTTACACTCGGCGAATGCCGACGCCCTTATCGCGAGACGAACTCGCCGAAGCCTATCTCAAGCAGCTTCCTTACCCTCCCTACCCGGTGCAGGAAGAGGCACTTCTCGCCTGGTTCACGGCCGCGAAGGGGGTTCTTGTGTGCGCACCCACCGGAACGGGAAAGACGCTGATTGCCGAGGCGGCCCTCTTCGAGGCCCTCCACAACGGCACGACCGCCTATTACACCACGCCGTTGATCGCTCTTACGGAACAGAAATTTGCCGAGATGCAGGCGGCGGCGGTCCGCTGGGGCTTTTCCCCCGAGGACGTGGGACTGGTGACGGGCAACCGCCGCGTCAATTCCCGTGCGCGCGTGCTGGTTGTCGTGGCTGAGATCCTGCTCAACCGGCTGCTGCATCAGGCGGCGTTCGACTTCACGCCGGTCAGCGCCGTGGTGATGGACGAGTTCCACAGCTTCGCCGACGTCGAGCGCGGCATCGTCTGGGAATTATCGCTCGGCATGCTGCCGCCGCACGTCAAACTGCTTTTGCTCTCGGCCACGGTCGGCAACTCCCAGGAATTTGTCAACTGGCTCGATCGCTGTCACGGGCGCAAAATCGAGCTCGTTCAAGGTACCGAGCGGCGGGTGCCGCTGAATTACCAATGGGTGCCGGACGAACTGCTGGGCGAATTCGCCACCCGCATCTCGCAGGGAGACGACGCCAGCCGCCAGACGCCCGCCCTGGTGTTCTGCTTCAACCGCGACGAGTGCTGGAGCGTGGCGGAACAGCTCAAGGGCTGCCACCTGCTGAACGAACCAACTCGTTCGCGGCTCTTGGACGAGGTGAACCGGCTCGACCTGTCCCAAGGAGCCGGCACGAAACTGAAACAACTGCTCATGCGGGGCGTCGGCGTGCACCACGCCGGGCTCCTCCCCAAATACCGTCGCGTCGTCGAGCACCTGTTCCAGAAAAAGTTGCTGGCCATCTGCGTCTGCACCGAAACGCTGGCGGCGGGAATCAACCTTCCCGCCCGTAGCGTCGTGCTGACCTCGCTAGTCAAGGGGCCGCCGGGCGAGCAGAAGCTGCTCGAGGCAAGCACAGCGCATCAGATTTTCGGCCGGGCCGGCCGTCCCCAATACGACGATCGCGGCTACGTGTTCGCGCTGGCTCACGAAGACGACGTGAAGATTCTGCGCTGGAAGCAAAAGTACGACGCCATTCCCGAGGACACCAAAGACCCCGGCTTGCTGAAGGCCAAGAAGGCGCTCAAGAAAAAGCGCCCGAGTCGACGCGAGAACCAGACCTATTGGAACGAGCAGCAGTTCGACAAGCTCAAGCTCGCACCACCGGGCAAGCTTTACAGCAAAGGCCAGCTTCCCTGGCGGCTACTGGCCTACTTGCTGACAATCTCGCCCGACGTCGATTTGATCCGCAAGCTGATTCGCAAGCGGTTGATGGACGAGCCGCGGATACGCGCCGGCGAACAGGCGCTCGACCGCATGCTGCTCACGCTTTGGTCGGGCGGTTATGTAACCCTCGAACCCGAACCGCCCAAGAAGAACGAAGAAACCGAGCAACCCAAGGCCGAGCCGGCACCGGCCAAAGGGCTGCTCGGTCTGCTTCAGGCGACTTCGCCGGTTGAGCCTCCTCCGCCGCCACCTCGTTATTCGCCGAGACTGGCCCATCCGACCGAGACCCTTCCCCGCCTCCTGTCGTTCCGCAGCGTCAACCCGCTTTACGGCGCGTTTTTGATCGAGCAACTCGGCGTTGCCGACCGCACCGAGCGGCTGCAAGCGCTCGAGAGCGTGCTCGGCCTGCCCGGACCCGTGCTCAAGTACGTGCGCGTCCCGCGCGATCTGCCCGCCGGCCCGCTCGCGGCGACGCGCCTCGACGACGAACTGATCGCCCGCGGGTTGATGGCGGCGCCGGTGCCCGAAGAGGAAGCCGACGACCAGCGCGACCGCGACGAGCCTTTTGAGCGGCCGCCGATGCTGGCCGAGAAACTGCGGCTGCTCTTCGACGCCTTGCACCCCGACGTTCGCGACGTCGACACACAGGCGGTGTGGGTCGCCGGCGAACTGTTTTTCTTTGGCGGAGACTTCAACAACTTTGTGAAGTCACGCGACCTCATCAAGCAGGAGGGGCTGATTTTCCGCCACCTGCTGCGGCTGATCCTGCTTTGCGAGGAGTTCGCCACCATCAGCCCCCCCGAAGTCGAGCCGGCCGCCTGGCAGGCCGAGTTGCGTGAGCTGGCCGAGCGTATCACCGCGAGCTGCCGCCAAGTCGATCCGACGAGCACGGAAGAAGCCATCCAGCACGCCCACGCCGCGGATCTCGTCGAAGGAGAGACCGGCGCCGCAGCCCCGGGTTAGTGTGGGCCGTCGCGCACCACCTAACCGAAAACGAGTGGGAAGTTGGCGTAACTTCCATGCTGCCAGTGGCTTGCGATCGTTTTGGCTCCGGGCGATCGGCTGCGCTGTAAGGTTCTTCCGCGGCCGGCGTATCACACTCCGTAGATTGGCAAAAGTGGTTAGCCACCGGCTTCGGTGTCTGCCCAGTTTTCGCAGGAGTGAACCATGTCGACCGTTACGCACCTTGAGCAATTTCGTGGCCTGAGCCGGTTCGAGCTTTCTCGCCGGCCGGACGGGCAGCCCGTCGACGAAGGGGCGAAACTGCGGGAACTGTGGTCCGATTCGCTGGCGACGGTGGCGGCGGTCACGCTCGCTTCGATCTTGGTGTTTGAAACGCTGCGGATCGTGCTGTGGCAGTAGACGCAGTGCCATCCATCAGGTGCCGACGTGGACGTGGCTGCGGCAAAAGCGTTCTAAGAGCGCCTGATCGGGTTCCGTCCCAATCCCCGGTTCGTCGCTGGCGACCACCTGCGGGCAGCCTGCCGGCGATCGGCTCAGTTGCAGTTCCGGTCGGCCTAAGTCCTCGCGGTAAAAGCGGCTCGACGGAAAGATGTCGGCCGGATAGGTGAAGTTTTCGAGCATGGCCAGGGCGACGCAAATCCGGGCCCCGATCGCGCTCTCCAACATGCCGCCGACCCAGCAGCCGATCTTGGCCTCACGGCAGAGATTGTGGATCGCGACCGCGTTGGTCAGCCCCCCGACTCGTCCCGGCTTGATGTTCACCCAGCGGCAACTCCCCAAGTCGATCGCCTGCTCGGCCTGCTCGACCGACGAAATGCCCTCGTCAAGGCAGATCGGCGTGCGGATCGCCTCTTGCAGGCGGGCGTGATCGACGAGGTCGTCGGCCGCCAGCGGCTGCTCGATCATCGCCAGGTTGAAGTCGTCGAGTTGGCACAGCATGTCGAAATGCCGCATGCGAAAGGCGGCGTTGCAGTCGATGTGGATCGTCGTGTCAGGAAACTCCTGCCGCACCGCACGCAGCACCGACAGGTCCCACCCCGGCCGGAATTTGAGTTTGATCCGCGGATAGCCGGCCTCGACCGCCCCGCGCATGGCCGTGAGCAAGTCGCCGATGGAATCCATCACGCCGAAGTCGGCTCCCACGTCGGCCCGGTTCCGCTGGCCCCCCAGCAACCGGTAAAGCGGCATGCCGCGCCGCTTCGCCTGCAAAATCCACCAGGCGTTGTCCAGCGCCCCCTTGGCGAAGTAGTTGCCCTTGAAGTGCGCCAGCCGCTCCTGCAGGTCGGCTCCCGACTCCACGTACCGTCCGATGATCGCCGGCGCCAGCCAGTCGCGGAGGCAAGCGAAGACTCCGCCGGCCCATTCGGCGCTGTAGCATGGCGCCGCCAGCGGGCTCGATTCGCTCCACGCCTCAAACTCGCCCGACTTCATCCGCAGCACGACCGACTCGGCCACGTGGTCGTCGCCATACGCCGTGCGCCACGGATAAATGAGCGGCATGGCCACATGGTAGATGTCGATGGCGTCAATTCGCATCAGAGCGTTTCCCGGCGTGATGGGGACTTTGGTTGATCACGAGGCACTCGTCGCGTTGTCGACAAGCCCGATCACTCTTGGCAGCAGGGAAAAACCTGTGGCACGAGCAAGGTAAGCGTGGCCGAGTATTTCGTCCTTTCGTATCCCGGTCCACTGGCGAGCAGGTCGACGTGGTGCACGACCACGAGACAGTAGTTTCCTTCCTTGGGCGTGAAGCTGGCAAGACCGTCGGCGTCGGTTTTTCGCTCACAGCTTGCGGATATCAATGTGACTCGCTGTTCACGGCCTCGCCACCGGCCCGGGTGGCAAGATAGTCGTAAACCAGGACGTCGATGCCGTTGGTGATGACGTGCACCGAACCGTCGCCGTAGAGAAAGTTCACGACCTCCGGATGGGAGCTCGACAGCGCGTCGGCGTCAGTCACTTCCGGATTGTTGGGAATGTGCGGGCCGCAGTGGCCTAGAACCAGCGCTGCGCTGATTTCGACCGCCGTGGGATCGCGATTCGATGGCACGTCGCCGCCCGTGATCGCACCTACCCAGGTGGTGAAAGACATCGTTTTGCTGCGCTCGGCGATGAAAAATGTGTTACTCAGTCCGTCCCGAATGTCAGCCGGGGTGAACCAGTAGTCGCGCACGAACGCGCCGTTGTTGGTAGCTGGTGCGTCGCTCACGCCCAGGTTGCCGTTCACGGCCACGTAGTTGCCGTAGGCCACCCTGGTGGTAGTCGCATCGACGACGAAGGTGTCCGGCGCCGAATCCGAAGGGCAGCGAAAGATTGATAGCACGCTCTCCCGTGGCACCTGATTGACGTTTTGAGTGATGTCGATGGTCGTCTTGATATTCTGAGCCACCGTCGCCTGTTCCAAATCGGCAAGCAAACACGAGGCCCAACCCCAGCCCGGTCCGATCTCGTCGCCGTTGGCATCAAGCCAGCTCACATATCCAGCCGGGAAACGCCGTGTGCGGTCGTGATACTGATTGAGCGCGATGCCGACCTGCCTCAGATTGTTGTAACATTGTGTCCGCCGCGAGGATTCTCGTGCCGCTTGCACCGCAGGCAACAACAACGCGACAAGGATGCCGACGACGGCGATCACCACCAACAGCTCAACGAGCGTAAAAGCGTGTCTTGGCTGTTTCATAGAAACTCTCCTCCTATAAGTCGGTCACGTATCGAGCCCGCGGTGCGCGGCGCAATACGGACATGACGGCTGTAAGACTTGATTGCCCCGAAACAAAGACCCAACAAACCGGCCCGGGCGGCGGGCCGGTGTCTTCAGCCGCGTGGGGGAGGTGTTGGGGGAGAGGTTTGCCGGCGAATAGGTTCGGGGGTACGTTGCGCGACCGTACCCGCAGACTCCCAATCGAACTCATAACGGGCCGCGCCAGCCGCCGGCAAGGCGGCGCCCAAAATCGACCAAAGCTGTGCCAAGCCGTGACAATGCCGCACGGCCGCAATGCTGACGATCCTCAGGGAATCGCGCCGTTCTGCGTGACAGTCCGTCGCGCAGGAGGCCGAGCGCGATGGCTTTGCCTGCCGCACGTCGCAGCAGGATCGAGACCGCCGATGGGCCGCTGTTTGACTTACGAAGGGGGACGGATCGACGCCGCGACTGGCCGCCCAAGCCAGCTTTTCATCGTCCGAAAAACAGCAGCACTGTTTCTTGCAGCTTGCGGCGTCATGGCAACCGCAGGCGCGATCCATGCACGGGAACGCCACGCTGCGGTCTTTGCGAGGCGCGGCGGTCCAGGAGACTCCCAAGCTCGCCAGCGCAAAGGCAACCGCCGCCGCCGCGGTCAGTCCGCGTCGGAGACGAGATCGCATTCGAGGGTGAAGCATGGACTTCATCACTAGACTCGCTGCCTGTCCGCGCCGAGACGGGCCCTTCCCGTCTCGACACGACAATCGCTTACGCTGGCGTCAAAGCATCACTTGTCGGCTACGGATTGTGGGCCTTCTGGCGCTCCGGGCAATCGGCTGCCTACCAGAAACAACGCCGTCCTACAGCGACAGCGACAACTCACGCAGGTTTGAACGCACCCAATCTGATAACGACACACCGTTTCTTCGCGCGGCCTGCTCGAAGATTTCCTTCTCGCTGGGCGTCAGGCGAATTTGCAGCTTATCGGTACGGCCGACGCTCGGACGGCCGGGTTTGCGCTTGATATCGTTTCGATCCATCCGGGTAACTCTCCTCTCACATCAGATCATCAAAGACCCAACCGCTCGCCACGCAGCGCGTACGCGCTGCAACGAAGCTGGGCAACCAACACTGGGAAAACGCCACAACAGAAACCGCGTGGGCATACGCGGGCGCCGACCAAGGAATCAAACCTTGTCGGCACGCGCGTTACACCTGGCCGCAGCTTGAGCGCGCCGGGCGCGCGCTCTCGTCAGGCGCGGGGAGGCGGCGTGGGAGGAGAGAACCGAATGCTCGTGAGAGGGCAGTCCTGCGGCGTGACCCAACCCACGACGAGCCACTGAAATTCGCACCGCACGCGTTTCGCTGGCGGCAGCGCGGCGTGGACCAGGGTCCAGAATGACGCCAGCCCGGTACATTGCTGGTAGGCCCCGATGGTCAGCGACCCGCGAGTCGGATCGCCGGCGCGTTTTCCGCCAGAGCGATCCGCAGCAAGACGCGTCTGGTCGGCCTCCTTCTTGGCACAGCAAGACGTGGCTGCGTGGTTTTGCTCACCCGCGGGCCCCACGGCGGCGAGCAGGTCCGACGCTGGCGACGGACCGTGTCCGTGGCAGCTCTGCCGGTCGCAATCACCGCACTTTGGCGGCAAGGCCGCCAGCGCTTCGTCGTCGACAAAGGGGGTCGGATCGACTCCATGTTCGGTGGACCAGGCGAGCTTCTCCTCGCTCGAAAAGCAGCAGCAGTGCTTCTTGCAGTCGGCCGCGTCGTGGCATCCGCACGATCGGTCCATGCAAGGAAACGGCACGCTGCGGTCTTTGACCCGACCGATCGGCAGGGGCACGCCCACGGCGCCGACAATAAAGCTCAGCGCCGCGGCGCAAAGCAAGCCGCGGCTCAAACCACGCGTCAGTTTGTTCTGAAACCGGCGAAGTCGCATGGGAGCAAAGCACGAGGGCGGGCGGGGGCCATCGCCCTACCCTTCGATATCGAGATCGTAGTCGTCCGCCGCACGATCGTCAACGATGCGGGGAAACGCGAGTCAGCGACCGGGATGCGTAACGCGCGGCAAACCGGCAGCAGGCTAACCGATTGACGTGGCGAACCGATTGACGTGGCGATCCGCCCTCACCCCGACCCTCTCCCGGTGGGAGAGGGGGTATTGGCCCGATCTACCGCAGGTTCAGGGATAGCTCATGTCGTCGGTGAAGACGTGCTTGTCGGGAAACATGTCGATGACCGCCGCGTCCCAGTCGAGCGTTCGGACGTGGCCGTCGAGATAGAGATAGTTCGCCTGCGTCGCGTGGCGCGTGAAGGCGATCCAAGGCTGGAAGATCTTCGTGCCCAGCCAAATGTCGTAGTCGTCCTGACGCGGGTCGTTGGTCGTCGCGGGGGTGAAAGCGTCGGCGTTACGTTCCGAGAAGGCAATGAAGCTCGACGTGCCAACCTCGCGGATGAACCGCTGCAGATACCAGTAGCCGTACCGCCGCGTTCTGTGGCTGAGCTGCGAATTCAGCAAGTAGCTCGTGCGCTGCGCGATGCCGTCCACCTGGCCGGTACTCGGGTCGACGTATGGTGACCGCACCGACAGGTCATCCGCACAGCGGTAGATCGCTTCGCTGGCCACCCATTTTCCTTCCCTGGCGAGCTGCTCATTGGCCTCCTGCGTGCCGCCGATGAACGGCATGAGCTTGTCTTCCCAGTAGATTTCGGCGAACGAATCGCTTAAGCCCGCTTGTGATATCACATCGGCGTCGAACGGGTGGTGCAAAAAGAAATGGCCCCGGTTGGCGTCGTAGTACTGGTGAACCGCCAGGCCGATCTGGCGTAAGTGCGACGTGCACTCGGCCCGCCGCGCCGATTCGCGGGCAAGCTGCACGGCCGGCAGAAGCAAGGCGACCAGCACGGCGATTACCGCGATGACCACGAGGATTTCGACAAGCGTGAGACCTTTGCGATTCATCGTGCCACCCTATTTCGGTGCAACTTCTTCTGGACGACGGGCGTGTTCGCGGGCGCGAGCACTTCTCGGACCACGGCGTGCCAATCCATCGCGGTCCGCTGCGGCGCCGTGGAGCTATCTTACGTGGCGGGTCCCATGACACAAGCTCCCACGCGAGCCAGACTTGATTTCGGTTCCGCCCCGAGTAGAGTGATCACCGGAGTTCATCGCAGATGAGGCGAAGATGTGTGCGGTTCCCGAATTCAGGCTGCCGGCGCAGGGCGTTTGCTCTCGGCGCCGGTGGCTGCAAATCGCCGGCGCCGCCGGCGCGTCGGCGGCGGCCATGCGATTAGCCGCCGACGAGGCCCCCACCGTTGACACCCGCGCGCCCATCGACGCGCACGTCCACGTTTGGACACCCGATACCGAGCGTTACCCGCTGGCGGCCGGTTTTCGCCGCGACGAGATGAAGCCGCCCAGCTTCACCCCGGAGCAACTATTCGAGCACGCCCGACCGTGCGGCGTTGGCCGCGTGGTGCTCATCCAGATGAGTTTCTACGGGTTCGACAACTCGTACATGCTCGACACGATACGTCGCTTTCCGGGGGTCTACGCGGGCGTGGCCGTGATCGACGACTCGTCGCCCGATCCGCCGGACCAGATGCGCGGCCTGGCCCGGCAGGGGGTGCGCGGCTTCCGCATTTATCCGCGCAACCTGCCGGTCGACCGCTGGTTGAACGGCGAGGGAATGCAGTCGATGTGGAAGTGCGGCGCCGCAGAAGGACTGGCGATGTGCCACCTCGTGAACCCCGACGCGCTGGCCGCCATCGACGCCAACTGCCAGAGATTTCCCGACACCCCGGTCGTGATCGACCACTTTGCCCGCATCGGGGTCGATGGCGCGATTCGCGCTCGCGAGATCGACGCTCTCTGCCGGCTGGCTCGGCACCGCAAGACGTATGTCAAGCTTTCGGCTTTCTATGCCTTGGGTGCGAAAAAGGCGCCCTACGACGACTTGATTCCCATGATCCGCCGCCTGCTCGACGCGTTTACTCCCCAGCGCTTGATGTGGGCCACCGATTGCCCCTACCAGGTGCAGGAGGGGCACACCTACGCCGACTCGATCGGCCTTATTCGCGATCGTCTGGACGGCCTGAGCGACGGCGACCGCGACTGGCTTCTACGCCGCACGGCGGAAAAGGTGTTTTTCGCTTAGACCGCATCGCCCGGCCGACCGAGCCGACCGAACACTTGCAATTTGGTCGCATCTCGATCGCTGCAGGTCTCCGCCGACCTCGCGCCGGTGGCGACGATTGACCGGCGAAAGTCCCAATTCAAGAGTTTCGTTTTTAGCGACGCCCCGTGTAAACGACCGGCCAGCGTAGGCAAAACGCTCAATTCGTACGATCGAAGGGTATCACCGTTAGCCCGAAGTATTGCGACATATCGAGCATGCCGGCGATTGTCTGGTCGTACGATTCGCCAGCCTGAAGCTGGGCGAATAGCGAGTCGACCACGGCGGTGCTCAGGTTGCCCTGGAAGTAGAGGTTGTCCCAGCCGTTGCCCGTGATGTCGGCCAGGGCGTAGGCTCCGTCGGCCGGCGTGCCCGGCGCGCCCACTGAGCCGGCCGAGCCGGGATAATTGCCGTTGAGCAGCTTGTGCTCGACCTCCGGCGTGGTCAAGAATTCCAAGGCGATCCCGGTCCGGCCAACCGGATTATCCATGGATAGCGTCTGCTGCGTCCAGTAAGCGAGACCGCCAGAATCGGCCGTTCGCCCAAGAACGTCACGGTACAACGCGTCGACCCATGATTCGGCCTCGAACGTGGGGGTGGCGGAAATAGGCTTCCCTGGCGGCGCCTCGAGGAAGTATTCTTCCGAAGCGACGATGTGGGCCAGCACGTTTTTTTCACCAATGCCGGCCGCCAACTCGGCCGTCCAGAACGCCAGGCCATCGGCATCCGCCGCGCGGTGCAGGAAATCTGTGTAGATGCCCTCGACGAGATGCTGACGGTATTCGGGTGAGTTGAGGAAATCAGCGACAAACGCTTGCTGTGTCGAGGGTGAACCGGGAACCCTGCTGCCGGTGCCCAGCAACTGGTCGTAAAGCGACACCCAGTACGCCTGTCCTGCCGCGTCAGGTTCGCGCCCTAATAGCTCGCGATAGGGATTCTGAATGAACGTGGCGGCCGTGCCGTCGCCCGCCTGCCCGTTGAGATACGTGGAGGTTGTGGCCGAGAGCGGTTGCGCCGTGAGGGTCACGCGGTCGTTGGCATAGCTGATCGTGAAGTTCTGGGCGCCGTCGCTGACGGTGCTCCCTTCGGGCAAGCCGTCGAACGTGGTCGTAATCGGCGCGCCGGCCTGGACGATCACAAACTGCTGACCAGGACTGAAGGGTCCGGTGCCGGCGAGCGTGGTCGGACGAAGAACCGCACCGAAGAGCGATACACCCGCTGCGGAACTGAGCTGATCGTTAGCGGGAGCCGCCGTATCGCCGAGCTGCACAGCAAACGCGGCTTCTCTAGACGGAAGCGGCGACCCGGTGGGGGGGTAGAAGCCCGCGAGCGTTACCGCGCCGGCACTGGTGAGAGTGCCGGTATCGCTTGAAGGATCGGGGCCGGCGCCGGGACTGATGGTGCCTCCGGTCACCCTGATCGTTCCGCCGATTTTCCCGGAGCCGCCTAAAGTCGCGCGGCCGACGACCACGTCGTTTCCGGCGGCAGTTGAACCGTCAACCAATAACGTGCCGCCATCTACGTAGGTCGTACCGGTGAAGTTCGTGGTCGCGGTCAGGTCTAAGGTGCCGCGGCCTACCTTAGTCAACGTGCCTGAGCCGGTAATGTTGCCGTCGAACGGGGTGGACGTATTGTTGCCGTCCGTAGTCAGCGAGCCGCCCGTCCCCAACTCGACGGTATTTGCGCCACCCTCCTCACTGCCCGCCAGCGAGCCAATCGTATCGCTGTGGCCCTCGAGGAATATCGCATTCGCTTGCAGTATGCTGGACTGCATGACGACCGCGCTCGCGCTGGGGATCGCGTTGTCGACACCGACCTCCAGCTTCGCCACGCCCCCGAGGTCGGTGGCGCCTAGGTAAGTGTTGACTGCCCCGAGCACAAGATCGACGTCGAAAAGTGACACTCCGCCGGAGCCACCAATCACGGCATTGATGACCACTCCGTGGCCGCTGATAGGCTGCGCCACGGCGTCGCTCGCGAAAGGAACCGCTCCGCTTCCTCTGATGAGCAGATTAGCGTCGCCGTTGTTCGTCAACGTCGGGCCGTTCAGCGTAAACGTGCCCTCACCGTTCAAGATTTCCCCGTCAAAGCCGGCGCCGAGAGTGCCGCTTTGCACACCGGTAATGGTAATCGGTCCCGAGAAGCTGGAGTCCCCACCTCCTTCCAAGTTCCCGCCGTTCAGGGTTATCGATTCCGCCGTGCTGTACGCGAGGGCATTGAACAGTATCGCTCCGTGCGGGTCGACCGTGGTGCCGGCGTCGTTGGTTCCCCCTGGCCCCAGGGCGCCGTCCGCCGAAACAGCCACGGTTGCATAATTGACGTACGTACCGCCGGAGTAGGTGTTGGCATGGTCGAGGTCGAGCGTCAGAGAGTTGCCGGGGCCCCCGGCGGAAAGGCTCCCGCTGCCGCTGATCTCGCCTGCGATGTCGATGGTGCCGGCTCCGGATGCGGTCAGCGCGAAGCCGTTGTTGGCCACGTTGCCGTTAACCGTCACATGGTGCGAATTGTTGCTGTCATCGATCGACCAGCTCTGTGCGGCGGCCAGAGCGACGTTGAGGTCGATCTGGTTCGCCATGCTGCCGGTGACGCCGCTCTCCGATCCATTATCAACGATACCGCCGGCGCCGACCGTCAAATCGTCTCCGCTCAGCGTATAACCGCCCGTGGTGGTGCTGAACGCTCCCTGGAAAGCGATCGAGTTGACGCTCAAGCCCCCGATGTCGTCGTTGTTGGCCAGCCGCTGGGCGGTGCCGGGAAAGACGAGGCTATCGCCGTCGATCGGGGCGCGGTTGAGGTCCCAGTTGGCCGGGTCGCTCCAGTTGCTGCTGCTGGTCGAGCCGCCAGTCCAAGTGATGGTCGCCGCCGCGGTCAGCAGCACCCGGCGTTCGAGCTCTTCCCAACCGACGGCACGAAACGTTCTGTGGCGTGCTGTGGCGCTCTGGGCCGTTCTTCGCCGAGACTGGTTCTCAGGACAACGACATAGTGACGAACGAAAGCACCTCATCATGGTTTGCTCCCCGAGCGCATCCTAGGAATGCCGGTCTGACGTTTCCGGCGGCGCTTTTTCCGCTGATGCTTGCGCCGCGCAACGCACGGAATTGCAAGCTCGCGCTAGTCTAACGATGTGCTAAATCGGCGTCCACCGATTTGCAAGTGTCACCCGTACGTCAAAAAACCTCCTTTTTTCAGAGCCGTGTGCCCAGTTACTGTCGTTGCTGTTGGGCACCGAACAACTCCGCACACAGAGGCCGGCAGTCACGGCGCAATCTCGCACTCAGGCAGCTTCTGCCGGAGCGAGTCGATGCCTGCCTTGGTGATTCCCGTGTCGCGTAGCACGAGTTCTTTCAACCCGCTCAACGTGCTTAGGTCGTTGACCGCGGCGTCGGTGACACGAGCGTCCGTCAGGTCCAGATCGACGATGCTGGTCATGCCGCGCAGCGCTGCCACGCCAGAATCGGTCACGCCGGGCCCCGCGGCGCGCACCCGCAGCGTGGCTGGCCCAGGCGCTGCTTGCGACAGCCGCGTTTGCCGAGGCCGGAAGAACTGAGCAATCTGGCCTGTTGTCACGTCGTTCGTTATCGCGCTGGCGGTCAGATCGGGCCGGCGTTCGTTGAGCCACGCCAGGCCCTCCGGCGTGACCCGCGTATGCCCCAGGTCGAGGGCGACCAGTTCTCGCAAGCCAGCCAACGCAATCAGACCATCATCGGTCACGTCCGTCATCCGCAGATCGAGATCCCTCAGGCTGCGAAATTCGCCGAGGTGACGAACTCCTTCGTCGGTAATGCGGGCGCCGAACAGCGAAAGCTTGGTCAAGCTAGGCAGTCCCACGAGGAGTTCCAGCGTATCGTCGGTGACCGTAGAACCGCAAAGTGCAAGCTGCTGCAAGTGTTCGCACGCATTGATCTGGGCGATTGTGGCCGGACTGATGCGCGTGCTAACGCCGTCAAACGCCCGCAATCTGACCACCTGTCCCTCGACGAGCGACGCCAGCAAGCCGCTCGCGGCCCAGCCTCGCTGCTCGGCCATTTCTCGCCAGACGCTCAATCGATGGGGGACGGTCATCGCCAGGGCCGCGACAAGCAGGCCCATCGCGGCGCCGGTCAAAACGAAACGTTGAGATGCGGCTTCTGTCGGCAAGGGCGCAACCGCGTCGTCGGTTTCCGTTTCGCTGTGCGCGGCCGTTCGCACCAGCCGGTAGCCGCACATGCGAACGACCAGCGAGGTGCCGGCAGCGCAGAGCATGATGCCCAGCACGACGAAGATCAGTTCGCCGACTTCGCCTGGCGAACCAAAACCGGCCACGGCGGCGGCCACCGTCACCAACACGACCAAGCCAAAGAGCGCGAAGGACCATCGCCAGCGGGTGCTCGGTCCGTCGGCCACGAGCAACCAGAAGATGAGAATCACCAACATGCCCGGCACAGCCATCGTTGCACCCAGGGCGAAATACCGCAGCAGATGTTCGGGCCAGGCCGTGAGATTGCTCATGGGGTGCAGCCATCGCAGAGCGGCCAAGAATGCCGCCAGCGCGGCCATCGCCGTCAACAAGCCACGCATCGAGAACTGATGTTCGCCGTCGTCGACTTGCCGAGAGAGGCCGGCGGGTGGTCGAATCCGCCAGCGGAGTTTCCGGCGCAACACCCAGAGCGGGAGCAGACACACAAGGACGGCGGCGCCCCACTGAAGCGGCTGCATGATCTCACCCGCTTCGCCTGCCCGCTGGGCGTTGTTCACCTGGGCGAATTCATTCGCCAGTGTCAGGCAGGCTAGAAGGGCCAGCACCTGAACCCAGCGCCGCAGGGACGTTTGAGGCCCGAGCGCCGCCCAAATTGAAAGCAGGGCCGGCTGTGCGATCAAAACGCCTATGCATGCCAAAGTGGCGCGCGTTTCAATCGGACCGGAACTCGCTGCCAGACCAGACGGGTTCAGCAGCAAGGCCATCGTCAGATGAATTGCGACCAGAGCCCCGATGAGAACCCAGATTTGAATTCGCGACATGGCGACGCCCGAGAAGCATCAGCGGTAGAGCCGGGGGGCGAAACCCCCCCACGCGTGAGCTTCGATTGTAGCTCGGGCGAGGAACAAGAGTAGCAGTCGCCGCCAGGTGGTAGCGGGCTGATCACGGCCCCTTCTACCCCTTGTGTAGCCGAACGTTGAGGAGGTCGGCCCCTTTATCATTCCTCTGTTTGAGATCCTCGTAGGTCTTTCGATCTCCCGGAAAGAGTCGCATCGTTCCATCCTTGCGGTCGATGATGCCGAGAAAGGCCGAGGTGAGAATCTGTTTGGGATCGGCGTCCTCGCCGTTCATCGTTTTCACGTCAAGCTCGACGAAGCCGGCCTCTTTATCGAATTTCCATGAACCATCGTAGGTATTGACGCCATAGGCGAGAGTGAAAAGGGGGCCCTCTTTGATCTCCAGAGAAGTGGCGCTCAGCGCTTTGGCGGCCGCCAGGACTTCGGAGCTTTTTGCGTTCGGATTCTCAGACTTGATTTTCATTGCCATGCCGGTGCCGCTCCCCTTCGCGCGCCACGTGCCGACGAGCGTCCGCTCGGTGATCTCTGAGCCCGTGCAGCCCGTGACCACAAGGAGAACGGCCGGGATGATTCGCCTGATCGGCGCGGGGACTGACAACATGTGCTCTCCTATGCGCAGGGTGGGATTGAGGCCGGGTGGGACTGCGAGGCTCAGCGGGCAGTTTAGCGGCCGGCTGTTAGGAGAATGTTTGCGTTCGAGCGGATCTTTGTCATAGCCGCCGGATGTGGAAGCCGCCGTCGACATTGATCCGCTCGCCCGTGCTGTAGGGAAAGTAGTCGCCCACGATCGCGGCCACCGCGCGGGCCACGTCTTCGGGCCGCCCCCAACGGCGCAGCGGAGCGAGCCCTTCCGCCAGCAGCCGGTCGTATTTCTCTCGCACTCCGGCCGTCATGTCGGTGGCGATCACGCCCGGACAAATCTCAAACACCTGGATCTGCTCGCTCGCCAGCCGGTCGGCCCACAGCCACGTGAGCATCTGCATGGCCGCCTTCGCCAGGCAGTAGTCGCCCCGGTCGGTGCTCGCCGCGTAGCCGGAGATCGACGAGATGTTGATGATCTTGCCGGCCGCGATTGTCCCCGACGCGATCAGCCCGATCATCTGTTTTGCCGCCAACTGCGTCAGAAAGAAGGGGCCTTTCAGATTGGCCGCGAACACGGCGTCCCAGTTCTGCTGCGTCGCCTCGAGCAGGTCGAGGCGGCCGGGGGAAGTGATCGCGGCGTTGTTGACGAGCACGTCGATTCGGCCAAATCGTTCGATCACGGTGGCGATCAAACGCTCGTGGTCGTGGTCGTTGGCCACGTCGGCTTGCACGGCGACCGACTGGCCGCCGGCCTCCGCAATCGATCGCACGGTTTCGTCCGCGGCCCGTTGATTGGCCGCAAAGTTGACGACAACCGAGTGCCCCAGGCGGGCCAACTGAAGCGAGATGGCGCGGCCGATGCCGCGCGAACCTCCTGTGACGAGTGCGACGGGCGACGACATAGACAGGGCGTTCCGCGGTCTTGCCGTGCGGCTGGGGTGAGGGCGGGTGGAACCAGTTGCAGGCCGATCTTTAGTGCAACCTCCCTCACCCCTAGCCCTCTTCCGCAGGGAGCGGGGAGGAAAGGCACGCTCCGATTGTATTCGCCGCCCGTTGCGCGGGCGATACGCCAGGTGGTAGCATGTAAGAAATGGTGACCTCCGAGTTCTTGATCAGATGAGCGCTGCGGATTACGTCGACGAGGACGAAACAACGATCGAGGTGCTCAACGCCTACCTCGACGGCCTGCACGCCGGCCGAAAGGCCGGTCGCGACGAAATCCTTCGCGCCCGGCCCGACCTGGCGCGGGCCATCGACTGTCTCGACGCTCTCGACCGGTTCGCCTCCGACATGGTCGAACTCAGGGCCGAGGAGGCGGTTGCCGACGCGCCCACGTTGCCGCTTGACTCGGTGAGCAGAACCACCGATGCATTTGCCCTGCCGCGAGAACTGGGCGACTACGAACTGCTGCGCGAGATCGGCCGCGGCGGCATGGGCGTGGTCTATCAGGCGCGGCAGAAGAGCCTGCGCCGCATGGTGGCGCTGAAGATCATCCACGGCTGCGGGCTCGCGTCGCCCGACCAACTGCGCCGCTTCGCGGCGGAAGGGCAGGCGGCCGCGAACCTGCGCCACGCCAACATCGTGCGCGTGCTGGAATCGGGCCAGGTCGAGGGAATCCCGTATCTGGCGATGGACTATATCGAGGGGCTGAGCCTTGCCCAGTGCCTGGCCCGTCGAGCCCTCGACCGCGAGAGCGCCGTCCGGCTCTTGTGCGCCGTCGCCCGCGCCGTCGACTACCTGCACGGGCAGGGAATCGTCCACCGCGATCTCAAACCCTCCAACATCCTGGTCGACGCCGAATGCCAGCCGATCGTCACCGATTTTGGCCTGGCGAAGCTCCTCTACGACGACTCGCAGCTCACGCAAAGCGGAATGGCGGCCGGAACGCCGAGTTACATGGCTCCGGAGCAGGCGGCCGGGCAGACGAGCCGCGCCACTCCGGTTTCGGACGTCTACAGCCTGGGCGCCGTGCTCTACGAGCTGCTCACCGGCCGGCCGCCGTTCATCGCCGAGACGCCGATCGACGTGCTGATTCAGGTGCTGGAGCGGGAGCCGCCTTCCCCCAGGCAGCTCGACCGGTCGATTCCACGCAGCCTGTCTCAGATCTGCCTGCGGTGCCTGGAAAAGGATCCGGCCAACCGCTATCCCTCGGCGGCCGCGCTGGCCGACGACCTGGAGCGATATCTCAAGGGGGAGTCGGTCGAAGTGAGCGCCGTGACCCCCTGGTTGCGGCTCACCCGCTGGGGCCGGCGCGAGCCGGCCCTGGCCTCCCGGCTGGCGGTGATCGTATTTTTTTACGGCGTGGAACTGTTCGATTATTACGTGCTGCACCGCCTGGAAGACAATTTCCACTACTCCGTGACCATCGTGCTGGCGATCTGGATCGCCCTGTCCGTCGTCTTTCAGCGGCTCATGCGCCGCGAGAGCTGGCAGGTGGCGATGCCCGCCGCCTGGGCGTTCGTCGACGCGGCGGCCCTGCTGTGGGTGCTTTTGCTGGGAGACGGCCGCGCCAGTCCGCTGATGATCGGCTATCCGCTCTTGATCGTGGCGGCCGGCCTCTGGTTTCGGGAGCGACTGGTGTGGCTGATGACGGGCCTATCCGTCCTGTCGTATGGCGTGCTGGCGGCCGACTACTACCTCGTGCGGACCTGGCTCCAGACGGTTCCCCCGCTGAACAGCGACGACCACGTCTACTTCGCCGTTGGGCTGGTCGCCATGGGGGCCGCCGTGGCATACCAGGTGCACCGTATTCGGGCCTTGAGCCGGTTTTACGAACGGCGAAAATGAACGGAACAAACGGATCGTGGATCGACCAGCGTGAACGACGATCGGCCTGACGCTTCCTTCGACGGACTAGCTCGGCTTGCCGAAGCCAGGCGACTTACGCGCGCGCCCCAAACGCGCGAGCGAGCCGAAACCGCCCCTGCTGGCGGAGCGATCCCCCGCCGTGCCCGGGTGCCGTTGCAGTTCCGGTTGCGGACGATCCTCTGGTTGATGGCGGCCGCCAGCGGTCTGTTCGCCGTGATGCACTTCGTCGGAGCCGTCTGGTCGGCCATCCTCGTTTGGTTTTTGGTGCTGGTGCTGGCGCACGTCACGGCCAATTTCTGGGGGACACGAATTGCTCCCGGCGAGACGCAGCACAGCCTCGACGAAGAGGGGCGGAACAACCGAGCTTTGCAGGACGGCCGGGACGGGCGAACGTCAAGCGCCGTGGTAGGAGCGGTACGGTTGAGCGAAAGCGCGCGGCCCGGCTGGCCCATGTTCGTCGTCACCGCGGCAGGAGCCCTCATCGGCGGAACGCTGGGAGGCGTATCTCTTTTTCTCTTGAGCCTGGATCAGGCCGGCTACACGGGCGTGATGGTCGGCACGCTCTCTGCCGCCATCGTGGGCGGATTTCTCGGCTTTCTGACCAGCACTTTCGCCCAGATTGCCCTGCGGGCGTGGAACGAGGCCGTCTGCGGCGCGCCGCCCGTCCCCAGCGAGCAAAAGACGTGAAGTCGCCCCCGATCTGCGCTGCCTCCGCAGAGCACCGTAACAACCGAATCGAACTGCGGGAGAAAACCGAGGGACGCGGTAAGCCAGGCAAGAGCGAAGTAGATAACCTGACGAGGGGCGAATGGTTTCGGGGCAAAAATCGGCGAGAAGCTCACAAATCGCGCGCATGTTGAGGGGCACCCTTTGGTTGCAGCAAAACCCGCGTCAGGAATGTTGCAGCGTTAAAGGCCGGGCAGCCGATAAGTCGCGATGGAACAATATTTCCCGCGCAATCACTACGGCAGGACGCACTATGGTTCGGTTCGACCGGTTCCTGGTAGGCCTGGCGGCTTTGGGCCTGTTCGCTTCTTTCGCCGCCGCACAAGATGGCCGTCCTTCGACGCCCCGCGGGCCAATCGCCGAACGATGGAGCCGCTTCCGGCGGTCGCTGACGGCCGAGTTTGCACCAGACGAACCCGCGCCGCACCTGGCAACGCACAACCACGCGCCTGCGTCACGTGCCAAAAAGACCGAGACCCCGCCCCCTCGCATGACAAGTCAGTCGGCCAACAAGGCCAAGACCGAAACAGAGGCCGAAGTGAAGCCGGCGCCCAAGAAGCCGACCAGCGCCGCTTCCAGCCGCCGAACGGCCGCCCGAACGCAAGCCACGGACGACGAACAGACAGACGACACTCCGCCCGCTTTCGAGGAGCCGGTTGCCGAAAACACCGAGGAGGTTGAGGAGCCGGAAGTCGCCTTGATACCGCTGCACGAAGCGGTCGCGGAACCGGAAGAGGACAAGCCGGTCGCGGCTCTGGCGAGGCCCCACTCGGCGAGGACCGGCAGCTCAGAAAAGCACGCCTCGGAAAGTACTGGCGATAATGGTTCCTTGTTCACGCGAACCACGCCGAAGGTAACGCTACGGGCCACCGGACCGCGCCGGATGGCCGTGGGACAGGCGGCCGAATACAAGCTGGCCGTGACCAACGAGGGCGATCAGCCGGCCAGCGACCTGGTGGTCATGGTTTCGTTGCCCGACTCGGCCGAGTTGGCCTCGGTGCGCCCGACAACCGGCACGGTCGATCGGGCTCCTAGTGGATCGGCCGTGCAATGGGCCATACGCAGCCTGGCGGCCCGAAAACACGAAGAACTGGTGCTGCGGATCGTGCCACACGACAGCGCCTCGCTGGCGCTCGACGTGCGGTGCGGATGCGCGGCCGTTTCGGCCAAGACGACGCTCGACGTGCAGGAAGCCAAGCTCGCTCTGGCCATCGAAGGGGCGAGCGAAGTGCACTGCGGGGAACGAGAGGTTTATCGGCTCGTGATCAGCAACCCGGGCAACGGACCGGCCGAGAACACGGTCATCCACCTCCTGCCGCTGCCGCCGGAAGAAGGCAATCCGGCGACGCACCGCATCGGCACCCTCAAGGCGGGCGAGAGCAAAGCTGTCGAGATCGAGCTGGTGGCCCGGCAAGGGGGCAAGTTGACGATTCAAGCTCGCGCCACCGCCGACGGGAATCTGGCCGCCGCCGCCTCAGAAGACGTGGCGGTGCGGCAGGCCGGCATCCAGGTCGAGGTCGTAGGACCGGCGCAGCAATACGCCGGCACGCCGGCCACCTACCGCGTGCGAGTTCGCAACCCGGGCGACGCCCCGGCTCGCAAGGTCAAGGTGGTGGCAACGCTGCCTGAAGGATCGGAATGCGTGGCCGCCTCGCACGATGGCAAGATCGACGTCAAACACGGCCGCACCACCTGGTCGCTCTCCTCGCTCGCGGCCGGCAGCGAGCAGTTGTATACGGTCAAATGCCTGGTCAAAGCGCCGGGGGAAAACCGGGTCGAGGTCTCGGCCCAAGCCGACGGTGATCTGAAACACACGAACCTTGCCAAGACGGACGTCGTGGCGGTGGCCGACCTGGTGCTCGATATCGCCGATCCTTCGGGCGCCGTGCCGGTCGGAGACGACTCCGTTTACGAAGTGCGGGTTCGCAACCGAGGCGATAAAGCGGCGGAAGGGGTCGACGTGAGGGCCTCGTTCTCCGACGGCGTCGAGCCGGTGTCGGTGGACGGCCTGGCCCATTCGCTATCGGGCAGCGAGGTGGTCTTCCACACGTTGGCCTCACTTGGCCCCGGCCAGGAGAAAATCTTGAAGATTCACGCTAAAGCATCAACGCCCGGCTCGCACCGTTTCCGCGTCGTTCTGCAGTGCAAGTCACTGGGGACGGAACTGGCTGAAGAGGAGACCACACTCTACTACGCCGACGCCTCGGAACGGTCGCAGGAGGCCGAGTCCCTGGCCGACGAATCGACCACGGCGTCGCCGCACGTCGCCGCCCCCAAGCGGCTGAAGGAGCTGCGCTAAGCACCAGGGGCCGGCGGCGACGAGTCGACGAACCTGGCAAAACAATCGGCTGTCCGCCTAACGTCGTGCGCCTCCGGCAGCCGATCGAGCCAGTCATCTGGTAGAGCCTGTTGTCCGACGCAAGTGCCGCAAATCTGCCCCGCCATCGACGCCGTGCTGTCGGTGTCACCCCCCGCCATGACGACCTCTTCGATGACGGCAGAGAAGCTCATCTCGCCAAGGTGCTCCGCCGCCATCAACGCAAAGGGCACCGACTCGACAACATGACCTGACGTGCCGAAGCGGCGTGCAATCTCGGCGAGCGGAACACTCGCAAAATCCGGAGACATCGCGGTAAGCCGATCTCTTACGGCGCAATCGGGCAGACCTAAGGCCACCTCGTGCAGAAGTCCCCTTCCGGCCCGCCAGCAGCCACGGAATGCCAACCTGATGGCGCGGACGACGGCCAGAGCACCACAGTACGCCTCTTCGTTGTGGTGCGTTATCCGGCAAACGTCGCGGATGATCTGTCTGTCGGAGCTGCTCGACGGATCAAGCAAGAATGCTAGTGGCGCGATGCGCGTAGCCGGGCCATTGCCCGCCGCAAGTTCTCCTTTGCCGCCAACGAGGGCCCAGTGCCCGCCCGCCGCGAGTTCCTGCAACGCCTTATAGGTGCTGGCTCCGAGTCCCCTTAGGCCCCGTTGCTGAAACAAGGCGGCGAAGGCCGCGGCGACGAGCTGCGGACTGGGCCGACCCGCCTCCACGATCGCCTCACAAGTTGAAAGCGTAAGCTGCGTGTCGTCGGAGAGCCTCAACGGAACGTCCGCGATCAGGCGAATTGGTGAAGGCTTGTTCTCATAAGGCCCGCCCATTGCGTCGCCGAGGGCGCCGCCCAGGAGGCAACCGAGAATTCGGTCGGATGGGCTCATGGTCCCCCCTGCCTACCTCTCCTCCCGACCCAGTTCGCGGAGCAGGGCGAACGTGTAAATCCCCGTGTCGTGGCCGTCGCTGAATTTGATCGTGTAGGCGTAGTTGCCCACCGGGCTCATGTCGATGAGTTTGAGCGGCGCCGTTTCGGCCGCGGAGAGGATGGTGAGAGAGGTCGCGGGCGGAGGTGGCTGCGAGCGCTTTTCGCGGCAGGTCGCGCACGGGCAGTGGTTTCGCAATTCGCCAAATTCGTAGCTCCGCCGCTGTCCGTCGCTCCATTCGATCAGCAGGCGGTCGTTGCCCTGTAGCGCGAGGTTGGTCGGTCGAGGTTCCATCAAGCGTCCGTGTCCTCTCTCAAATCCGTCACAAACATGCAGCCCGGGCTGTGCGTGATCGCCAGTTCGGGTTTGGCTGCTTCGAGGGCAAGCTGGGGGGTCACGCCGCAGGCCCAGAAGACCGGTACTTCGTCCGGCTCGATCGGCACCGGGTCGCCGAAGTCGGGCCTGGCGATGTCGACGATTCCCAGTTTCAGCGGGTCGCCGATGTGAACCGGTTCGCCGTGCATCGTGGGGTAGCGGCCCGTGATCTCCCGCACTCGCTCCACCTGGTCGGGCCGATAAGGCCGCATGCTCACCACCAGCGGGCCGGCGAAGCGCCCGGCCGGGCGGCAGGAGACGCTGGTGCGAAACATGGGTACGTTCCGGCCCAGTTCGATGTGCCGCACCGGCAGCCCCGCCTCCAAGAGAGCCCTCTCGAATGTGAAGGAGCAGCCGAGCAGAAAGCCGACCAGGTCGTCTCGCCAGAGCGAGAGCACGTCGGTCGGCTCAATCGGTTCGGCGACGCCCTGCCGAAAAACCCGGTAGCGCGGAACGTCGGTCCGCAGATCGGCGCCGGCGGCCGAGCGTTTGGGTTCCGGGTTGCCCGGTTCGGTCTGGTCGATCAGCGGGCAGGGTCGGCTGTTCAGTCGGCAGAAGTCGCCAAACTCGGTTGCGACGGCAAGCGGCAGGATAACGACGTTCGCTTGCACGAACCCCGGCACCAATCCGGCTGTCGGCCCCGTGTGCCGGCCGGCTCGGATCGCCCGCCGCAACTCGGATGCAGTCGTTAGCTCACGCGTTTCGATCATGTTGTCTTCAATAGCTCAGTGCCTGATTGTGGTTGCTCCGACGCCGGGCGGTGAACGCGCGGCCCGACGGGGCCACCTTCCCGTCGCGGCGTGCCGGGGCTACTTTGCTCGTCATGGAGTGCCGGAGGAACCTCGGTTGTCCACAAACCTTTTCCCCTTTCCTTCGAATCGGGGCAAGGTGCCGGGTGGAACGCATTTCACATCCATTCTTAATCCTAGCCGCAGGTGCAACTCTTCGGCGATCCGTGTTGGCCGCTCCAGGCGGTCCTCCACCTCAACCGTCACCTGGTCCATCTCCTCGATTCTCGATGCGGTGAACCTGAACTCATCGACTTCGGGAAAGCCTCGGAGAATCTCTTCTAGCGCCGTCGGAAAAACGTTCACGCCACGGACAGTGAGCATATCGTCCGTCCGGCCGACGATGCCCCCCTCGAGCAACACAAAGCGGTTCTCGCACCAGGTCGGCCGCACGAGGTCGCCTGTCCGGTAGCGGAAGACTGGGCACCCGGCCCGCCCCAGCGTTGTGAGCACTAACTCAGCCAAGTCCCCCTCCTTAGCCCGCCCGCCTGTCGTCGGCGAGCGAAATTCGGAGATGAACTGGCTCTCCGTCACATACAGGCCGCGGCCTTCGCAATCGCCGCTACCCCATGCGCCGACTTCGGTGGCGCCCCCGTGATCGATCACGTCGGCTCGCCAGGCTTGCTCGATGCGTCTCCGGGTGGCAGGAATCGAACCCCCCGGCTCGCCTGCCAGGATCAGCACGCGCACCCCCAATGCTCCCAAATCGAACTCACGCTGCCGGCCCACTTCGGCCAGGTGCAGGGCGTAGCTTGGCGTGCAGCAGACGACGGTTGCCCGGCTGTTGCGCATCAGTTCGACCCGCGCGGCGCTCGTCATTCCGCCGCCGGGCACAACCAGGCAGCCGCGGGCCGCGGACGCTTCGTAAGCGCTCCAGAATCCGATGAACGGTCCAAACGAAAAGGCCATCATCACGCAATCCGCCGGCGTGACGCCGGCCGCGTCAAGCACGTACTGCCAGCACTCGATCCACCAGGCCCAGTCCTCAGCCGTATCGAGCACGGCCAAGGGGCGCCCGCGCGTCCCGGAAGTCTGATGGAAACGAACGTACCTTTCGACCGGCCAGGTCCGGTTCGCAGCCGGTCCGCCTCCCGCGCCGATCAAATCGTCCTTGGTGGTGAAGGGAAGCCGTTCGAGATCGGCCAACGAACGTAGCGGTAACTCGACGCCGGCCAGCGCGCTGGAATAGAACGAATTCGCAGGAAGGATCTCGCTCAGCAGCGAATTGAGCCGGTCAAGCTGGTACTTTTCTAGCGAGCTGCGGTCAAGCGACTGCAGCCGGCGGCGTTCGGCGCCCGGGTTGTGCATGATCCACCAAGCATAAGGTGGGTCAGGCTGAAAGTCCAAAGCGGGGCGCGCTGCGTCAGAGACCTGCGCGCACAAGCCTCGCTTCGCAAGTCAAGAAGCGCCGACGTATCAGGCGCACAACTCGGTGGCGTACTTGTAGAGTCTTCCGCCGTCGCCTTCTTCGTATCCGCGAGGGTAAAGGCCCTTGCCGATGATACGATCCAGCAAAAATCCCATCGCCAGATCGGCGACGACCGCCTCGTTGTCGAGCGTCAACTGGCTGGGAACCCACAACTGAAACGAGTGTTCGCCCGCCGGAATGGCGTCCACCTGCGCCAACAATTCTTCCACCGTCGAGGAGGACTGCATTGCACCGACTCCCAAAGCTGGGGCACTTCCCTGCGCCTGAACAATGACCGCCTGAACCCCCCACGCGCCTAGTCTACAATAAATCGTCTCGTTCCGCTTCTGCCGCGAACGATTTTCTAGAGGCGATGAGCTGTGCCGATTAGGAGGCCTGGATAAAAGAAGGTTTTTTTGCGAATCGCGAGGCGATCGCATCGGGCCCTCTTTATGCTTGCGCCACCGGCATCGCGAATTTGCGGCTTCGGCGCAACTGGCCGCAGGCCGCGTCGATGCGGTCGCCTTTGCGTTGCCGCACCTGGGTGTTGATCCCCCCTTCGGTCAGGATCTTGACGAATCGCTCCTGTGCCGCGGCCGACGGCATTCGATAGGGAAGGCCGGCCACCGGGTTGTAGGGGATGACGTTGAGCAAAGCGACCTTGCCCCTGAGCAGCCTCGCCAGTTCGCGGGCGTGCTCTGGCTGATCGTTGACGCCGCCCAGCAACACGTACTCAAAGGTCAACCGGCGGCCCGTGTGCTCAAAGTAGCGGTCGGCCGCCGCCAGGATCGGCTCGATTCCCGTTTTCTTGTTCACCTTGACCAGCTCGTCGCGCAGCTCGTCGTTGGGCGCGTGCAGCGACACGGCCAGGTGGTAGTGCAAGTCGAGTTCGGCCAGGCGATCGATCGCCTGCGGCAGGCCGACGGTCGAGACGGTAATCCGCCGGGCGCTGATGCCCAGTCCGCTCGCCTGGCTGGCGACTTCGAGCGCCGGAAGCAGCCGGTCGAGGTTGGCCAGCGGTTCGCCCATGCCCATCACGACGATGTTGCTGATCCGCTCGTCGTCGGGCAGCAAGCGGGCCAGCCGCAGCATCTGCTCGACGATCTCGCCAGTCGTAAGATTTCGGGCCACACCTTCCAGGCCGCTGGCGCAAAAAACGCAGCCCATCGCGCAGCCGACCTGCGTGCTGATGCAGATCGTCCGGCGTTTGCCCTCGCGAATGAGCACGCACTCGATCTGCTGGCGGTCGGCCAGTTGCAGCAGCAGTTTTTCGGTGCCGTCGGCCGCGGTCGGATGGAAGGCGACGCTCGTGGTCCAGATCCGAAAGTTCTCCGCGAGCAGGCCCCGCATCGACTTCGGCAGGTCGGACATCTCCTCGAAATCGCCGGCTCGCTTTTCAAACAGCCAGCGCCACACCTGGCCCGCCCGATAGGCCGGCAAGCCGTGTTCGGTCATCCAGCCGCGAAGCTGGTCCAGGGAGAGTTCGAGAAGGTCGGACAACGGCATGAGGGTGAGGCCAGGAAACGAAGCGATGCGTTATTCTACCATGCTTCGGCCAGAGCGATCACTGGCTCGATCAACCAAGGATATTCGTGAATAACGGCGTTGACCGTTTGAGGAGGTAGAGCAAGCGGGCGACGGGCAGACTTACTGGGTTCGCGACTTTCGGGGCAAACGGGACCTTTTGGGCAAAGCCCCACACTCTAACCCACCGCCTGGCGAACGATGCTCTTGTCACCCTTTGCGCATCGGCATTAGGATGAATTGCCCTAGGTTCGCCTCCACCACCACGTTCCGTCCGAATGGCATCGCCGCGCTGGCCTGATTTCTGCCAAGTGCCATTTCTTCGCCGTGTGCGGATTCTGGTTTTGAGCGGGGCCATCCTCGCCTTGGTGGCCCACGCCGCCCTGTCTGGTCCGGCCGAAGATCAATATGCGGTGGCAGCCGGGCACTATAAGGAAAAACGCTGGAAATTTGCGGCCGACGAATTCCAGGCGTTTTTGGTACAAAACCCGGAACACGCAAGCGCCTCGAAGGCCCGGTTTTATCTGGGCGAGTCGCTGCTTCAACTACGGCGATTCGACGACGCCGCACAGGCCTTTCGCGCCTTCGCCGAACACGCGCCGCAAGACCGTCTGGCGACCAAGGCCCGGTTTCGCGCCGGCGAGGCGGTCTACCTGGCGGGCCGCTACGCCGAGTCGCAAGCCGAGCTCGAACGCTTCTACACCGACTTTCCCGACGACCCGCTCAACGGCTACGTTCTGGCCTACCTCGGCGACATCGCCGCCCGCAACAACGACTTCCGCCTGTCGCAAAAATGGTACGAGGAGGCGTTGCGCCGCTTTCCCCAGGGACCTCTCGCCGACGACTGCCGCTTTGGGCTGGCCAAGGCGCTGGAGACGCAAGGCGGCGTCGAAGACGCCCGGCGGCTCTACCTGGCCCTCGCCTCCAAGTCGAGGAACGCCTGGGCCGATAAGTCGCAGTTTCGCTTGGCCGCCAGTTTCTACGCCGGGGGCGACTACGAGCAGGCGCTGGCCTGCTTCCAGGATTTGCTCGAAGTTCCTCGGTTCGCCGGCAGCGGCTTACGCGTGAAGGCCGCCCTGGCGGCGGGCCAGTCTCTGTATCAATTGAACCGGCTCGAGCCGGCCGGCAAACGGTTCGAGTCGCTGCTCGCCGAGAAATCGGTGGCGGCGGAGGCCCGCTACTGGCTGGGGTTGGTGCAAGCGGCCAGGCACGAGTGGCTGAAGGCGGCCGACACACTACTGTTGGCCGCCGAAGAGTCCGGCGAAGGGAAGCTCGCGGCATCCGCCCTCTTCCAGGCGGGCGACGCGCTGCTGCACGCCGGCAAAGCGAAAGCGGCGGAGGACCAGTTTCAGCGCGTGCTCCGGGTTTGGCCCGACGGCGAATTTGCCCAGAAGAGCGCGGTCGGGCTCGTGCAGGCCGCCCTTCTGTCCGGCGACCACGAGTCGGTCGATCGCCTGGCCGAGCGTTTTGCCGAAGAATATCCCGAGTCGTCAATGCGTGACCAGGTCGATCGCCTGGTCGGTCGATCGCTGCTGGAGCAAAAAAATTTCGAGGGAGCCTCCTCGGTTTTTGAGCGCCTGACCGCGACCGAGACGGCTGACGCATCACCGCAAAAGGACGCGGACCGCTGCCTGCTCGCGGCCGCCTACACCGGGCTCGGGCGATACGACGACGCCTTGCAGGCGGTCGACCCGGTGTCGATTGGTAAGGACCCCAGCGACTCCGGCGATGCGGCGGATGCCGCCAAACGCCAATTGTGGATCGACGTCCACCGTCAGCGCGCTGCCGCCCTGATTGGTTTGAATCGTTTCGCCGATGCTTTGCCGCTGCTCGAACGGCTCTCGAGCGCCGGTCGCGACGCAGCCAAGTCGGACCCGAGCGCGGCGATTTGGACGCCGGCGGAGATGGCGGTTTGTCTGGCCAAGACGGGACAACTCGATCGAGCCAAATCGCTCTATGCCGACCAACTTTCGCAGTCGCAAGACACCGACGTCCTCCCCTCCGCCATCCTATCACTGGCGGAGTCGGCGCTGGACCAGCTCGATGCGACGTGGGCGAGTGAGCTGTTCGGGCGATTGGCGGCCGGCAAATCGCCGTTCAAGGCACGCGCTTTATGGGGCCTGGCCCGTAGCGAGCTGAAGTTGGGCGAAACCTCGCAGGCGGTCGAGGCGCTCGACCGGCTGCTCACCGACCACGCCGACGATCCGCTTGCCTCGCAGGCGGCGCTGGCCCGCGGCCAACTGTTGGAGCAGCTTAAAGACGACGAGGCGGCTTTGCGATCGTACCGGCAGGTGATCGACAAGTATCCCACGAGCTCCGCGCTAGCGCCGGCCCTGCTGGCAGCCGCCCGCGCCGAGCATCGTCTCAAGCAGCCGCAAAAGGCGGCCGCCCTCTACGAGCAGCTCGACCGGCAGTTTCCTGCGGCCCCCGAGCACGACGCGGTGCTCTACGAATGGGCCTGGACGCTGCGTGACCTGGACGAGCCGGACAAGGCGAGCGAGATCTTCGAGCGGCTGCACACCCTCATGCCCAAGAGCCGTTTCTGGGCGGATGCGGTGTACCGTCTGGCGGAGCGAACCTACGAAACCAAGGACTACCCCCGCGCCGCGCAGCTTACCAGCGAACTGATCGGCGGCGATCCGGGAGAGGAGGTGCTGCCGCATGCCCTCTACCTCGAAGCACAAATTGCCGCCGCGCAAAACGAGTGGCCGCGAACGACGGCCCCCCTGGAGCGGCTGCTGGCCGAGTTTCCCGAAAGCCCGATCGTCCCCTTGGCCCGTTATCTTCTGGCCGAAGCCGCCTATCGCGAGGCCGACTTCGATCGGGCCGCCGAGGCCTTCCGAGAACTGGCCGAATCGACTCAGGGACGCAGCGACAAATGGCTGGGCATGATCCCGCTGCGCCGGGCGCAGATTCTCGCCCGGAACAAGGAGTGGCACGACGCGCTGGAAATGGCCTCGCAAATCGAAACCGACTTCCCCGACTTCGAGCAGCAGTACGAGGTTGACTACGTGATCGGCCGTTGTCACGCCAGCCTGGGCAACTTTGATGATGCGCGGGCCGCCTATCGACGCGTGGTCAAGAGCGAAGCCGGCGAGAAGAGCGAGACGGCCGCCAAAGCCCAGTGGATGATCGGCGAGACCTTCTTTCACCAGAAAAACTACGAGTCGGCGCTGCGTGAGTACCTACGAGTCGAGATTCTGTATGCCTACCCGACCTGGCAGGCCGCGGCCCTGTTCGAGGCGGCCAAGTGTCACGAGAACCTGGGCGAGCCGAAGCAGGCGGCCGAGCTGTACGACAAACTGATGAAGTCGTATCCTGACTCGCCGCTGGTGAAAGACGCCGCCCAGCGGCTGAACGCCTTAGAGGGGCACACGCAAAAATGACTCACGCTCCACGACAATTCACGTTCTTTTTGGCGGTGGTCTTGGTGATCGGCGTTGGTTCGTTGGCCAGATCGGCCGCGGGTCAGGCCGAAGGCGAGCCAGAGGCGAACCCATCGACGGCCAACTCGCCGGGGGCGGCCACTCCCGTTTCTGCCACCGACCTGATCCCCCAGCGAAATCTGTTTCAGATCATCAAGGCCGGCGGCATCCTGATGGTGCCGATTCTCTTCTGCTCGTTCATCACCTTGGTGTTCGTGTTTGAACGGGCCATCGCGCTGCGGCGCGGTCGCGTCATCCCGCGGCCGTTCGTAAAGCGGTTTTTGCACCAGCTCAGCGAAGGGCAGCTCGATCGCGAAAAGTCGCTCGAGTTGTGCGAAGAGAACGGCAGCCCGGTCGCCCAGGTGTTCGCCGCGGCCGTACGCAAGTGGGGCCGTCCGGCGGTCGAAGTCGAGCAGGCCGTGCTTGACGCCGGCGAGCGGGCCTCGAACGGGCTGCGCAAATACGTCCGCATCTTCAACGCCGTCTCCACGATCTCGCCCCTGCTGGGCCTGCTCGGCACCGTGTTTGGCATGATCAAGGCGTTCAACGATATCTCGACTTCCGACGCCATGGGGCGACCGGAGTTGCTGTCTCGCGGCATCAGCGAGGCGCTAATCACCACCGCAGCCGGGCTATCGATTGCCATCCCGGCGCTCGTCTGCTATCTGTTTTTCCTCAGCCGGGTCGACCAGTTGATCATAGAATTGGACGCCCTGGGGCAAGAAGTGGTGGGCGCGGTCTCCGCCGAGTCGCAGCAGGCGGCGGCGAAACCTTCCCGGGCTCGTAGCCGGGAACCGGCAGCCTGACGCCCCACGATAAAAAGCCCTCCTGAATCATCCCGCTCGGTAATCTCATGCCGTTAAAAACCCATCGCGACGAGGCGCCGACGCTCAACTTGACGTCGATGGTCGACGTGCTGTTCTGTCTGATTCTTTTCTTCATGGCCGCCAGCAAGTTTACGGAGCTGGAACGGAAGATTGGATTGCAGGTGCCCGAGGTTTCCGATCGGGGTGCCCTCACGTCGGCTCCGGAAAAGAAGACGATCAACATCTACCGCGACGGTGTCATCGAAATGGACCGGCAGGTGGTTCCTGATTTGCGAACGCTTGAAAGCCTCCTGAGCGAGGCCCGCCGCCAGTATCCCGAGGTGGGCGTGCTCGTGCGAGGCGACCTGGACGGCCGGTATCAGCGAGTCGCCGAGGTGCTCAACGCCTGCAAGCAAGCCGGCATCGCCGAACTGGGTATTTCGGTGAAATTGGCCAATCCGCCGACGAAGTGAGGATCCAAAGTCGCTTTTGCTTCCTGCGAAAGGTCTCGTTTCGCGGGACCGAAAGGGAACTTCGGCATTGTTTTCAAACGAAGCCTAGCGCGGGCCGCCTTCGCCCCGGTCACTGCGCACGTCGGCTTTGGCCGTGGATGGTCGGCCAGCGTGAGGTTCGGCCCGGAATTCGGGCACGAGATGCGGTGCTGCCGCGTCCGCCCCCGGCGGTCTGGTTGCCCTGGATTCCATTCTCTCCCAGGCGTCGCGCGTGGCGAAGCGGGCCTCTTCCCAGGCCAGGTCTGGAACTGCCGTCGTCCAGCGGCGCTGCAACTCGGGCTCCACTTCCTCGAAAGTGTGAGCGGTGTGCTCCAGACGCGACTCCCAGCCGTAGCGGTAGGCGGGCCGGAACCGTTCGTAGCTGTCTTCCGGTTTCACGTAAGGCCGGGTGCGAAAATGCTCTCGCCAGTAGGTGTCTTCGGTGGTCGGATCGTACGACTCGGCGATGTCTTTGCCGGCCATGCCGCCGATGACGGCGCCGGCCAGCGCTCCAACCGCCGCTCCAACGGGGCCTGCCGCCGCGCCGATTGCCGCTCCGGTAATCCCTCCGCCGGCCGCTCCCAGTCCCACGCCCACCGGATGGGCTCCCGGCTCGCCTGTCAGCGGGTCGGGGTTCGCCTTCGGGTGCGCCTGACTGGGCACAGCGTCTTGTGGTTTGATGGTAGGTTTGGCCATGATTGATCTCCTTGGCAAGCACAAAGAGCAGGTCGCAAAGATCGTGCCGGCGCAGGGCCGGGATCGTTGGCGACCGATGGCCGCGCGGGGATTACCGAGCGCGCCCGTCCGCGGGAGGGACAGGCGGCGGGCGGCTTCGGCGCGCCGTCATTCGAATCGCAGAACCGTGAATGACATGGCGGGAAACGTATAGCGCGCGGCGTTCCTGGCAAGCTCATGCGGCCACTCCTTGACGGTCGGCTGCACTTTTGTTGGAGCGCTGGCCGTGTTGACCGCATCCAAGTCGGCGGTCAATTCCTCAGCGCGGGCCGCAGCCTTGCGAGGAACAAAACCGGCCAGGTCGAGCCGGGTGCGGACCGGCTGATCGTGCGTGTTGACGACCTGCAAGACGAGTGTCCGCCCGTCGTCGCTCCGTTTGGCGCTCACGTCGAGCGAGGCCGCGCCCTCAACCGCCGCCTTCACAGCCAGAGGTTGGTAATTCCCGGATACCATTTGCGTGACGAAGTACGGCGGCTGCGGCCAGACGCGGCACGGATTCATGAACAGCAGCCCCTGGTTCCAGTCGTTGTCGTTCTGGCCGTCGACCTGCAGGCAGTTGGCCGACGCGGCAATCGTCACGCGCCCGGCGAGCCGCTCGATGCCGTTGATGGCTCCCGCATTGCCCAGGGCGCGACGAAACGCGTGGTTGCCGGAATTGAACTCAAACACCAGCACGTGGTGCTTTACTCCCTCGGCCAGGCGATCCAGCGCCGCCACATAGCTGGCCAGCGCCCGCTGCGAACCGGACGCGTGCGGTCCGTCGGTGGCGATATGGACGTCGAAATCGATCTCGCGGCCCGTTTCTCCGGCAAGCTTGAGGATCTGGCGGTGACCGTCGAGATTCGTGATGCCCGAGGCAGCGCCGGTTACGCGATCCACGTCGTCGATCACGTGGTCGTAAACAAAATCGCCCACGACGATGATGATGTTCGGGGCTTTCGACCAGATGGCTTCTGCTAGAGGGCGGAAGCGGTCGAAATAAGCGCCGTCGACCCGCTCCTCGTTGCCCAACTGAATGTAACGCAGCGCGTAAGGCTGTGGATGTCCGTCTTCGGCCCGGCGGCCTCCCCAAGGCGTGTCCGTCCCGCCGTTCACATACTCGACGAAGTCGGCCATGTCCTGAGGCGACTCCCCCATGTTAAAGTCGGGGATTGCCAGGAAGCCGGCTGCTTCGCAGAGATCGAGAAAGTCCAAAATGCCCCAGCCGTTCGTCGAATGTTGATACCACGTGCCGTGGTAGGGCGGGCGGCGGTCGCGAGGACCGATCATCTTCTTCCAGCGGTACTCCGGGTGATTGACCATCGACCCGCCGTATCTCAACACAGTCAGCTTTTGCTCGATCAGGCCCTCGACGACTTCTCGCCGATCGGGCAGTTTACGAAATCGTCCCCACTCGCCCGGCTGCAAGAACAGGTGGCCGAGCACCACCTTGCCGGGACGGCGCAAAGAAATGGCAAGCCGGCCTCGCTCTATGTCGACTTCGGGAATCAGGCTGAAATCGAGCCGTTGCCAGTCGGCGCCGCCGGCCGTCTTCAGAACCGCTTCGGCGACGCGACGGGTGCCGTCGCCGTCTTCCATCGTTACCCAGATCTCGCCGGGCGTTTGCGAGCGCATCCAAACGTAGCCGTCATACGGTTTGCCGGCGCGGAAGCACATCCCCTGACGGTTCAAGCCGCGGTTCTCCAGGCCGACTTCACCCTCACCCGAAACGAACTCCATTTGCTGGCTTTGCGAGCCGATGAAGGGCTGATCGGTCAAGAGGGCAAAGCGACCCTCCGAATTGCCTCTCGACGTCGCTCTCCATTGTCCGCTTACTGGGCCACGATCGAGCGGTTGCGGCTCAAAGGGAAGTTCCTTGCGGGGTTCGTCGGCCGTTTTGACCCACAGGTTGCGGTAGCGGGCCTCACGCTGCCAGGGCCTCAGGCCGACAGTCCCTCGCGATAACGGCCGGTCGCGGTCTTCATAGGCGGCGACGGCCCGTCCGTCGACGAGCACTTCAAGACGGCTGCCGGTGAGGCTCACCTCGAGCGAGATCCATTTGCCGGTCGGCACGTCGCAGGGCGTGTCCCTCAGAAGCTGCCAGTCGTGCCGGTGGCGGCCGATGCGCACCAGGTTTGCCTGGGCGTCCAGCGACACTTCGTATCCGTCGAAGTTGTTTGCGCCGACTCGTGGTTTGTCGAGCCGGACAATCAGGCCCGCGTTGCCGGGCGTGCGATCCGCCAGGTAGATCTCGACGCCAACCCGCCCATCGCTGAAGGAGGCAACGTCGCTGACGAGTTTCGGACCGTCGCCCGCCGGGGCCAGCACTTCGGCCCCCTCGAGTCGCCAGGCACCGTCGAAGACCGAGAAATGGCTTACCGGGCTCTCGGCGGCCGGCTCTTGAAAACTCTCGCCAAACACCATCTGGCTGTAGATGCCGCCGTAGATCTCGTGGTTGACGTCCTCAATGCAGGCTCCGGTCAGATACGGGCTTATGGGGCCGAGCACCCTTTGGGTGTCGACATGAATGACCGCTTCCTGGCAGAATGCGGGCCGACAGAGCAACGCGAAAAGGACGGCGGCCGTGTAGCGGACGACAATTTGGTGGGACATTTTCATGCGGCTAGAAGCGTATCAAAAGAGACGGCGTGGCGGCCTCAGCGGTTCTTGTTGCCGCCAGATCCTCCGACAGGCCCTAAAAGTAACCCGTCGCCAAGTCCATCGCCAGTATTTACCATCGAGGGTAGTCGTACACGGGCGCTTCCTGCCTAGCCGGGGCGCCGTCGACTCGCGGTTCCAGGACGATCGCTAGATGCGTTTACGTTTCTTCCTCATCGGGTGTGTTTTTTTGGCGCTGCCAGCGCTGGCCTCGGCGGCCGAGGAGGAGCAGGCCGGCCCTGACTTCGCGCGCGACGTGCTTCCCCTGCTTCGGGAAAAATGCTCGCATTGCCACGGTCCACAGAAACAGGAAAGCGGCTACCGTCTCGACAGCCGGGCCATTGCCCTCCGCGGGGGAGATTCCGGCGAGCCGCCGATTGTGCCTGGCGAGAGCGCCCGCAGCCCGCTGATTCGCTACGTCGAGGGCAACGGCGACCTGGTGATGCCGCCGGAGGGCGACAAGCTTACGGCCGAGGAGGTCGACACGCTGCGCAAGTGGGTCGACGCGGGAGCGAATTGGCCTGACGAGCACGCGGGCGTCGACGATAGCGGCAACCGCAGCCACTGGTCGTTCCAGAAACTTGCCAGGCCGCCGGTGCCCGTCACCGACGCAGACGCCTTCTCGCACAATCCGATCGACGCCTTCGTGCTGGCGAGGTTGCGGGAGAACGGTCTTGAGCCCTCACAGCAGGCCGACCGCCGCACGCTGATCCGGCGGGTGTACTTCGACGTCATCGGCCTGCCGCCGGCGCCCGACGAGATCGATGAATTCATCCGCGACACCGATCCGGCCGCCTACGAACGGCTGATCGACCGGCTGCTGGCCTCGCCCCACTTCGGCGAGCGCTGGGCACGGCACTGGCTGGACGTGGTCCGGTTCGCCGAAAGCCACGGGTTTGAGATGAACCAGCCGCGGCCAAACGCCTGGCCTTACCGCGACTACGTCATCCGCTCGCTCAACGAAGACAAGCCCTATGATCGATTCATCGTCGAACAGCTTGCCGGCGACGCCCTCGGCGTCGACGAGGCGACCGGGTTCCTGGTCGGCGGTCCGTGGGACCAGGTCAAAAGTCCCGATCCAGTGCTCACGGCGCAGCAGCGAGCCGACGAGTTGCACGACATGGTGAGCACCACGGGATCGGCCTTTCTTGGTCTCACCGTGGGCTGCGCCCGCTGTCACGGCCACAAATTCGACCCCATTTCGCAGGCCGACTATCACGCGATCAAGGCCGCTCTGGCGGGCGTCACCCACGGCGAACGGACGGTCCGCGCGGCTGATTCCGCCGAGCGCGAAGCGCAACTGGCCGACTTGCGGCAGGAGTTGCAGGCGGTCGAGTCGCGGCTGGCCGACCTCCGCTTGCGGCCGCCCGTCGGGCCGGGCGCAAACGTCGACTATTTCACGCCAGTCGTCGCACGGTTCGTCCGGTTCAGCGTTTCCCAGACCGACGCCGGCGGACAACCCTGCCTCGATGAACTGGAGGTCTTCAGCGGCGGACCAAACGGCAGGAACGTGGCGCTCGCCCGTGCCGGCGCGAAGGTGAAGGTATCGAGCACGTTGCCCGGCTACGCGATTCACCAGCCGACGCATCTCAACGACGGGCGATACGGCAACGACTGGAGCTGGATATCCAACGAGCCGGGCAAGGGGATGGTCGAACTGGAATTGGCCGAGCCGGTCGAAATCGAGCGCGTCGTCTGGAGCCGGGATCGGAGTGCTCAACCGCAATTCGTGGATCGCCTGGCCACGGCTTACGAGATCGCCGTGTCGCTCGACGGCATCGGTTGGCAAACGGTCGCCTCGTCGGCCGATCGACTTGACTTCGGTCAGAAGGCCGACCCCGGCGTCATCAATTCTTCAAAGCGCCTTTCGGCCGACGAACTGACCGAAGCCCTACGCTTGCAAGAGCGGCGAAAGCAGATCGAAGGGCAAATCGCCGCCGCGGACGCCGGTCAAAAGGCTTACGCGGGGGTGTTTATGGCGCCCCCCAAAACGTTCCGCCTGCACCGCGGCGATCCGATGCAGCCCAAGGAAGAGGTGCCGCCCGGCGGACTGAGCCGATTTGGCGGGCCGCAACTGCCGGCTGATCTGCCCGAACAAGAGAGGCGGCTGGCGCTGGCCCGCTGGATCGCATCCGCAGAGAACGGCCTGACCTCCCGTGTCATCGTGAACCGGCTGTGGCAGCACCATTTCGGCCAGGGAATCGTCAACACGCCGAGCGATTTTGGCGTCAACGGCGGCAAGCCCAGCCATGCGGAGTTGCTCGACTGGCTAGCGAGCGAACTGATCGGCCCTACGACTCCGGGCGTCTCCCCCTGGTCGCTTAAGCACATTCACCGGCTGATCTTGTTGTCGTCGACCTACCGTCAGTCGGGGCAAGCCACGGCCGCGGGATTAGAGAAAGACGCCCAATGTCGTCTTCTGTGGCGTTATCCGCCTCGCAGGCTCGAAGCCGAGGCCATTCGCGACTCGATCCTGGCCGTCTGCGGCACGCTCGACCGGGCGATGGGGGGACCGGGCTTCGACCTGTTCGAGCCGAACGGGAATTACGTCAAGGTGTATGCGCCGAAACGAGACTTCGGTCCGGACACGTTTCGCCGGATGGTTTACCAGGCCAAGCCCCGAATGCAGCTCGACGACACGTTCGGCGCCTTCGACTGTCCGGACGCCGGCCAAATTGCGCCCAAGCGGATGGCGTCGACCACCCCGTTGCAGGCGTTCAACTTGCTCAACAGCCCGTTTTTGCTCCAGCAGGCCGGTTACCTTGCGGCGCGGTTGCAGGCGGATGCCGGCGGCGACGTCGGGCGGCAGATCCAACGAGCGTTCCTACTGGCCTTTGGCCGCGACCCGCGGGCCGACGAAACGGCCGCGGCCGTTGCCCTCATCCGGCAGCACGGCCTGACGGTGTTCTGCCGCGCGCTGTTCAGCGCAAACGAGTTCGTGACGGTTTATTAAAACGGATCAATGCGGTCCGCCTGGCAGAACAGGACGTTCCACCGAGTGTCTCGCTTGATATCGACGCCAAGACGGTCATATCTACCGCCCGCCGGCTATGGCACTTTTGGGCCATCGCAATAGACTGGCAAGATGGTCGCCGGAATGCGGCCTCAAATCGGGCACTGTTTTTGAAGAACGCTTATGCCGTCTGTTCGGGATTTTGAGGGGCGCGTTTCCGCGCTCGTTTTTGGCGATGTGATGCTCGACCGGCGCATCTCCGGGCAGGTCGACCGCATCTCCCCCGAAGCGCCGGTTCCCGTGCTGAGCGTCAAGCAAGAACACGGCTGCCCCGGCGGCGCGGGGCACGTCGCGGCCTCGCTGGCGGGACTCGGCTGCCAGGTGACCGTGGCGGGAGTGATCGGCGAAGACGCCGACGGCCGGACACTGCGCGACTTGCTGCGGCAGAATCCGCTGCTGAAAGACGAACTGATCGTTCACGACGGCGCCACGACCATTTGCAAGACCCGCTTGGTGGCGGGGACGCACCAGCAGTTGGCTCGCCTCGACCGCGAAGGGCCGCGCGAGCCCTTGACCGAGGGGGGCCAGCGCCTCGCCGAGCGGCTTCTCGACCAGCTTGCCCGCTACGGTTTGGTCGTGGTCGCCGATTACGACAAGGGAACCATCAGCGACGAACTGGCTCGGCGTATCGTCGGCCGCTGCCGCGAGGAGGGAGTCGCGTGCCTGGTCGACGGCAAGAAGCACGATTTTTCTGCCTACGCCGGAGCCACGTTGCTCGCGCCCAATCAAATGGAAGTCGAGCGGGCCATCGGCCGACGCCTGCAGGGCGACGGCGAGATTGCGGCGGCCGCGGGCGAGCTGCGCGAGCGGCTCAAGCTCGACTACATGGTCATCACGCGGGGAGCAAACGGCTTGACGGTCGCATCGGAAGAGGGGACGTCGCACATCTCGACCGAAGCCCGCGAAGTGGCCGACGTGACCGGCGCCGGCGACACGGTGGTCGCCGTGCTCGGAGCCTGCTTGGCTGCAGACTGGGAGATCAAAGAGGCCTGCCGGGTGGCCATGCTGGCGGCCGGCATCGCCGTGGGCAAGCCGGGCACCTACGTGGTCCACGCGGCCGAGCTCGATTCGGCCCACCGCGGCGCCTCCCCCAAGGTCGTCGACTGGGCCGGCGCCAAGAAGCTCGTGGAGAACGCCCAGCAGCATGGCAAGCGGGTGGTCTTTACCAACGGTTGCTTCGACATCCTCCATGCCGGGCACCTCTCGTGTCTGGAGCGGTCGCGGCAACTCGGCGACATGCTGGTGGTGGGGCTCAATTCCGATTCGTCGGTACGGGCCCTGAAAGGACCGGGAAGGCCCGTGATCTCGCACGATCACCGGGCGGCCCTGCTGGCCGGCCTGGCCTGCGTCGACGTGGTGGTGGTTTTTGACGAAGAGCGCCCGGAGGCGCTCGTCCGTCATCTGGCGCCCGACATCCTGGTGAAAGGAAGCGATTATTCGCCAGAACAGATCGCCGGGGCCGAGTTTGTGACCAGCCGCGGCGGCAAGGTCGTTACGTTGCCGCTCGTGCCCGGATTGAGCACGACCGGCATCCTTGCCACGCAGCGCAGCGATCCAGGGCCGGGCCAGTGCGAGTGATGGTTACGACGCCCAATTCTCGACGGTGATGTGTGGGATCGCGAAGACATCTGAGTCTTTCGATACAACGACACAATTCGCGAGCGTTCTAGCGATCGCGCCAATCTGCATATCGATTTGCTGCATTGGGCGACCCGCCCGCCGCAACTCGGCAAAGACACGCCCGTACTCTTCAGCCGCCTCCGTAGTAAAGGGCCAGACGATCAACGTCGACAGTGCGTGTCGCAGGCGTGCCAGGTTCCGCTCTCGGCTCGAGCTACATTGGACGCCGCTCCAGAGTTCTCCCAGAACTGGCACGCAGATGCCGATTCGGTGACCGTTCCTACCTTCCAGGATGGCGCGCTCGCGAACGCCACACCGTCCATCTTGGTAGTCCTGAGCGATTCCTGTGTCGAGAAGATAACGACGCTTCACGGCGCGTCACCGCGGGACATTTCTTCCATCTGCTTCCGGACCGCGTCGATATTGAAGTCGCCCTGTAGCCGGATATGGCGATCGAGCTCTTCTCGCTCTCCGGGCTTCCAAATTAGCGGCTCAATTTGCTCAACGGCGACCACCCACGCTTTAATCGAATCAGGATCGTCACGCCACTGATCTTCGGTTAAGCCCATCTGCGCTCCGTTTGGCGCGATAGGCTCCACGACCAACTGGCTGCCTTCGGGCCAATCGATGGGTTCCGAAGGCACGATCTGACCTTTCGTCCAGGTTGCTTTGATCGAGTGCATGGGGATGCCTCCTGGACCATGTTTAGACCCTGCGCTGGCAGGTTCATTCCTTTGGGCCTCTCAAAACGATTCTAAGGTGTTCGCCCACGAACGTACAGCGCCGTACGCGAGCTGAGCCGGTTCTGGGCTGGCGGCGGCTCTTCACGTCCTCCGACGTTCGGCCGCCAGGCGCCGGCGCGAAGCATCGCCAAAATCCGAGACGCCGGCGTGTAACCTTTGGGCCGTCAGTTACAATGATTATCGCCGCACCAAGTTCGGCCGGCTCCCGTCCCAACGGAACGAACCATCATGGCCCATCAACCGTCCACCAACCCCCTCATGAGCGGTGCTTCTAAGCAGCGCCCGATGGAGCAATCCGACCTGCGGGCGGCCGAGGAGTTGACGGGTGCCTTTCGCAAGATGAAGGAGCAGCTTGCCCGCGTGATCGTCGGCCAGGATGAGGTCGTCAAGCAGGTGCTCATCGCCCTCTTCTGTCAGGGCCATTGCGTGCTGGAAGGGGTGCCGGGACTGGCCAAGACGCTCATGATCGCCAGCATCGCCCGGCTGATGTCGCTCAGTTTCCGTCGCATCCAGTTCACGCCCGACCTGATGCCCTCCGACATCACGGGGACCGAAATCCTCGACGAGGAGGAAGGGACGGGCCGGCGGCGAATGCGGTTCGTGAAAGGCCCCATCTTCTGCAATATTCTGCTGGGCGACGAAATCAACCGCACGCCCCCCAAGACTCAAGCCGCGCTGCTCCAGGCGATGCAGGAGTTCAAGGTCACCACGGCGGGCGAGGACTTTCAGTTGGAACGGCCGTTCCTCGTGCTGGGCACGCAGAACCCGATCGAGCAGGAAGGTACGTATCCCTTGCCCGAAGCCCAGCTCGACCGGTTCATGTTCAAGATCTTGGTGCAGTATCCGACCTTCGACGAAGAGCTGGCCATCGCCGAGTCGACCACCAGCGCCGACACGCCGACTTTGCAGCCGATTCTCGACCGCGCGGAGATTCTTCAGTTGCAGCAGACCGTGCGAAAGGTACTCATCGGTCGAAGCGTCTCGTCCTACGCCGTGAATCTCGTGCGGGCCACGCGGCCGGGCACGCCGGAGTCGCCCGACTTCGTCAACAAATATCTGACCTGGGGCGCGGGGACGCGCGCTTGTCAGTCGCTGCTGTTGGGCGCCAAAGCGAACGCCCTGCTCGACGGGCGCGTTCACGTCTCGGCCGACGACATCCGTTACGTCGCTCAGCCCGTGTTGCGGCACCGTCTTGTGACCAGCTTTACCGCCGAAAGCGATGGAGTCACGGCCGATCACATCGTCGAGAAGCTGTTCGAGACGGTGCGGGAGCCGGAATAGGGCGATCAACCATGCCAAGCCGCTATTTCGATCCCGAAGGCCTGGCGCGCGTCGGCCACATGGAGTTTGTGGCCCGGCAGGTGGTGGAAGGCTTCTTGACCGGCCGGCACCGCAGCCCGTATCACGGCTTCTCCGTCGAGTATCTCGACCATCGCGCCTATACGCCAGGGGATGAGCTGCGCACGCTCGACTGGAAGATGCTGGCCCGCAGCGACCGCTACTTCGTCAAGCTGTTTGAAGACGAAACTAACCTCCGGGCTTACATCCTGCTCGACTGCTCGAATTCGATGGCCTTCAAGAGCGGCGCGGTGAGCAAGCTCGAATACGGCAGCTACCTGGCGGCGGCCCTCACCTACCTCCTGTTGCGGCAGAACGACGCCGTCGGACTGACCCTGTTCGACAACCGCGTGCGTCTGCACATGCCGGCCAAGGCCCGTCCCACCCAGTTCCGCCGCGTGCTCGACCTGCTGGAAAAAACCGAGCCGGGAGGCGACACCGACGTCGGCTCCATGCTGCACGAGGTCGCCGAGCGCATCCGCCGTCGCGGCCTGGTGATCCTGATCAGCGATCTGATCGACAAAGAGGAGGCGATCGCCAGCGGCTTGCAGCACTTCCGCCATAACAACCACGAAGTGGTCGTCTTCCACGTGATGGACGACGCCGAGCTCACGTTTCCTTACGACCGCCTGACTCGCTTCAAAGACATGGAGGGGGCGGGACGGGTGGTCGTCAATCCCAAGAGCCTGCGAGCGCGCTACCTGTCGCGAATCAACGCCTTCACCGAGCGGGTGAAGCGAGACTGCCTCGAGCGCCGCGTCGACTACAATTTGATCAACACGAAGCAGCCTTACGACGTCTCGCTGGCGGCGTGCCTCGACAAGCGATCAAGGATGGGGTGAGCCGCTCGTGTTGCCAATTCATCCGGCCCTGCTTTGGTTCTTGCCGCTGGCCGCGGTTCCCATCCTGCTGCACCTGCTGACGTTGCACCGCCTGCGGACGGTCGAATTGAGCACGTTCCGCTTTCTTTTCGACAGTTACGTTCAGCAGCGGCGGCAGATGAAGTTTCTGGAGGCCCTGCTGGCGGCGCTGCGGGCCTTGTTTTTGTTGCTGCTGGTGCTCGTTTGCAGCCGTCCCGTGGTGAAACAATGGAGCGCGCTGTTCGGAGGAGGCGCGGGGCGGGATATCGTCATGCTGGTCGACTGCTCGGCCAGCATGAACGCCCAGACGGCCGGCCTGACCTCGTTGGAGCGGGCCAAAGCGGCGGCGCTGGCCGTCGTCGACCGCCTGGCGCGCGACGATCGGCTCACGTTGGTCCGCGTCGCCGGCCGGGCCGACGAAGTTTTCAGCCGTTTCTCGGCCGACACCGAGAGCATCAAGCAGCACATCCAGGACCTGGAGGCCAGCCCGTCGCGAGCCAACTGGCTGGTCGCCCTGTCACAGCTTTTTGCGGCAGGCGCGCCCGAACGGTCGAAGACCACCGTCTACCTGTTCACCGACTGCCAGGCGAGCGGCTGGCGGGAACTGGCCAACCAGGGGCTAGCCGGCCAAGGGACTGGGAGCCTCATTCCCAAAGAGACACGGCTCGTGGTGGTCAACGTCGGTTCCAAAGAGCTGCTGGCCAATCGCGCGGTGATCGGCACTGCGCCTCGCGAACACCGCACGGTCGTCGGCTTGCCCCTCACCTTGCGGCCGCGTGTCGCCAATTTCAGCAAGAGCGAGCCGGCCGACGTGACGGTGAGCGTGTTTGTCGACGACAAGGAGGTCGCCCGCCTGCCGCTGACCATCAAGCCGGGCGACTCTGCGGAGAAGGAGATCATTTACGTTCCGACCCAGCCCGGGACGCTTCGTGGCCGCTTCCAGATCGGCAGCGATCGCTTCCCGGATGACGACCAGTATTTCTTCACGCTCTCCATCGCCCCGCCAATCAAGGTGCTGCTCGTCAACGGCAATCCGGCGAACGACCCCTTTGAGAACGAGGGCCTGTATTTGCGGACGGCCCTGACGGCCCGCGGCGAAGAAGCCGAAACGCTCGCGCCCGAAACACGCCCACCCGAACCCACGACGGCCGAAGTCTCGTCCTCGGGTTCGGCGCCGGTCAGCCTGGCGCCGAGCAAAGAATATGTTCGCTCGCTCCATGTGCAAGAGGTTCCTGAGGGGAACGTGAACCCCGAGACCTTGCGCGACGCGGCCGTGGTGATCCTGGCCAACTGCGGGCAGCTCAATGGCCAGCATTTTGCCTGGCTGCGCGACTACGTGTCGGCCGGCGGCGGCCTGATTATCTTCCCCGGCGATCGGGTCAATCCCGACGTTTACAACAGAGAGTTTTTCGCGGTTCCCGGACCGCTCAAAGAACGGCTGATCGGCGCCACGATGGGTCCGCCGGTAGGCGACGCTCAGAAATTCGACACGTTCGTGCAACTCACCTCGTTGAACGACGCCCACCAGGTGCTGTCGGTATTCAACGATCCCGACGCTCGCTACCTGACGACGGCCAATTTCTATCGGCGTTTCCCGATCGTGCTCGAGGAAGAGTCCGGCAACGCCTGGCCTTTGGCAAGGTTTAGTCCCAAAGAGCCGGCGCTGGTGGAGAGCCGTTTTCGCGACGGCAGGGTGCTGCTGGCCGCCTTCCCGGCCACGAGCAAATGGACCAATCTGCCTCTGAAGCCGGAGTTTGTTCCCCTGACCCTGCGGATGGTGAATTACGTTGAGCACCGTCCCGACGTCGAAGGGCCGTCCGTCGTGCCGGCCGACGGCGACGCCGAGATTGCCGTGGCCGCCAACTGGGCGCCGGTTGAGGGGAAAATTACGGACGCCCACCGTCGCGCGACCAGCCTTGAGTTCAAGCGCTCGGGCTCGCGTTGGGTCGCCGGTTTCGAGAAGACGGCCCTCGCGGGATACTATTCGGTTGACGTGCGCGGCGGCCGTGTCGAGCAGCCCAAGCGCGACACGACCGAGTTCGCCGTCAACCTCTCGCCAGACGAGTCGCAATTTTCGCTGGCCAGCGAGCCGCAGTTGCGGGAGTGGTTGCCGGACGTCGATCTGTCCGTGGTCGACGCCTCGGCCGAGACGCAGCAGGAACTGGGAAGTCTCGGCGACGAACGCGAAATCTGGCGGTGGCTGCTGGCGGTCGTCTTCGTGGTCATCGGCGTGGAGTTTATGCTGGCCACCCTGGGGGGCAGACGGTCCAATCAGGAAGAGCTGTCGGTTGCCGAGAGGATCCGCGAGATAAGCCCCGGCACATGGGCCGGGCGAATGACGGGCGCAGAGACGGTTGAATGAAAATAGTAGGCACACGCTGTGTGCCGTTAAATTTTTGGGCGAGTGGATGTCAATTGGTATGCAGGCCGCCCTCACCCCAGCCCTCTCCCAAAGGGAGAGGGGGCGACGGCACGACGGAGCGTGCTTGCGACTAACAGATTGCGCGATTAGGGATTGAGGTGAACCATGTCGAGCCAATCAAGTCAACCGCAACACGACGCGAGCCCCCTGTTCGCTCTGATCCGGCAGGTGAGGCAGCTCTTGCGTGGAAGCTGGGTGGCCACGGGGCTGGCACTCTCCGTCGCCATGTACCTGGGCACGCTGTTGATTCTCGCCCTGCTCGACCTGGTCGTGCCCTTTTGGCCGACGATGCGGGCCATCGCGCTGGCGTTAGTCGTTGTTCCGACGGCGTGGGTCTTTTTCAGCGGCGTGCTGCGTCCCCTATTTCGTCGACTGGGGAACGTGTTGGTCGCGCGGCGCATCGAGCGATCCTTGCCGGGCATCCATAATCGGCTGGTGAGCTGCGTCGACCTGTCGGACGACAAGCGGCACAGGTCGCCCGAATTCCATCGCCGACTCGTGAGCGAGGCCCTGGAGCGAATCCGAACTTTCAAACCGGCAACCGTCGTCGACCGTCGCAGCCTCAAGCGGGCCGCGATTTCGCTTGCCATCACACTGTTGTTCTTCGTCGTCTGCTGCGTCGTTTTATCCGACCGGCTGCCTACCGCGATGGCCCGTATCTTTCGGCCGTGGGCCGACATTCCGCCCGCCACCGGCGTGGAGTTCTCGGTCAAACCGGGGGACGCAAAAGTGCTGCGCGGCGAAGAGATCGAATTCGTCGTCGATGTCACCAAGGGTCAGCCGGACAAAATGCAGATCGAGATCCTGCCCGACGACGGCGGAAAAACCATCTGGCACGATTTGCAAGCGGCGGGCGGCGTTGGCGGCGAGGCCGAGCTGCGTCCCTGGTCGCGCAAGCTGGAGGGCTTGGAGTCGTCGTTCACCTATCGCGTGCACGGTGGCGGCACCTGGAGCAAAAAGTACAAGATTGCGATCGTCGATCGGCCCAAAATCGTCGACTTGCAGGCCGTGCTGCACTATCCCGCCTACTTTGAGCTGGGAGAGGAAGGGATCGTTCCGCAGCCGGCCGACGACGTGACCGGTCCGGAGACGAGCGGAGTGGAGGTGCGGGTCAAAAGCGAGGGGGACGCGGCGGAGGGCGAGATTCAGCTTCTGGACGTTGCCTGGGAGCAAGTGCCCGTGACCGACCGCGGCGAGCGAGTCTGGTTCGATCGCAAGGTTCCCGAAGGGGCGGTTTCTGAAGGGAACTGGCAGTGGGACAGCAAGCAGCACCAGCGGGTCACGCACACCGAGCCGGCGGCAGGCGGCGTCCACGGCCATCGCTTCCACACGGCGCCCGTCGGTTTCCACGTCGAACCGGGCGAGTATCTGTTCGCCTGGGTCTACATCGTACCCGAGCAGAAGCCCGAAAGCGTGATGCTCGAGTGGCACGACACGCAGAACTGGGAACATCGCGCCTATTGGGGCGACGACAAGATCGGGGCCGGCCAGCCCAACACGACAAGCCGTCACCCGATGGGTCCGCTCCCCGCAGCCGGCAAGTGGGTGCGGTTGGAAGTTCCGGCCAAGGACGTGGGCCTAGAGAACAAATCCATCAAGGGGATGAGCTTCACGCTGCACGGCGGCCAATGCTACTGGCATTTTGCGGGCGCTCTGCCGCCGCCGACCCACGAAGAGCGGAAGCTGGTGGTTCGTGAGACGTTCCCCCTCACGCTTGGGCATCCAGGCGAGTGGGCAGGGACATTCCCCCTGGTCGGCGAAGGGCTGTGGCGCGTCGAGCTTCGCAACGAACTCAAGTACCCGAATCAGACGATCAAGGAGGCCAAGTATCTGGCGATCGCCGACACCCCTCCGCAGGTCACGCTGGAGCGGCCGGGCGCCGACATCGTGCTCAGCCAGGCCAAGAAAGTGCCGCTTACGATCGCCGCCTACGACGACTTTGCGCTCAAGCATGTCAAGGTGCTGATGCAGCGCGGCGATTCGGGCGGTTTTCGGGAAACGGCGAGCAAGAAGTACGGCAAGCAGATCCGAGGCGACACGGCCCTCATGTCGCTCGATTTGTTGCCGCTCGATCTGAAGCCTGGTGATCATGTACGCTACCGCGTGCAGGTCGAAGACCGCAAAGGCCAGGTGGCGGAGACACAAGACTACGTGGTTCGGATTGCGAGCGACTGGAATTCGGCGGACCAGCAACTTGCCCGCTTCGAGCAGGAACAAGATTCTTTCCAAGAGAAGCTGGCCAAGTTGATCGCCGATCAGGCCGCGGTTAAGCAGACGGTCGAGAAGCTGGAAGACAAGTACGCGCCGCTGGAGAAGACGATCGAAGAGGCGGAGGCGAAGGCGCGCGAGGCGGCGCGCCTGGCGGCCGAAGCCAATCCGCAGGCGCCCCCGCCGCAGATCAAACCCGAACTCGACGCCGAAACAACGAAGCAACTCGACGAGTTGCGGCAGGCGCTCGCCCAGGCGGCGGCGACGGAGCAACAGAACGCCAACGTGGGCAAAGAGCTCGCTGGCGCGCTGATGCGGGCGGCCGAGCAAGCGGCCCAACTACAGATGCTGCCCACGGAGCTTGTTTCGGAAATGAGAGCGACCCAGGAAGCGTTTGAGCGTCTGGCGGTCAAGCCGATGGAGGCGCTGGCCGCCGACCTGCAGCAAGCGGCCACCCCACAGCAGAGCGACCCCGACTTGAACGATCTGGCGCAAGCAAGCCACCACATTCAGGACGAGTTGGAAGCGCTCGCCGCGCGGCTCAAGGCGCTGGAAAAGGTCCGCGAATCGATGGATACGGGGCTCGACAAGGCGCTGGCCCAGTTTCGCCAGGAGATGCTGAAGCAGCAGGCCGCCGGCACCGAGCGCGGGCTCGAAGAGTTGCACGAATTGCTGGCCGCTTTGCGTCAACGGTTGCAGAACTTTGAAGGCCGGCAAGCGGAGATGCTCGACGCCTCCCAGGCCGCTCCGGACACGATGCTGTCGGACCTGGAGAAGCGCCAGCAGGGGTTGGAGCGCGAAAGCGACCCGCCGCTGGACGAGGCCCGGCAGCTTTTGGCGGCTGACGCCCGGATGACAGGTGATGACGCCGCCTTTGAAATGGGCGACGCGGACCAAGACGAAAAAGACGGCGAAAACGGCGACAAAAATCGTGAAATGGGTGAGGCCCCGCCGCTTTTTGAGCCGGCCCTCGGCGGGCCGCGGCCCAAGCTCGACCCGCGACTTGCCGACAAGCGACCCGCGCCCAAAGCCGATGCCGAAGCGGCTCGCCCGGCGGCCCGAACACAGCGTGAAGAGCTCGCGAGTCGCCAGTTCCACCGGCTGGAGGAATTGAACCTCAGCCAGCAGAGCCTGGGAACCGACATGGCGTCCTTGGAGGCGCTGATGGAGCAACTGCGGCAGGCCCTGGGCGGCGCCGAGGAGTCGATGAGGCCCGATGTTGTCGACCCCGCCGCCGGTCCGAACGAGCCGCCTGCCGAGGCGCAAAACCTGGCGGGTTTGCTGCAGTCGCCGGAGCTGCAAGAAGCCATGGCGCTTGCCCAGCGTTTGAAACAAGCCGAAGAAGCGATGGCGCAGGCGCGATCGGGCCAGCCGCAGAAGGCCCCGGCCCACACTTCGCGTGATACGTCGCTGGCCAACCTCACGCCGACGGCCACCAGCGGGAAAATCATCGAAGTTGAACTGTCGAAGCTCGATCCGCAGACGCGTTCGCTCGTCTTGAAGATGCAGCCCAAACTGCGCGAGGAACTCTTGCAGGGGATGCGCGAACAGGGTCCCGAGGCGTACCGAAAGTTCATCGAGGACTACTTCAAGCGGCTGAGCGAAGTGAAGATGAATTGAGCGCGTAGCCATTGCTGGCGGGACTCGCTTCGCTTGTCCCACCCTACGATGGTACGGATCGCAGCCAGTCCAGTCTCCAAAAAATGTTCCAATCTCTCCTCCGATCCATCGGCGTCGCCGACGACATCCGTTCGCATCTGGAGCATGTCACGCTGCAGGTGCAGCGGCCGGCCTGGCTTTGGCTGGGACTGGCGTTGCTCGTGCCCATCGGCTGGTTCGTCTTTCGCCGGCAGCGCGACAACCTGGCCAGCGTGCCGCCGTCGCTGCGACTGGGGCTCACCGCCACGCGAGTGCTGATCTTGCTGCTGCTGGTGCTGACGCTCGCCGGACCGTATCTCAAGCTCGACATGAAGCTGGAGAAGAAACCGATCGTCGCCCTCCTTTTCGATCAGTCGCAGAGCATGGGACTCGCCGCCGGGCCGTTCGATGCCGATGCGGCTTTGCTGGCCGCCGCGGAAGCAACCGGCCTTCAAGTGACCGACGGCAAGGTCGACGCCGCCACGCGCCGTGCGCTCGAGCAGATGACGCGCGCTGAGTTCATCAAGACGGCGGTTGAGCATAGCTCCGACCGGTGGCTCAAGCCGCTTGCCGACAAGTACGATCTGCGGATCTACTCGGTGGGCAAAGAGGTACGGCAAATCCCCGCGGGCGACGGCACTTTTGTCCTGCCCGACGTGAAGCAGCTCAGTCCCGAAACGCACCTCGGCGACGGCCTGGGCCAGGTGCTCGATGAAGCGGCCGGACGCCAGATCGCGAGCATCGTCGTTTTTTCCGACGGCCAGAACACGGGCGGACGTTCTCCCGGCGAGATGGCCCAAACGGCGAGCGAAGCCGGCGCGCCGCTGTTCACGGTTCCCGCCGGCAGCGATACGCCCGTGCAAGACATCGCCATTGTCGATGTCTTTGCGCCCGATTCGGTGATGGTGAAAGACACGGTCAAGATCGCGGCCACCGTCGAAGTGCAGGGCTATCTTCAGCAGGCCGTCAAAGTGGTGCTCTTGGAGAGCGGCAAGACGGAGCCCGTGGACGCGAAAGATCTCCTGCTGCGCCGGACCGAACAGCAGCGTGTGGAACTCTCGTACCGCGCCCCCGATGAGCCAGGTGCAAAGACGCTGACCGTCAAGCTGATCCCCGCAAACCCGCTCGAGCGCGACATCGAAGCCAACAACAGCGACGACATTCTTATTCGTGTCCTCAAGGAGGAGCGAAAGTTGCTGTACGTCGAAGGCATGCCGCGCTGGGATTTCCGGTTCATCAAGAACGCCGTTCGTCGCGATGAGGGTCTGCAGGGCCTCGGCTTGAAAGGCGGGATCGTGGCGGGCACCGCGGCGGGCGGCGCGAGCTCAGTGCCACTGAGTCAAACCGATGACTCGAAGCGTGTGAAGCCCGATCCGGACATTGTGCTGGAAGCCGAGGTTCGCCGGCGGCCGGCGAACGAGCGAAATGTGTTGCCCCAGACCGTCGACGAGCTTGCCCGGTACGACACGATCATTCTGGGCGACGTCTCGCCCGCTCTGGTCGATACAGCATTCGTAAAGATCTTGAACGAAGCGGTCCGCGAGCGCGGCGTGGGGCTGATCGTCGAGGCGGGTTCCAACTCGATGCCCGTTCTGTATGGCGACGAGTTCTTGGATCTTTTGCCGGTCAAGCTCCGCCGCAAAGGGGGCCTGCAAGCGCAGGCCTACAAATCGTTCAAGCTCCAGCTTAGTCCCGACGGCGCCCTGCACGAGACGATGCGCTTGTTCGACGATGCGGGTCGCAACCAGAACGTATGGGACAAAATGCCGGCCTTCTTCTGGTGCGCGGCGGTCGAGCGGGCTTCTCCCTCGGCCACGGTGCTGGCCTACAACGGCAGCGTCGAGGGGCCCTATGGCAAGCTGCCGCTCATCGCCCACCACTACGCCGGCCAGGGAAAGGTGCTCTTTATCGGCACCGACAGCACCTGGCTCTGGCGACAGTTCGTGGGGGACGCCTTCTTCAACAAGTTCTGGGGGCAGGCGATCCGTTTCGTCGCCCGCCGCTCCGACGACCAGAAGAAGAGCTGGGTCGAAGTAAGGCCGGTTCGCGCCCGGCCGGGTGAAACCGCGCAAATCGAATTGATGGCGGTCAAGGCCGACGGCGCCGCCCGCACCGATCCCACCATCATGTTGCGGGTCGAACGCGAGGGGGCGCCGGCGGAAACGGTGGAGATGGTGGCCGACAAGGCGACGCTCGGCCGCTACGCGGGCAAGTACGTTCCGCAAGAGACGGGCAACTTTCGGATCGTTTATGAGCCAGGAAACGGAGCCGACAAGGCCGAGGCCCACCTGCACGTGCGGCCCTCGACGGAAGAGTTGCGGCGGCCCAACGTCGACCGCGACGCGCTGGCCCAGATCGGCCGGATCAAAGAGCCCAACGATCTGGCGTCGATTACGGGCGAGCTGAAGGGGGAGCCGAAAACCGTCTCGCTACGGAAGGAGGCGGCGATCTGGGACAACTGGTTGATTCTCACGCTGCTGATCGCGATCTATTCAATCGACGTGGGACTGCGGCGCCTGAGCGGATTGTCCTAAGGAAAGAGGCGAACGAAGATACATTCCCTCTCCCTCTGGGAGAGGGTTAGGGTGAGGGCGGATTGCACTACAAGCCGGCTACCCCGCGCCCGCCGCGTGTCAACAGAACGGCAAATAAAAACTCTCGATCAACATGACTCCCCTCAAAACCCGCATCGCGCTCGCGTTCGTCGCCGTCTTGTTCGCCCTGTCCGGCCTCGCGCAAGCCGCCGAACCCGAGGACGGGCCGCTCGACGAGACTCGCATCGTGCAGGAAGTGACCACGGCGCTCGACAAGGCGTTGGCTTACCTCGCCGAAAACCAGCGCCCGGACGGCGGCTGGCACGACAACAACGCGCCCAACGCGCTGGCGATCTTGGCCATGATGGGACGCGGTCACGTTCCCGGCCGCGGCCCGTACCGAGACGTGCTCGAACGGGGCAAAAAGTTCATCCTCGGCCAGCAGCAGGCCAACGGGCTTTTTGCCTCCTCGCGTCCTTCGCACGGCCCCATGTACGAGCACGCTCTCACCACGCTGGCGATGGCCGAGATGTACGGCATGGACCCCGATCCCGGCCTGGAGTCCGCCGTGCGGCGCAGCGTCGACCTGATCGTCTCGGCCCAGGCGGCCAACGGCGGCTGGCGATATCAACCGCAGCCCTCCGACGCCGACCTGAGCGTGACGGTGATGCAGATCGTCGCGCTGCGGGCCGCCAACAACGCCGAGATACCTCTGCCCGAATCAACGCTCGACAAGGCGATCGCCTACGTCAAATCGTGCGCCCACCCCGACGGCGGCTTCACCTATCAGACTGGGGGCAGTCCGAACCACCAGATGAGCGCGGCAGGTGCTCTCTCGTTGCAACTGCTGAGAAAGAGCGACAGCGACCCCGAGGATCCGAGTATCAAGAAAGCGCTCGATTATCTCTCGTCGACCGAGATCAAATGGCAGGCGGGACCGGTGCAGTACTTCTATTACTTTCACTACTACGCCATCCAGGGGCACTACCAGGCGGGCGGCAAGTATTGGAACGACTGGCATCCGCGGATTCGCGAACTGCTGTTGAGCAAGCAGAACGCCGACGGGAGCTGGGACGTCCCGCCCGGCACGGCCGAGAACGAAGGAGTCGTCGGGCCGAACAAGGTCTATTGGACCGCGATGGCCTCGCTGGTACTCGAAATCTACATGCACTTCCTGCCCGCGTATCAGCGGTGAGGCGAACGCAAAGACGCTGGCCCCGCCGAGTTCTCCAGGGATTGGCTACAATGCTTTGATGCCCCAACGGCTTCAGTTCAACCTGCGCGCCCTCTTGGTAGCCGTGACAGTGATCGCGATATGGCTCGGCATCGAGGCGAGTAGGGCGCGGCGACAGAGAGCCGTCGTGTTGGCTATCCAGCAAGCAGGCGGCGCTGTTCGATACAGTTGGGAACTTGACGATAATGACCAGGAAACCGGAGCGACCCATCCACCTGGGCCGCCATGGCTGCGGCAAATAGTTGGCGACGACTACTTCCAAACCGTGGTCGCGGTCTTCATCGTTGAAGTTCCCATTAAGGATCAAGAGCTTCCTCCGGTCGAGTACTTGCCAGATTTGAGGACGTTGGCCGTCGGTACGACACGAATCGGCAATGCCAGCCTGCCAAGAATCTCGCGAACGAAGCGGTTGCGGTTTCTTGATATTGGGGAAACCGCAGTCACCGATGCTGGGATGCGCTCGATCGCGCAGATTACGACGCTCAAAATCCTCTGGGTTGGAACTTGGGCGGCGCCGCCTGAGCGAGCCATCACGGACTCCGGCATTAGGCGGCTCGCTCCGCTCGTGAACCTCGAAGTCCTTCATCTCGCCGGGAGGGGCGTCACCGACAGCAGCGTGCCGGCATTGGGGAACTTCAAGAAACTCCGCGAGCTGCGATTTACACACACCGCGGTGACGAACGACGGAATCGAAAGACTGGCGAAGAGTCTCCCGAAGTGCGAGGTCACGTGCGGCGAGCCGTGAGAGCCCTCCCGCCGTTGGCCGTCAATGAGCCGGCTCATCGTAGACGTTCGTGCTATGCCGCTCGTACCGCCTCGATGCTGTTTATGTGAACCACGGCGCACAAAACGATGCGGTCCGCCTCGGGATAAGCGATTGCCAGCCGCGTCTTGGCGACGGCCACGTTTTCGGGGTGCCGCACCTGATGCGCCTCGCCGTTGGAGAGGCGAATTTCAAACGGCTCAAACGGCTGTCGACGAAGCAGTTCTTGAATCGTCTCCATGTTCATATCCACAGTCACCGCGCGTGACAAACCAATCAGCTCCCTGGAACAAGGGAACTCGATGCGCGGGTGAGACGCGAGGTCTTAACGGGCACGGGAGGCGGGACGATGAAGTTCCAAGGTCCCGCCGCAGCCCCCGCCTCCTCTTCCGGCTGGCTCCGGCCTGATCGTCGCCCCGCAGCGCGCACGTTGGTGGGATAGGCCAACCTTGCCGATTCGGCGGAAGGATCGACCCTTGGCGAAATTCCCCTCCTTTGCGTAGCCCCGTGCTTCGGCGCTCAATCTCCACCCGCGATTCGCAAACTTAAGCGGACAACACGACGAAGCCGAAGAATCACATCGAGCGTCGCTTCATCAAAAGCCCTTGGGAACCGGGGAGGAAGGACTGTCATGTTCGAACCGATGCATCTCTCGCTGTCGCGGCGCGGTCTGGGGCGACAGCGGTCGCGGCGAGGCTTGCCCGAGCGAAACCTGACCGCGTGCGTCGAGCCCCTGGAACCTCGCCGCATGCTGACGATCCCGCCAGTCGTTCCCGTCACGCAGTTCACCTCAAGTTTTGCGCTCAATGCCGGTAGCATCCCGGATTTGGCCGTGAGCTCCACCATCGGCTTTGCGCCCACGGGCGATCTGTTTGTCCAGACCTCCAACGGCGTGGCCACCATCCATTACACGGGCATGACCTCAGGTTCGTTCACGGGTTGCTCGGTCGTGGGCGACACCTACGACGTCGGCGCCGGAGACACTTCCGGAACGCTCAACCCGACCTATCACGCCGTCTTCCAGGCGACGCACGACACATTCGAGTTCACGATCTCCAACCAGACAAACCTTCCGTCCAACGGCAACAGCTTCTATTACTCCATGTTCTGGTCGAGCGTCGGAGGCTCGAATCACAATTTCTACACCCTACTCCAGGACTCGCCCGGCCACTTCAAGTTTGTGAACTTCGCCGACTATAGTGCCGGACAGGATGTGCCCGGCCACGGCACCAACAGCGCCTTGCCCGACTTCCAGGTGAGCAACTCGGGAGCGACGACCATCGAGGTGCCTTACATGCCGATCAACTCGGCGCGCATTTACCTCTTCCTTGGGCCGAGCGGGACGACCTCGCCGCTGAGCACACAGAACGACTCGCCAAGCGTATGGAGCGTCGTTCAGCCCGCGTCCGGTAGCGCTAATTACATTTACGACTATTTCGAGGCGAATTTCGACGCCAACGGCACGAACGCCACAAGCGGTGCCAACCCGTATCTATCGATGATGACGATCGATACGACGCAGGTTGACCAATTCGGCATTCCCATGACGCTCATCGGCAACAGCAACGACGGCCAAACCATAACGCCGTACGCTTCCGGAGTGACCGATTCGTCCGACGTCGCGCGCGATCAAATCATCAGCGAGTTCGGCAGTCTCCATCCGTCGGGCGATCTTTACCACCAACTGATCGTCGGCCCCAGCTCCAGCAGCAACGGGCTTGACCTCCGCATTCTGAACCCCGCGGATGCGGACATCACCACCTCCAGTGCGCTGGGCTACGTCTTCGACAGCGCCATCAAGCAATTGTTCGAAACAGGTTCCAACACGCTCGACCTGGTTTCCAACGCCGACGGCACGACTTACACCGGCACGCGAACGCAAGTGACTGCTGACGACAGCAGCAACACGCCGCACACCTACAATGCCATCAAGTATACCAACGGCACCAACACCTTTTACATTTACGAGCCGTTCTTTTCCACCAACGCACCGACGCCCACGTCGTTATCGCCCGTGGATTACACTAGCGCGCCGCCACCTCCCAAGTGGATTACCGTTAACTCAGGAACCAGCGAGACGGCTGGCCAGATGGTGTTCGCCAACGACGGCGTGTTTGCGGATTACAAGGTGCAATTGCCGGCCTTGGACGCCACGCAGCAAGGGATCCTCGGAGATCTGGAAAATCAGGTCGTTGCCGCTCTGAACCGCGGGGTCTCAAGTTTGAATTCGTCCGAGTGGCAGGATTCAAGCAAGTTCTATCAAACCGACCCGGTGTTCAATGAATACGCCCAGTTCCTGCACGAGGAGCAGATCAACGGCACGCCGATCATGATCAACGGCGATGCGTACGGTTTCCCCTACGACGACAACGGAAACAACAGCACGAAGCTTAGCTTGCAGAATCAGGTCGGCGCCACCGTCGCGCTCGGTCCTTGGACGGCTTTCGGGCCGTCGGGGAACAGCATCTCATTCCTAACCGCCGTCTATAGCGACGTGCTCCACCGCGCCCTGGACCCCGCGGGGCAGACGTACTGGTTCGATGAGCTGGCAGCCGGACTCTCACGTGTGCTGGTGAGCAGTGCCATTGTCACCAGCCTGGAGTCCGAAACCGACATCATCGACGGCTTCTATACGAGCCTTTTGCATCGCTCGGCCGACGCGCAAGGCGTGAGCACCATGCTGAACCTGTTTGCCGCCGGATACAGCCAGGCACAGATCAAGGCGATGTTCTACGGCTCGGAAGAGTACTTCCAAACGCGCGGCGGAGGGACCAATACGGGATTTCTCACGGCCCTCTATCACGACGAGCTGAACCGTGCCCCGGACAGCCAAGGAGAGGCGTACTACAGCGGACTCCTCACGGACGGTCAATCGCGGGGCGACGTGGCCAGCCTGATGATCGCAAGCCAGGAAGCGATACAAGATGTGGTGCAGAGCTACTATCAAGCGTACCTATCGCGCCCGGCCGACGCGGCTGGCCTGACTTACTGGACGAGCGTGCTCGTGCAGAACGACCGCAACAGCCTGGTCCAGTCGGGCCTTCTCGGTTCCGACGAATACTACCAGCTAAGGTAAGCCCAGGGGCGGTTGGCCCCGGGATCGATAAATCGAGAAGGACCGCTGCCCAGCACGCACGGCCGCTGCTACCCTGGCTCGTCTGCGGCCGCGAGGTCATCTGCGCCGCTGAGCCTCGTCATTCGGCGACGAACTTCGGTGGCGGTGCGCGTCACCTGGAGCATCGTCGACCGGAATCTTGTCTGGCCGAACCCACACGACGTGACCGCATTGAAACGGCCGAAGCAATCTTACGGGAATCGATCCGGATACTGGCCGGATTACTCCTTTGTTCGATCCGCGGCGGCAAGCCTGGGCCGATCATTTCTCGTGGCAGGGATTGCGCATCGCGGGCCGCACGGCGGTTGGACGCACGACAGTCAGGGTGCTGGAGCTGAATTCTCCGGCCCGGCTGCGCGTCCGCCTGGCAACCTGGCCGCGGTAACGGTCGGCACTCCGGGCTCCGGCTAAGCGAACACCCTTGCCAGCGCCTCCTGCTGCACGCTCGCCAGAGATGGGCATACCGTCGGCGCTGCTCGTCGGTGCAATGGCCCACGAAGGTGTCGATGATGCGCTGGTCGGTCCTCTGGCTCGCCATTGCCGAAATGAAGCTGTGCTGGAAGACGTGCAGGCCGCGCAAGACCTTCCACTTTCCGGTGCGAAGCGCTCTGTAGAAAAAAGTCGAGACTTCGTCGGGCGATAGAGCGCGACCGTTGCGGTTGCAGAAGAGTGTCTTGCACCAAGGCCGAGAAGGCGTGCGCAGTTCAGGCTTGTGCTTGATATAATCGTGCACTCTCGATAATTGGCCCCTGCGGATCAGCACAAATGACTTATCTCCTCCCTCCGATCGTCTGTTTGTCGCTCGTTCTCTCTTTAGTACCAACATTGTCCGCCGCCGAGTTGACCACGCTCGCGCCCGATACCTGGGACGAATACGCCCCGCAGGGCAAGGAAGTCGACTGCATCTACGGCGATTTTGTGCTGCGCAACGACCGGATCGTGGCGGTCGTGGCCCGGCCCATCGAGGGCCGCAACGCCAACATGACCGTGCGCAACGTCGGCGGCGGTGTCATCGACCTGACGCGCGTCGACCGACAAAACGATCAGTTGAGCGCGTTCTATCCGGGCGGTAGCCGGATGGCCTGGCGAACGAAAGGGCATGCGCCCGAGGACGAGCCGGGCGAGGGCTCGGTGACCAAGGCGAAGTCGCTCAGCGTGTCGTTCGTCGCCGAGGGCTCACAGGACAAGCCGGCCGCCGAAGTGCGCTATACGCTCGAGGACGGCTGGAACTGGCTGCTCGTTGAAACGACGTATACCAACGAAGGCGAGAAACCGCTGGAAATCTCGCTCGCCGACGACCTGCGGGCCGACGTGAGCTTCGAGAAGGTACCCGACGCTTCCGCGCCCCTCTTTTGGGTCTACGACAAATGGTTCGGCCAGGCATACGGCATTGTTGCCGAGGGAGCCACGATCCAAGCGAAGTCGGGCACCCATAACTCGACGATTTCGTACCTGGAAGGCAGGCCGGCAGGCGACACGCCTGCACCCCAACGAACGCTGAAGCCGGGAGAGAGCCAAACGCTCGCGCGGCGGTTGTTCCCTGCCGCCACGCTGCTCGAGCTGCGGGCCATCGCCAATCAGCTCGCCGGCGTTGAGCAAACTTCTTTCGAACTGGAGGTGCGCGATACGGCCGGCAACCCGCTGGCGGCCGCCGATGTCGAAGTTCGCCAGGGGGAAGAGCGCTACGCCAGCGGCCGGACCCGCGGAGACGGCCGTCTGGCCTTCGAGTTGCCGGCCGGCAGTTTCACGGCCGTCGTCAATTCGCCGGCGAACGGTTCGCGGACAGTTGAACTGAAAGAGAAAACCACGCGAGTTGAGCTGCCGCAGGCCGGTTCGGTCACGGCCCGCGTCACGGGGGAAGACGGCGGGCCGATTCCCTGCAAGGTGCAGTTTCTGGGGCGCGACGGCACGCCCGATCCCGACTTCGGCCATCAAACGGAAGAGTGGGCCGTGCACAGCGTGCGCTACAGCGAGAACGGCCGCTTCAATCAGCCGCTGGCTCCCGGCAAATACCAGGCGATCGTCAGCCACGGGCCGGAATACGACGCGGCCTTCGTCGACCTGGAGGTCGAGCGCGGCAACGTGACGCCGCTGACCGCGGTGCTGATTCGCAGCGTGCAAACGCCCGGCTGGATCAGCGCCGACTTCCACAGCCATTCGAGCCCTTCGGGCGACAACACGTCGAGCCAACTCGGCCGCGTGCTCAACCTGCTCTGCGAGCACGTCGAGTTCGCCCCCTGCACCGAGCACAACCGGCTGTCGACCTACGAGCCGCATCTGGAGCGGCTGCAGGCCCGGCACCTGCTGGCGACCTGCACCGGAATCGAGCTGACCGACAACCCGGGGGACGTGAACCACCACAACGCCTTTCCGCTCATCCGCAAGCCGCGCACGCAGGACGACGGCGCTCCCCTTTCCGACGCCGACATGGAAGTCAAGATCGAGCGGCTGGCGCTGTGGGACGGCAACAGCGAAAAGCTGGTGCAACAGAACCATCCCGATATCGGGCACCTTTTCTACGACAAGGACGGCGACGGCAAACCCGACGGCGGTTTCAGCAAAGCGTTCGGCTTCATGGACGTGATCGAGGTCCACCCGCCGCGCATGATCTTCCAGCCGGCCATCGTCTCGGGAGCGAAGCCGTACAACAACACGATCTTCAACTGGCTGCAGTTGCTCAACCAGGGCTACCGCATTCCGGGCGTCGTGAACACCGACGCCCACTACAATTTCCACGGATCGGGTTTTCTGCGGCTCTACCTGGCCAGCCCAACCGACGATCCCGCCAAGCTCGAGACGCTCGACATGGTGCATGCGGCCGAACACGGGCACATGGTCATGACCAGCGGGCCTTATCTGGAAGTGTTGCTGGCGGCTGACGAAGCGGGCAAGAAGCAGACCGGGACGGCGGGAGACGATCTCAGCCTGCCGGACGGCAAGGCGACACTGAAGGTTCGCGTGCAATGCCCGAACTGGTTTGATATCGATCGGGTGCAGGTCTTTCTTAACGGGCGACCGGAGCCCTCGCTCAACTTCACCCGTTCCACGACGCCCGAGCGGTTCGCCGGGGGGACGGTCAAGTTCGATCAGTCGTTGCCGCTGTCGCTTGCCGCCGACACGCACGTGATCGTCGCGGCCGCGGCCGAGAAATCGACCCTCGGCCCGGTGATGGGGCCGGATCACGCCAAGGACATGCCGATCGCCGTCTCCAATCCGATTTTTGTCGACGTCGACGGCAACGGATTCAAGGCCAACGGCGACACGCTCGACGCCCCCTTACCCGTGATGGCTGGCAAGGCCGCGGCAAAGTAGTCGTACGCAACCACCCAAGCGATTAGTTCATGGTCGAATCGGCCGGCGTGCTGTTGTACCGTCGCGGCGAAGGTGGCTGGGAAGTCCTGCTCGTTCACCCGTCGGGCAACTACAACCGCCGGGCGCCGTGGAGCATTCCTAAAGGCCTGCCCGACGAGGGAGAAGACCTTGAGGCGGCCGCGCGGCGCGAGGCTCGGGAGGAGACTGGCGTGGAAGCGGGCGAACTGGTGCCGCTCGGCTCGATCGTTTACCGCAAGAGCCGCAAGCGGGTCCACTGCTTTGTCGGAAAACCACCAGACGACGCGGCGCCGCGGTGCGCGTCCTGGGAGGTCGACCGGGCTGAATTCTTGCCGCTCGACGAGGCCCGCCGGCGAATCCATCCCGATCAGGCGGAGTTTCTTGATCGGCTGGTAACGATGCTCAGCTAAATAGCCCCGGCACCCCGTGACGGGGGACCAAGATTGCGAGACCGGCGCGGAACGCAGCCATCTCAAAGGTTGCAAGACGCTTATACGGCGTAACGATACTTGGGCGGAAATCGCGTTGCGCAGCGAGGACCGAGGCTGCTTCAAGCCGTCCTCACCCCGGCCCTCTCCCGCAGGGAGAGGGAGTTATGGAGCGGCGTCGCTATGATCCAGCGTAGCGGCGCATCCGGTAAAGCATCAGACCGTGTACCGCGTGATAGAGCCCGCCGCATTCGACGGGTATGTCGGCCGTCTGCTCGAATAGCTCGCACAAATAGTCGACGGCCCGCGTTACCCACGGTTGACGCAGTTCCTCGTCGGTGGCGGCCAGGCAGACGAACTCCAGCACGTGGCCGGTGGTGTTCATCCGCAGGCCGATATCGGGAGAGCCGCTCGATCGTTGAAAATAGCTCGTCGAAAAGCCGCCGTCGGGCTGTTGATATTCGCGGGCGTCGGCGATGGCCTTCTTGATCTTTTCGTCGGCCACCTTCCAGACGCCAGTCAGGGGTCCGCCCTCCTCCAGATGGCGGTTGACGGTGGCGGCGATGCCGTACATGCGGTGTGTGCCGCCGCAGGTGCTGCCGGCCAGGTCTTGGTCGCACTCCATCGCGAGCAAACGCTCGATCGACCACTCGCTGCCGTCTCGGGCCGTCCATTTCGAGTCGAGAGGCAGGTAGACGCTAAAGGCCATCAGCGTCCAGGTGGCCTCCATCCCTTCTCGCACGTCCCACTGGGCTTGCGTCACCATGTCTTTCACGGTGAACTGCTCACCCCGGACGTTGATCTTTGCGTCCAGCGGCACGCCGCATTGGGCAAAGTAGCCGAGCCACTGATCGTCGTGTCCCTCCCCGCTCTTGCTTCCGGGTTCTTCGATATCCTTCAGCCCTTTTTCGCCGGGGGAGAGCTGCCAGCCGCGCATCTGTCCGCCGTCGAACAGCCATTCGATGCCCGGCACAAGCTTGCCGTCGTCGTTCAGCCGCAAATCGTAGCCGTAGGCGAGCATGCCGTGGATGATCTGCCAGGCGTTGTTCACCTTTGGGCTCATGTGGCGCTTGCCGGTGAACTCGATGATCTCATCGAGCCGCTTGCGCAGTGCCTCGTCGCTTTCAACGGGCAGGCTATCCAGAGCCTGCGACGTCCGCCCGTCGGTTTCGGAACAGCCGGAGCAGAAGGCAACGAGCGGAGTCAAACAAAGCAGCCAGAAGCTGCGTCGCGGGCAGATTGTAAGGCGCATAGAACCCCAGCCTGTTCGGTATCAACGGTCGAACATACCACACGATCGACCCCTCTTCCAGGCAACTGGGTAATTTGCGAACTTCGGGTTATTTGTGACGCGCGAACTGCCGATTGGTTTGATGTGAGATGGTTCCCCCTCAGGAAGCCTGGCATGAACGACCGTCGGCGGTTGATGGCCCTTTCGGTGTCGGTTTTGACGATCGTGTCGCTGGGTGCGGTCGGTATTACGGCTTTGCACCTGCTCTCGGGAAGCGGCGCAACCTCGCTGGACTCCTCCCTCAACCGTCTGTGGCTGGCGTTAGGCAACACGGCCGTTTTTGTGTTTGCCGGCGCGTGCCTGCTGCTTCGCATCAGCCAGCCCCTCTTGCGAAGGCTGGAGGAAAGCGATCGCCAGTTGCGCGATCTGGTGCAGACGCTCGAAGCGAAAGCAACCGCCCTGACCCGCGCCAACCAGGAGCTCGACGAGTTCACCTACGTCGCCTCGCACGACCTCAAAGAGCCGTTGCGGGGAATTCACGCGTATTGCGGCATCCTCTTGGAAGAGTATCAAGATCGGATCGACGAAAACGGCCGCCGGATGATGGCTTCGCTGGTCGGTCTCTGCGAGCGTCTGAGCCGGTTGATCGACGACCTGCTCACCTATTGCCGCGCCGGACGAACGCCGGAGGCAACCGACGTCGACCTGGACGAAGTGCTCGACGAGGTGCTCGTGACCCTTGGCCCGGCGATTGACGCCCGCGGGGGAGCGGTGCGGCGGACCAGCCGCCTGCCGCTGGTTCGTGCAGATGCCACGCTCGTCGGCACGGTGCTCAAAAATTTGATCGCCAACGGCCTCAAGTTCAACGAAAGCCGGCCGCCTGTTGTCGAAATCGGTCTCTGCGAGGGAACAACTCCAACCATCGTGGTGCGCGACAACGGCATCGGTATCGAGCCGCGGCACCGCGAGGCGATCTTCGCCATGTTTCGGCGTCTGCATGCCCGCAACAAATACGAGGGGACGGGCGCCGGCTTATCGATCGCGCGAAAGATCGTCGAGCAGCACGGCGGCCGGATGTGGGTCGAGTCGCAGCCAGGATGTGGATCGGCGTTCTATTTCACGTTGCCGGCCGCCTCGGGCGCCGGCCGGTGCCCGGCCGCGCCGAGTCACCATTGGGGACGAACGCGCGTGGCGAGCGAAGAAGAATCGTCTCCCTTCCTCGCCGGCACCGCGGGTTAGCACGAAGGGGAGCAAAGTCGCGATGGCAGCGCAACTCGCCAGACCGGTCGAGTCGCCCCAAGGGGCCGCGAAGTCGCTCGTCATCCTGATCGTCGACGACAGCCAGCCGGACCGCGACTATCTGGCGTGGCAGCTTCGCAAGGCCATGCAAGCGCCGACAATCCTGGAGGCGGAGACGGCGGCCGACGCCCTGGAGATCCTCGCCCGGCGGCCCGTCGACGTCATGCTGGTCGACTATCTGCTGCCCGACATGAACGGGCTCGATCTGCTGGGGCAAGTTGCCGAACAGGCCCGCGGCGCGGCCGTTCTCTTCATGTCGGGTCAGGGGAGCGAGCGGGTCGCGGCCGAGGCGATCAAGCACGGCGCCCACGACTACTTCGTGAAGCAGGGGGTCGGCGTAGAGCAATTGAAGCGGTCGATCGGACTGGCGGTCGACGCGGCGCGGAGAAATCGCGAAGACCGGGCCAGTTTCCAGCGACTGGACCGGGCCCATCGGGAGCTTGACCATTTCGTCCGCGCGCTGTCACACGACATGAAGGCCAACTTCATGTTGCTCGATCACTCCTTTCGTGAGCTGCGTCGGTCGTACGGTTGCGACACGCTGGAGAGCCTGACCGACGGCTTTTCTCACGTCGAAGCCTGTTTGCGCCAGTCGCGGCGATTCCTGGAAGATCTCGTGACGCTGGCCCGCACCGGCCAGATCGCAATGGAGCCGACCCGGGTCGAGCTCATGCAAGTCGTGGGCGAGGTTCTCTACGAGCAGCGCGAGTTGATCGAAGAGCGAGGGGCTACCATCGACGTAACAACCGACCTGCCGGCCGTATGGTGCAACGAAGATCGGGTCAAGCAGGTGGTGACCAACCTGCTGCGCAACGCCCTGCGGCACGGCTGCGACCGGCATGCGGCGGCCATTCGCATCGCGCCCATCGAGCCTCGCGATCGCGACGACCGGTTCGTATGGCTGTCGATCCACGACAACGGACCGGGCATACCGACCGCATCGCACGAGGACATTTTCCTGCCCGGCTGCCGGTTGCCCGGCGCCCACGAAAGCGGCAGCGGCATGGGGCTGGCGATCGTGCGCAAGATCGTCGAGCACTACGGCGGACGGGTGTTTGTCGATCCGCGTTGCCCGCGAGGGACGGCGTTCGTGGTGACGCTGCCGCGATGGAAGTAGGCAAGTGAGCGGACCTGGACTGGCCGGCACGGCACGATTGCCTGGCCGCCTTCAAATGGCGATGGGCTTCGAGCGCTCGACCAGGTGTTGCCAGATAAGCCACAGGCCGAGCGCCAGGGGCATCGTCGCTTGCCAGACCTGGTCCAGATCGAAGTTCATACCGACGCCGATGATCCACATCTGTGGCGCCTGACCGGACGCCGGCCTCACGACGGACGAGAAAAGGAAGGCCATCAACGTGATGATGCCGCAGGCACCGACGCTCCATAAGCGCAACCCCGCGCGGTCGCCCAGGCGCGCGAACAGCCATGCCGACAATCCAAAGGGAATGAATCGAACCACCAGGTTGACTGCTTGCACAATCCGCATCTCAAAGACCGATGGCGGCAGACCTAGTTCATCGTTGGCCGAGAGGGTGCCACCTGTGGCGCAATCCATCAGCCAAGCGACGAAAAAGACCGTCAGGCAAATGGCCACCAGCGTACCGAGAATGGCAAAAATCGGCCCGGCCAGAAACGTCAGCAGCGGATGGCGGCCGGCAAACGTGCGGCGTTGAAACTGTGATCGGGCGAACGAGGCCAGGCCCTCGGGGCTGCCCATGCGCTGGTTATCCACGTATTCAGCTTCCATGCTTGCATTCTCCTGCAAAATGTCGGTGGCATGGTCGGATAGTTCTTCGACCAGCCGAGAAACGTACTCGCTCGGCAGTCCTTGCCGGTCGAGTTCCTGTCGAAGTCGGTCACGCCATTGCTGGCTTGCCATGTTCGCCTCCTTGCAACACGCGGCCGACGGCGGCAACGACGTCCTTCCATGTTGCCACCGACTCAGCCAGCCTTGTCCGTCCCGCTTTCGTAAGGCGGTAAATGATCCGGCTCCTGCCGCCCACGGTTTCGCGCCGGCTGGAGACGAGCTTTTGGTGCTCCAGCCGGTGCAACACGGGGTAGATGCACCCTTCGCCGAAATCGAGCTTCATGCCCGATGTTTCCCGAATCGCCTGCACCAAGTCATAGCCGTGCATCGGGTGCCGGTCGAGCAACTGCAGAACCAGCAACTCCGGCACGCCATTCAGGAAGTCGGGGTTTGTCTTCTTGATCGTCATGATCGGGCTTATACCTTGAACCATTAGGTAATGGCAAGAGCAGTCGAAACCCAAAATCGCGCGGTGGGGTGGTACGCCCTTCAGAGCACCTCAGGGCGTGCGACCGGCCCGCTGACCTGGCCGGTTGCCGCACAGCCGCCTGGCCACCCGGGCCGGCTCGAGGGGAAACCCGGCGGCCGGCCTTAATTGCTCGTCACTTTCGGTTCGGCGAACAGATCGAGCAGTTGCAAGCGTGTGGCAAGCAGACGCTGGGCGAGCGCGTGCGCCATGCGACTCATGAATTGAAAGCCAACCTCGTGGTCGGCCTCGCAAAGCTCTCGCAGCTTGGGCGCGGCCATGGCCACGGCCCGGAGGTCGTCGAGCGCCGTGGCCGACACGGTCATCTTTCCGTCACCCAGCAGGGCCGACCAGGCAAGCATTTCGCCGGGACCGAGCGACAGAATGCGCACGCGGCCCCGGCCGGGAACATACATGTCGAGGCCGATGTGACCGCTGCACAGCAGGTACAGAAAATGGTTCTCCGTACCCTCGTGAAAGACGACCGAGCCGGCGGGAAAATCGACCAGCGCCGAGACCTTGGCGAGTTCTTCAACCACACGGTCGGGCAGATCGGCCGCGAATCCGAGTTGCCGCAATGCGTCTCTCAGGGCTTGCTTGTCGATCATGATTTCCTCCCTCAACACGGTCGTTGGACGCCGTTGCGTATCGTAAGGAGTTTCCGGCGGGAATGGCAAGCGGGCCGGTAGCGGGGTGGTCGCCAGAGGATGTCCTTGTTCGCGGCGCAGCGTCCGGCCAGCCGGCTGCCCTCGGCTTCTGGGAAGGCGAACGGCGGCGCTGTTTTGCACACACCGTGCAGGCCTACGATATAATCGCGCCCATGTCGCCGAATCGGGGAGCCTTTCGGATTTTCATCGCCGCCGTGGTGTTGCCAGCCACCATGGTTTGCGCAGACGAATTCGCGCTGGAGGCCGCCGGTGGACGACACTGGGAATGGCAGGTCACCCTGGTCGTGTTCACAGGCTTTGTGATTCAGACCGCGCTGCTTGGTTGGACCGTTGGTCGTTGGCTGCCGAACTGGCACTGGCGGCTGGGGGTCCTCGCATGGGGAGTCGTGTTGACAAACTTGCTGCTATTTCGCGCGGCCGCTGACACCACCATCCTTTGGAACTGGTCGTTCACGAATCCGGTGCAGCTCCTTTGTAACGCGTTCCTGTCGGCCCAATTCGCAGCCGCGATCGTGTGGCTGATGATCGGTGCGGCGCCGCTCGGTGAGAGACTTTTGACGGGCGCGGTGCTCTTATCGCCGCCGGCAATCATGCTCTCCACGTTCATGGCTCACCGCATGGGCGTGAGCCGGGCTGAGTTCTGGTTTGCGGTCATGTCTGTGCAGTCAATCGCGACAATGGGGCTCATAGCATGGCTGGCAGCCCTGCGCTGGCGGGTTGAACGTCTTGACCTCGACGCGCTCGGAGAAGCAGTTCAGCGGCTCCAGTTTTCGATTCGCCACTTGTTGATTGCGACGACTGCGGCGGCGATCGTCACTGCCCTCGGGAAGGCAGTTGCAACGCACTCGGGCGCAGTGACGCAATCGGCGGCCATCATGCGTTGGAGAGAATGGCTACAAATCGCGATCGATGGATCGCTGCTGGGTGCGTCGTCCCTTGTCGCTGTGTGGGCCGCTTTAGGCAAGGGAGGTAGGCTACTCCGGTTCACGATGCTGCTGTTGCTCTCTGCCTCTCTTGCTGGGCTCTTGTGGTGGTCGGAGATTACGACCGAAGCGCTCTTGGCTCCCGGCGCCTCTTCGACCTGGTGGTTCCGGCAGACGTTTGCCGGGCGCTGGTGGTTGGGTTGGACCTTGCTCGCCGGAAGCTTCTTGGCAAGTTGGCTCTCGGTGTTGCGCGCTGCCGGCTACCGTCTGGTTCGACGCTCAGGCAGGGGCCAAGGGGCCTGAGAAGACGCCCCCAACTTGCTCCGGTCCCCCCGCCACCATCAATCGACGAATGCAAACTCGTTCGAGGCCAGCAGGGCTTGGGCGACCTGCTCCCAGGGCGCGAGCTTATCCGCCGCGGAACCCGCCGATACCAGAAAGTCTCGCACGAACTGTCGCTCGCGCTCGCGCGGGGCGCGGCCAAAAACCCAACGGTAGGCCTGGTCAACGCGCTGGTCGTCGTCTGCCGCGCCAGCGCTCGCCAGGCGGGCGGCGAGCGCCTTGGCCTGTTGGACCATGAAGTCGCTGTTGAGCACGAATAACTGCTGCATCGGCACCGTGGTGATCACGCGCCGCTCGCTGGTCAGGTTCGGGTCGGGAAAATCGAATAGCCGCAGCATCGGATTCAACTGGTGCCGGCTCACCGCCGCATAGAGCGTGCGCCGCCGGTTGTTCGGGTCGTCGAGTTTGAGCGACGGCCCGCCCATCGCCGGGTCGAGATTTCCGCAAACCGCCAGCAGGGCGTCCCGCCAGGATTCTACGTCGAGCCGCCGGCGGTTCATCCGCCAGAGCAGGTGGTTGTCGGGGTCGCGCTCGTAGTTAGCCGCGTTGAAGCTGGATGCCAGCCGGTAGGCGGCCGAGAGCATGATCTCGCGGTGGAGCTGCTTGACCGACCAGCCCGAGGCGACGAAGCGGCTCGCCAGGTGGTCGAGCAGCTCGGGATGGGTGGGCCGCTCGCCCAGCAGGCCGAAATTGCTCGGAGTGCCGACGATGCCACGGCCGAAATGCTGCTGCCAGACGCGGTTGACGAAGACGCGGGCCGTAAGCGGGTTGGCCGGATCGGCAATAGCGCGGGCCAGTTCCAACCGCCCGCTCCCTTGCCCGACTGGCGGCGCATCCGGCCTGGAAATGATCTTCAAAAAACCGCGAGGCGCCTCGTCCCCCAGATCGGCATGGCTGCCGCGCCGGTGGATTCGCATGTTGGCGGGGTTCCCGTCCCGCAGGCTGTGGGCGACGGGGTATTTTTCCCCGGCCGCTTTCTTCAACTCCTCGATTTGCGCCTGGGCGTCGGCCAGGACTTTTTTCCGGTCGTCGGGAAGCAACTTGTCGACGAGTTCTTTGGGCAGAGCAAGCGGAGCGGAGCGGTCGTCGACAAAGTAGCGCAGGATGTCGGCGGCGGAGTTTTCGATTTCCGGCTTGGCAGGACGCGGCTCGCCCTCCTTGAGCGCGGCCGCCGCGAACTGCTCCTCGGCCGTGCGGCGCTGGTTGATCGCCGCCACGAGGACCGCTTGCATGGATGCGGCCGCTCGCTCGGCGGCGGACAGCGCGTCGGCGTCGGTTGAAAGATTTTTTGTCGCGTCCTGGGTGGCCAGCATGTCTCGCCAGGCGGCGAGCAGCGGATGCTTGGCCTCGGCGTCGGCCGCCAGATGCGCCCGCCAACGTTCCAGGACGGTTTCTTGCAGGCCGGCCTCTTGCGCGGTTGTGGCCAGCTTGATTTCCGGCTCGGTCTTGCGCCGGTTGTCGAACTTCCAGACGGCCACGAGATACCCGGCTGTTTGCGGCGCCATCGATTCGCCCAGCTTACGACCTTCGAGCCTGCGGGCCTCTTTCAGCTCGTCTTCGGCCTGCTTGATTTTCGCCTGCGCCGCGTCGTAACGCTCAACCACGTCGCTGGGGGCAAGCGGCGCTTCCCAATAGTCGCTGCTGGCGACGATGCCGGCGAGCCCGTAGTAGTCACCCATCGAAATTGGGTCGAACTTATGGTCGTGGCAGCGGGCGCAGGCGACCGTCAGGCCTAGAAACCCGCGCGAGAGGGTGTCGATGCGGTCGTCGTACTCGTCCGTCTTGGCTTTCATGGCGCAGGCGTTGTCGGCGTAGTAGACGGGTCCCAGGGCAAAGAATCCCAGGGCCGCCAGCCGGCCCGCGCGGTCGCTGCCGCCGGGCGTGTCGGGCACGAGGTCGCCGGCAATCTGCTCGATCACAAACCGGTCGAACGGCAGATCGCGGTTGAACGCCTCGACGACCCAATCGCGGTAGCGGTAGCCGCTCGGATAGAGCCGCGCCTGGAAGGTGTGGGCCTGGTCTTCGCCGTAACGAGCCACGTCGAGCCAGTGGCGCGCCCAACGCTCGCCGTAATGCGGCGAGTCGAGCAGGCGCGAGATGAGCTGTTCGTAGGCGTCGGGCTGTTCGTCGGCGACAAAGGCTTCGACTTCCTCCGGCGTCGGCGGCAGTCCGGTGAGGTCGAACGTGGCCCGGCGAATCAGCGTGCGGCGGTCGGCCTCGCCGACCGGCTCCAAATCCTCGGCTTCCAGTCGGGCCAGCACGAAGGAGTCGAGCGGCTGACGCGGCCAGTCGGCGTGGCGGACGGCGGGAGGCGGAAAATCACGCACCGGGCGGAAACTCCAGAACTGTCGGTCGGCGTCGGTGATCTCTCCTGCCGATCGCATGGCGCCGGCGGGCGACGCCGCCCAAGGAGCACCCAATTCGACCCATTGCCTAATCGCGGCGATCTCGGCAGCCGAGAGCTTTCCGCTGGGGGGCATCTGCACGGCCCCTTCGTAGCCGACCGCTTCGATGAGCGGGCTCTCCGCCGGCTTGCCGGGTACGACGACGGCGCCGCTTTCGCCGCCGGCGAGCATCGTCTCGCGACTGGCCAGGCTTAGCCCGCCTTTTTGCCGCTCGCGGCCGTGGCAGCTCGAGCAATGCTGGTCGAGCAGGGGGCGAATCTTTCGCTCGAACAACTCCAAGCCGGCCTCGTCTGGGGCGGCCTGGTTTTCGGCCGTCCCTTCTGCGGCCGTGAATGAGCCCGCCGCGAACCAAGCCAGCGCGGCGACGAACGAGGCAAGTCTCGCGAAGAGACGGCGCCGAAGGGAGGGAATAACCGGCATGAACGGTTTGTCTGCGGGGTCGATTGTGTTTACTCGCGATCCGCGATACGCTCGCGTACGCCCGCGGGCCGTCGAGGGTGACGCCCTGCCATTATCCGAAGTTCCATCGCCGCCCGCAATGAAAGTCATCGTTACCGACTATACGTTTCCGTCTTTGGACCTGGAAGCCGGCGTGCTCGAGCCGCTCGGCTGCGAACTGGTGGGAATGCAGTGCAAGACCTCCGCCGAGGCGGCCGCCGCCGTGGCCGACGCCGACTGCGTGGTGACCCAGTTCGCCCCGATCGACGCGGGCGTTATCGGGGCCATGCGCAAAGCGCGGGCCATCGTGCGCTACGGCATCGGCGTCGACAACGTCGATCTGGCGGCCGCACGCGAGCGAGGCATACCGGTTTGCAACGTGCCCGATTTCTGCATCGACGAGGTAGCCGACCACACGCTGGCCTTCATCCTAGCAGCAACGCGCAACGTCGTGCCCAACTGCCTGGGCGTGCGCGGCGGGGAGTGGAGGCTGGCCGTGCCGATCGAGGCCATGCGCACGCTGCGCGAGTTGACGGTTGGGATCGTCGGCTTCGGTCGGATCGGGCGCGCCGTCGCCCAGCGGCTTATGCCGTTCGGCGGCCGCTTGCTGGCGCACGATCCGGGCGTGCCCGGCATCGAGGTCACCGCCGCGGGCGTCGCGCCCCGCCAGCTCGAGGCCTTATTGGCCGAGAGCGACCTGATCACGCTCCACTGTCCGGCGACGGCGGCCACGAGACGGATGATCGACGCCGCGGCGATCGCCAGGATGAAGCCGGGGGTGATTCTCGTGAACCTGGCGCGTGGCGCCCTCGTCGACTCCGCGGCGCTCGTCGACGGACTACAGCGAGGTCACATTTCGGCGGCCGCGTTAGACGTGTTCGATCCGGAGCCGATTCCACCCGGCCATCCTCTGCTGGCCATGTCCAACGTCGTCGTGGCAGCCCATGTTTCGTCGGCGAGCCCCAAAGCGGTGCGGCGGCTGCGGGAGACCGTGGCCCACATCGTGGCCTGCTGCGTTCGGGGCCAGCCGCTGCCAAATATCGTCAACGGCGTGACGGCGAGGAGCGGGTGATCGCGGCTCAAACCGCAGCCCGCACCTGCGTCGCTCCGTGGTTTCTTTAGCCGGGCTTCCAGCTTCCGCCCGCGGTACCGTCCGGACTGGCGAGGACGACCAGGTAACCGTCAGGATCGCGCAGCCAGCACTCCCAATGGTTCGGACCGCCGTCACCTTCGGGCGGATTGCGATGCCGGGGCATGACGATCTCAGCTTTCAGCTCGGCCGCACGGGCGACGGCCGCATCGAAGTCGTCGATCTCAAACCACAGCAGCACGCCGTTGCCGTAGGGCCTGTCATCCGGGTTGCCGATCGCGCCGTGGTGGTGTTCGACCTGGAAACGGTGCAACTGCATGATGAGCGCACCTTGGTCGACCAGCCGCTCATATTCCGGGCCGCCATGCGCGCTCTGACAGCCGAGGAGCCGCTGATACCACCGGCTGCTGGCTTCCACATCGGTGACCGCGATTAGAGGCTGAGGACGCATCCGAGATCGCCCCGTGAATCCGCGTCGTTCATGGTCAGCCGCCCGGCGGCGCTCCACCCGGCGGCCCGGCGCCCCCGGGATTGGCCATCATCTTCTTGAGCTTGTCGATCGCCGTTTTGAACTCCTTGGGGTCGATCGTGCCGTCGGAGTTCGTGTCGACCTGGTCGAAAAATGGAGACGGGTTTTCCTCGCGGCTGAGCTTTCCGTCGCCGTCCTTGTCGAGTTCCTTGAAGGTGGGCAACTTGAAGCCGCCCGGTGGTCCGGCTCCGCCAGCGGCTGCTGGACCGGCCCCGGCCGGCCCGGCGGCGCCCGGCGTTCCGGCGGCTGGCCCCGCCGCGGGACTGTTCGTCGCGGCCGGCGCGGCCGCTGCCGATCCCGACGCCCCCGGACCAGGCTGGGCGGCTTCGGGCTTGGGTTTGCTGGCGCCGAACTGCTTATCCACATCGACCGCGTCGGCTGCGGCCTCCACGACCTTGTCGGTGGCATCCGGCACGTCGGCCCGCGGGTTGAGCAGCACGAGCTCACCTTCTTTCAAACCGTCGACGACTTCGATCACCGTGTCGTCCGTTCCTCCCAATATCAGGTCGCGCATCTCGACGCCGGCGGACGTTTTGACGTAGGCCCGGAACTTGCCGCCTCGCTCCACGACACACTGCACAGGCACCTGGAGCACGCCCTTCTTCTGACTGACGAGGATCTCGATCTCCGCCGTCATGCCGGGCTTGAGATCCTCGGGCTCACCGTCGATCTTGATCAACGTCGCGTATTCCTTAACATTTCCCGAAAAGAAATTGGTGGCCTCGGGCTGGTTGGAGATCGACGTGATCTCCCCTTGAAAATCGCGGTCCTGGATCTTGATCCGGGTGCGCATGCCGATCCGAAGCTGATCGACCTTCGTTTCGTGGACGAGCGCTTTGACCTGCATGCTCTTCAGCTCGGGCAGCCGCAAGATCGCTTGGAACTGATTGACTTGCGCCCCCAGGTCGATCTTGGGCCCTTGTTGCCAGGGGTTGATCCGGTCGTTGGCGTAAACCACCATCCCGTCCTGCGGCGCCGGAATCGTGCAGTCGGCGAGCTGGTCCTGAAGCCGCTTGAGCTGATTCGATTCTTTGGTGAAGGCCGCGAGGTCGGAGTTCTTCAGCGCTTCGGCGCTGTCGCGCTTGCTGATCAGCTCTTCAACCGTCTTCGCCCGGGTGAATTTTTCGAGCACCTCTTTACTGAGCTCCGCCACTTCGACGTCGAGCCGGGCCTGCTCGACGGCGAATTCCTTCGACTCCACGTCGAGCTGGTTCACGTAGCCTTTGCGGTGCATCTTGCGGCTGTAAGTCAGTTGGTTTTCCGCCGTCGACAAGTTCTGCCTGGCGATGACGATTTCCGCCTCGGCTCGACGGACGTCCCGGCGGAACGTCCCCTGCTCATATTCCGCGACCGCGATTTTGGCTGCAGCAAAATCCTTCTCGGAGGAGATTTTGGCCGCCTCGGCTTTGGCCACTGCAATCTCCTGGGTAAGGATCGAGTCCTCGATGCTCGACGAGTCGAGCAGCACCAATTGGTCGCCCTTCTTCACGTGGCTTCCGTCGGCCACGATCTCCAGGATGGTGATCGGGCCGGGCACTTTGCACTTGAGCTCGACGTTGTTGGCGCTTTCCACGTTGCCGTCTTCTGTGACGGTGATCAGCAGGTCGGCTTTCTTCACCGGCGTGGTCACGAGCCGCCTGTCGGCCGCACGGTCGCCAGCGGGATAAAAGTAGGTGTAAGCGGCGTAGAGCATGCCGCTTAAGCCCAGGGCCGCCAGACCGACGAAGATCAAGGTCAACCACGGCCGGCTGGCACGGCGCGGCAAACGGTAGGCAAAAGGATCCTGCTGATGCGTCGAAACAGCCTGTCTCTCGGTGGTCATCGTCATGCGACGAGTTCCTTGAAGTGCGATGCGTGCTATTTCCGGTTATACCCGACCTGCTCTCCGACCGTTTCAAGAAACGGCTTACGCCCGTACCCAGGGTCGTGGCGGTCTGTTTGCGCGCTCCAATCGAGGCGCGGCCGAAGAAGCCGCATTATTCACCGGCCCCGGAGCTGCGCGCGCAGACTACCCCGACACCAAGCGCGCAGCGTAAGCGAGGGAAGTCCTACCCCTGCCTGTACTAAAAGCCTATCCGAGAACCCGCGGGCAGGCGAGACACCCGCACCAAAACGCCCGGTTCTCGGGTAGGCTCAAAGATCCCGGCCTCGACATAGTGGGGCCGTGTCTCCCCGCGGGCGGGGCGATTCGCTTGCCGTGTGGCTCGACCCGAGCCGCATCCGAGTGCGCAGCCACCGGTGCCCACGGGGAGAGGGCAAGGTAGCCTTCTCGCTCGCGAGAGGTTCCGCCTATCGATCGAACAGGCCGCCGGGACGCGGCTGGTAGATGGAGTACGCCCGCGGCACCGAGGAGCCGAAGGTGCGTCCGGCGCCGTATCGTCGATAACCGTAGGGGGCGTAACCGGTGTAGCCGCCGTAGAGCGAGCTACCGGTGGGGACGTTGTAACCGTACCCAGCCGGCATGTAGCCTTGGGTGGGAGCGAAGCCATACGCCGGTTGCACCAGCGTGCCCAAGTAACTCGGCGCCGGCTGACTCTGCACGGGCGTGCCGCCGTAGAAGCCTGGCGTCGTGAAGCCCCCGTAGTAGCCTTGTGCCGGGTAGCCGCGCGCCGCGGCACCATAATACATGGGGCTAAAGTACGTCGAGGGGCCGTAATAGACGGGGTACGCCCCGTTGCCAAAGGCGTAGGCGACTTGGGCCTCCGCACGTGAAGCCATCGTACCCACCGCGAGCACCACCGCCGCCAGAATCATCGTTCGCATGGCACACCTTTGGCAAAGAGTACCGGCCTCGCCGTGAGACCGCCTGCACGATTCTACGACCAAACGGCGCCCCGGCAGCCGGCTTTGGACGCAGCTTGCCGATTTGTAATGCGAACATCATCATTGGAAGCATGGCCACCAACCTCACCCCGCAGTACCACAAAGCCGAAGAGGAGTACCGACGCGCCGCCACCGCCGAAGAAGAGCTCAAGTGGCTGGAGGTCATGCTGCGCGAGATGCCGAAGCACAAGGCTTCGGAGAAGCTGCAGTCGGACCTGAAGCAAAAGATCAGCCGGGCCAAAAAGGACGTCGAAAGCGAACGAAAAAGCGGCAAAAAAGGGCATGGGGTCCGCATCCCGCGGCAGGGGGCGGGCACGGCGGTTCTGCTGGGAGGCCCCAACGCGGGCAAAAGCCAGTTGCTCGCCAGCCTGACCCGCGCGACGCCCGAGATCGCCCCCTACCCGTTCACCACCCGCGCCCCGCAACCCGGCATGATGCCCTGGGAAGACGTCATGGTGCAGCTCATCGACATGCCGCCGGTCACCAACGATTTCATGGAAGCCTACGTGCAGGGGATCGTCCGCGGCGCCGACGTCGTTGTGCTGCTGGTCGACTTGGGCAGCGACGACGGAATCGAGCAACTGCAAGAGGTGCTCGACCGCCTGGCGGCCACCAAGACCCGGCTGGCTCGCGTTTCGTCGCTCGACGAAGAAGACGTGGGCATTTCGTACACGCAGACTTTGCTTGTGCCGAACAAAATCGACCTGCCTGAGGCGGGCGACCGTTTGCAGTTGCTGCACGAGCTTTGCCCGCTCGATTTCGCCGAGTATGCCATTTCGGCCCTCCACGGCACGGGGTTGGAGACGCTGCGCGAGGCGATCTATCGGGCGCTCGATGTGGTGCGGGTCTACACCAAGCTGCCCACGGCAAAAGCGGCCGACTACGACAAGCCGTTCACGCTGCGTCGAGGCAGCGCACTCGTCGACGTAGCGGGTCTGGTCCACAAAGATCTCGCGGCACAACTGAAGTTCGCCCGCGTGTGGGGGAGCGAGGTGCACGACGCCTCGGTCGTCAAAGCAGATTACGTGTTGCACGACAAAGACGTGGTGGAGTTGCACACCTAGCCCGGGATTATTCACCGGGGTTCTACCAGGCGCGAAGCGTAAGCGAGGAGCACGACGTAACTTCCCTCGCTCACGCTTCGGGTTAGTATCGGCGCAGTCTGCGCGCAAGCCTACGGGGCAGGTGAATAATCCGGGCTAGCGACAATACCGTTCAACGATCGAGTTTTCTGCACACATTTCGACCGTCCCGTCTGGGCGATAAAATGGGGCGATGAACAACGCCCAGATCGCCATGGTCTTCGACGAAATCGCCGACCTGCTCGAGATCCAGGATGCCAATCCGTTTCGGGTCCGGGCGTACCGCAACGGAGCACGGGCCGTGCGCGACCTGACCGAACCCGTCGAGGCCATCCTGGGCGACGAGACCCGCAAGCTGACCGATCTGCCCGGCATCGGCAAGGATCTGGCTGAGAAGATCGCCACGCTCTGCCAGGCCGGCAGCCTGCCGATGCACCAGGAATTGCTGAGCCAAATCCCCGTTTCGGTGCTGACGTTGATGCGCGTGCCCGGCGTGGGGCCGAAGAAGGCGGCCGCTCTGCATCGCGAGTTGGGTATTTCCACACTCGACGAACTGCGCGAGGCGTGCACCGCCAACCGCGTGCAGAAACTCAAAGGCTTTGGTGTCAAGACAGAGCAGACGATCCTGGCGGGGCTGGAACACGCCGATTCCGGGCGGCAGCGGCTGCTGTGGGCCGAGGCCGACCAGTTCGCGCAGTCGCTGCTCGACCACTTGCGGTCGTGCCGTAGCGTCAAGCAGATCGAAGCCGCCGGCAGTTACCGCCGAGGCCGCGACACGGTGGCCGATCTTGATCTGCTCGTCGTGTCGGGCGACTTTGACAAGGTGATGGATCGCCTGGCCGAGTTCGCCGCAGTCGAAACGATCCTGGCGCGCGGCGACACAAAAATGTCGGTCCGCCTGGCGGGCGGCCTGCAAGTCGACCTGCGCGTCGTTCCCGAAGAATCGTTCGGCGCGGCGCTGCAGTATTTTACGGGGTCGAAAGAGCACAACGTGGTGTTGCGCGGCCTGGCGAAGAATCGGGGGCTGAAAATCAACGAATATGGGGTCTTCCGCGGCGAGGACTACGTGGCCGGCCGCACCGAAAAAGACGTCTACGCGACCCTCGATCTGCCCTACTTTCCGCCCGAGCTGCGCGAGGCGCGGCGAGAGTTTGAATGGGCCGCGGCCAACGGGCTGCCTGAACTGGTGGAGCAGGGGGACGTGCTGGGCGACCTGCACATGCACACCGACGCCACCGACGGCAAGGCGACCCTAGAGGAGATGGTTGAGGCGGCCGAAGAGCGAGGGCTCAAATACATTGCCATCACCGACCACTCCAAGCGCGTCTCGATGGCTAACGGCCTCGACGCCGACCGACTCCGCCAACAATGGGCGGAAATCGACCGGCTCAATCGCCGTTTGAAGGGGATCAAGGTGCTCAAGGGGGTTGAGGTCGACATCCTGGAAAAGGGGGGACTCGATCTCGACGACGACGTGTTGTCGGAGGCCGATTGGGTTGTCGCCAGCCTGCACTACGGCCAGCAACAGCCGCGGGAACAGATCACCCAGCGAATTGTGGAGGCGCTGGCGAATCCCACCGTGTCCGCCATCGGCCATCCCACGGGGAGGCTCATCAACCGGCGGCAAGCCTACGACGTCGATCTCGATGCCGTCTTCAAGGCCGCCCGCAAGCACGGCAAGTTTCTGGAACTGAACGCCAATCCACAGCGGCTCGACCTGGACGACGTGGCCTGCGCGGCCGCCAAAGAACACGGCGTGCCGATTGTGATCTCGACCGACGCTCACAGCACCGAGGGACTCGACAAGCTTCGTTACGGCATTCTGCAAGCGCGCCGTGGCGGTTTGACGAAAGCCGACGTGGTTAACACGCGTCCCTGGCCCGAAGTGCGGAAATTGCTCGGGCGGTGAAACCATCGGCACTACGTATAGGTCCCCATGATCGTCTGGTCGAAGTCGACGATGGAACCGGTCATCAGGCCCGAGCGATCGGAGAGCAGGAAGGCGACGACCTGCGCGGCCTCTCTTGGCTTGACCAGGCGTCCGAAAGGCTGGGCCGTTTCCGCCTTGCTCAACCAGTCGTCGGTCGCGTTGTGAAACCGTTTCTGGATGGCGTCTTCGCCCGGTGTGTCCATCCAGCCGAGGTTCAGGCCGTTGACGCGAATGCGGTGTTTCACGACCGACTGGGCGACGTTCTTGGTCAGCGTCACGAGGGCCCCCTTGGAAGTCGAATAGGGCGTCAAAAATGGCTGGCCGCCGTAGCTCGACATGCTGATGATGTTCACCATCGACCCTTGAATCCCCTGCTCGATCATGGTCTTTAGCGCGCCTTGCATCAGGAAGAAAGGGGCCCGCACATTCAGCGCCATGATGCGATCGAACAGGTCCGGCTCGGTGTCGAGAATTGTCCCTCGCTGGCTGGTCGCAGCGCTGTTCACCAGATAGTCGATCCGACCGAACGTTTTTCGGGCTGCGTCGATGACCTTCCGACAGTCGTCGACTCGCGACAGGTCTGCCTCGACGTACTCGGTGCGGCAACCGCTTGCCCCGATCTCCCGGGCCAGGCGTCGTCCCTTTTCGGCGTTTCGTCCGCAAATGACGAGGCCGCCGGCCATGTTCTCTTCCGCCAGTTGACGGGCGATGGCTTCGCCGAGCCCTTGCGTCGAGCCCGTGATAATGGCGATTTTTTCGCAGGGAAGCGTCATTGAGGCACCTTGGACGAAGAGCTTAACCGATAACCGACCTCGCGGGCACTCACGAACCCGCGGTTCCTCAAAACCTGTCAGCGTTCCTTTGGCTACAATGGTGCGAGCCCGAACACGGGCGACGCGTGTCTCCGACTCGTGCCGACCTTGAGAACCCGAACGCGGATTATCTGCAACCGGCCCTTGCCAGACAAGGAACCCCAGGCAGGAACCTATGTCCTACAACCTCCGATTGTCTCTGATCACGGCTTTGCTCATCTTTGCACCCGCCGTCTTCGTTCCGACTGCCTGGGGTGACGATTCGCCCGTCTTCGCCACGATTGAAGCGTCGCTGGCGACCGAGGGAGATCAGATCCGTCAACTCGCGTTTGACGGTGACGCGGACACCATGTTCGTTTCCGCCGGCAACGTCGGACAGGACGACCATTTCACGCTCGCCCTCGACAAACCGGTCAAGCTTCGTTCCCTCACCGTGACAACCGGACGTGCGGACGGCAGCGACGGCCTGAAATCGGGCACGGTTCAGGTGTCCGACGACGGGCAAGCGTTCGAGCGGCTGGCGAGCTTCGCCGAAGGCGTCGCTGAATCGAAGGATTCCCAGCGGCAGGTGCTGGCAATTCGGATCGCTCCCGGCGCCGACTCGCCCCATCCCCTGGTTATCCGCGAGCTTACCCTCGACTCGGAGCCGCCGGTTGCCATTTTCCAGTACCCCGTTGAGTTCATCGTCGACGTGAGCGACGCCCCGGAAATGAAGGAGTGGGCGGAGAAGGCGGCCGCGACTTGCCAACGCGCCTACCCCATGATCAACGAAGAGTTAAAAGCCGACGGTTACAAACCACCGCGCTTGGTTGCGATGGACCTGAAGAGCGACTACCAAGGTGTGGCGGCAACCGGGGGCAACCACATCGTGGGGTCGGTGAAGTTTTTTAAGGAGCATCCGGACGACGTCGGGGCAATGGTTCACGAGACGGCGCACGTGGTGCAGAACTACCGCGGGCGGCGCAATCCGGGGTGGTTGGTGGAAGGTGTTGCCGACTACGTCCGGTTTTTCAAGTTCGAACCGGGCAATCTGGGCCTGATCGATGCGCGGCGTGCTCATTACGACGGCAGCTACCGGGTGAGCGCCGCCTTCCTGGCGTTTCTGGTCGAGAAATACGACAAGGAGATCGTCCGCAAGCTCAATCAGCTCTTGCGCGCCGGCGAATACCGCGAGGGGACGTTCAAGGAACTTACCGGCAAGAGCCTCGACGAACTCGACGACGAGTGGCGCGCGACACTCTCCCCCGCCAATCGGGAACAGCCCGCCAAATCGATGTGATCGCCGCCTCGCTCCCGACCGGTCGCCCTGGGACCAGGCGTCCAGGCATTGCAGCCGGCATTGAGCGTCTGGCTGCGCCGCTAAAAACCGCGAGCCGGCGCTAAATTCGCACGAAGGACTGGTGTTTCTCACGATGTTAATATGGGCAGCCCAGAGAGGCTATCGGTATTGCTATGCCGGCGGTAAGCTGAAGAGTCGGCGTGTGACAGGTGAACTGCGCCGACGAAGGGCGGGCCCAAGAACACCAAGCGCGGCAATGGTTTAGGTGGCGGAGCGATTACTTCGATGAGCAAGCCAACGGAAGGGGACCGGCGGATTCGGGAGATAGTGGTTCTGGGAGGGGGCACCGCCGGCTGGATGACTGCATCCTACCTGGCGAGCCAGTTGCAAGGGGGGGTGCGGATTACGGTGGTCGAGGCGCCGGCCATTCCCAAGATCGGCGTGGGCGAGGCGACCGTTCCGAACCTGCAGAAGGTCTTTTTTGACCAGCTCGGCATTCCCGAGCGCGACTGGATGCGGCAGTGCAACGCCAGCTTCAAGGTGGGCGTGAAGTTCACGAACTGGCGTACCTCGGGGCCGTCGCAGCCGACTCCCCGCTCGCTCGGCCGGCGAAGCGACCAGTTCTACCATCCCTTCGGCATTTTGCCCGACTGCGACCAGATCCCCCTGTCGCATTACTGGTTCTTGCGGAAGTACCGGGGCCAGACCGACGAGCCGTTCGACTACGCCTGTTTTCGTGAGCCTCCTGCGATCGACGCCCGGCTCGCCCCGTGCTGGCTCGATGGCCGTCAGGCGACCCGCTACGCCTGGCACTTCGACGCCCATCTCGTGGCCGGGTTCTTGCAACGCCACGCCACCAGCCGGATGGGCGTGCAGCATATTCAGGACGTGCTCAAAGACGTCGTGTTCGACGAGCGCGGCTTCATCGACTGCCTCCTCACCGAAGGCGGACGCCGCCTCAAAGGGGACCTCTTCGTCGATTGTTCCGGCTTTCGCGGCCTGCTCATCAACCGGGCCCTGGGCGAGCCGTTCATCGACATGAATGACCATCTCTTGTGCGACAGCGCCGTGGCCACGTCCGTGCCGCACGACGACTCGAAGTACGGCGTCGAGCCGTACACTTCGGCGATCGCCATGCGGTCCGGCTGGACGTGGAAGATCCCCATGCTCTCGCGCTTCGGCACCGGCTACGTTTACTCAAGCCAGTTCGCCAGCGAAGACCAGGCGGTGGAGGAGTTCTGCCGGCTGTGGAAGCTCGACCCCAGCCGCGCGCAGTTGAACAAGATCCGCTTCCGCGTCGGCCGCAACTGCCGGGCGTGGGTCAAGAACTGCGTCAGCATCGGCCTGGCGTCTTGCTTCTTGGAGCCCCTGGAATCATCGGGGATCTACTTCATCTACGCGGCCCTTTATCAGTTGGCCAGGCACTTTCCCGACAGGCACTTCGACCCCACCCTCGTCGACGCCTTTAACCGCGAAATCGAGATGATGTTCGACGACACGCGCGACTTCATCCAGGCGCATTTCTACTTCTCGCCCCGCGTCGACACGCCCTTCTGGCGGGCGAACAAGGAGTTGCACCTGACCGACAACATCCGCGAGAAAATCGCCAGGTATCGTGCGGGAATGGCGATCAACCCGCCGATCGCCGACGAAAACACGTACTACGGCAATTTTGAAGCCGAGTTTCGCAACTTCTGGACGAACGGCAGCTACTACTGCATCTTCGCGGGGCTGGGGCTGGTGCCCGACCGGCCGCTGCCGCTGTTGGAGTATAAAACCCGCTCGGTGGAGCAGGCGGCGGCGCTGTTTGCCGAAGTGAAAGACAAGCAGCAGGAGCTGCTGGAGACGCTCCCCACTTGCTACGAGTATTTGTGCCGGCTGCACGCCCGCGATAACGCCGAAGTGCCCGCCGCTTAGGGCTTCCACGGACTCGGCCGCGCCGGTTGGGGCACGGTCTTTTGACGCCGAGTCCGCAGCCGACGGGGAGGACGGCCTCTTCAGGCCGCGCTGGGCCCTCGCTGACGACCTGAGCCGGCCGTCCTCCCTCGCCGTCGCCTCGTCGTTCTTTAGGCCACCAGCCGCATGGCGCCGGTTTGAAGACGGACGCCGTCGACGAATTCTTCAAAGATCCGCAGGTCGAGCGCGCTGGCCGAGTCGCTTTCGGGGTGGAACTGCGTGCCGATGGCGAACCAGTCGCTTTGGGTGCTTTCGATCGCCTCGACGACTCCATCCGGGCAACGGGCCGTGACGGTGAATCCGGCCGCCACGTCGTCGACCGCCATGTGGTGCAGGCTGTTGACGCGGATTTCGCCTTCGCCGTACACGCGCTCCATGAGTGAGCCGGGCACGACCTCCAACGCATGACGGTGAGCCGCGTCGAGCGCGTCGCGATGCGGCAGCGCCTTGGGCAGGTCTTCTGGAATGTGCAGGAAGAGATTTCCCCCTTCATGCACGTTGAGCAACTGCATTCCCACGCCGATGCCAAAAACGGGCATGCGGCGATCGGAGATTTGTCTCATCAGGCGACGGTCGAACGTCTCGCGACGCACGTCGAGGGCTCGCACCGAGGGGTGCAACATGAAGCCGTCGCGCCGCGGGTCAAGATCGGCGCCGCCGACCAGGACCACCGCGTCGAGCAGATCGAGTACGCGGCTCAAGTCCGCGTCGTCGGACAGCGGGGGAATGACGATCGGCACCCCACCCGATCGCACGACCGCATCGTAGTAACCGGAACAGAGGTAGCTGAACGCCGGAGAATCCTTCTTGGCCGCTCGATAGTCTGCATTCAGTCCGATCAATGGTTTCGACTGCATTTCCCTCACTCCTTGGACAAATCCTTGTCCTGCTAGCGGAACGGAACGAACCGATTTCGAGGTCCGGGCACAGCTCGAGGAGGTATCGACGCCGCGAATGGGCGACTGGAAAGGAGGACGACCGGCAGCCGAACGGCTGACTCGGCACGAGACGGACGAAGAGTTGGCTTCGTGAGTCATCCTTGACACCACCACGGCCTGCCACTGGTCAAACTTGTCCCGTCCCCATCTTGGGCACATTCAGGACAATTTGGCCCGCGGCAACCGGGGCCGCAGCAACTGGGGCTGAACCTTTGGCCTCGAAATCCCTGAGACGAACATTTCGCCCTCTCGCTGCCGTGCATGGCAGCGACGGGGTGCAGTTATAAGCCGCCCTGACGAAAAGGCAACGAAATCGGCTATTTTGTGGCTCTCTTCCCCTCGAAACACAACATGATGTGCTAGCACGCCGATGCTAGCATTGATGTCATCGAGCGGTGCTCTCAGCTCGATGAGAATGCTGCGGCAGGGCCAGGCCGCGCGAATCGCAAACCGCGTTTTGATGGCGATCGATCGCGAACGGCCGCGATTGGCCCGAGCATGAGGTTGCCTGCGCGTCGTCGGACACTGCCGTATCTGCAAGGCTTTACCTTCACCCATCGGCCATCTATCTTGACGTAGCGGGGCCACCGTCTTTCGTTTCGCTTTTTTTCCCAACGCATGCGCTATCAGCGAGTTTGCCTGGAATCGTTTGGGTATGTTCTGCCCGACGAAATCGTGACTTCGGCCGAGATCGAGGCCCGGCTGGCGCCCCTCTATGGTCGATTGCGGTTGCCCGAAGGGCGATTGGAATTGATGACCGGCATTCGCGAAAGGCGCTTCTGGGCCCCTGGCACGCTCCCCAGCGAAATCAGCATTCAATCGGCCGAGAGGGCCATCGCGGCCGCGGAGATCGACAAGGCCGACATCGGCTGCTTGATTCACGCCTCCGTGTGCCGCAATCACCTGGAGCCGGCGACCGCCTGCCGCGTTCACCATGGGCTCGGCCTGAGCGAAGATTGCGTGATCTACGACGCATCCAACGCCTGCCTTGGCCTGCTCAATGGCATGTTGCAAGTGGCCAACATGATCGAGTTGGGGCAAATCCGTGCCGGCGTGGTGGTGGGAACCGAGAGCAGCCGTCCGCTGGTTGAGAACACGATCGCCCGCCTGAATGGCGACACAAGTCTCACTCGCGAGCAAATGAAACTGGCCGTGGCGTCGTTGACCATCGGTTCGGCCAGTGCTGCGGTGGTGTTAGTCGATCGTGATCTGAGTCGGACGCAGAACCGTTTCAGGGCGGCAGTGGCGCGCGCCAACACGCAGTTCCACGCCCTTTGCCATAGCGGCGGCGACGAATCGATCGCCGGCGGCATGCAGCCTTGGATGACAACGGATTCGGAGCGGTTGCTGCATGCGGGAGTCGCCACCGCCAAGGAGGCATTCAGCGGCTTTTTGCGAGAATTTGATCGGGACGAAGACGAAATCAACAAGATCTTTTGCCACCAGGTGGGCGTTGCTCACCGACGGTTGCTGTTTGAATCGCTGCGTCTGCGGCCGGAAGCCGATTTTTCGACAGTCGAGTTCCTGGGCAACACGGGTTCGGTGGCGGCGCCGGTGACGGCGGCAATCGGCATCGAGCAAGGTCACCTTTCAGAGGGCGACCAGGTGGCCATGCTGGGCATTGGCTCAGGGCTGAATGTGATCATGCTGGGCGTCGACTGGCAGACGAGCCCAGCCCGCGCGGGTGCTGGCGTCGACGAGCAGATGTCGGTACTGGGCCATGAGTCAGAGCGCTGAGCGTTTGATTTTTTCGCGATTCGCCTGCTTCGTTACCGCGGCGTTGGCGTGGGGCTGCAACCACACCCAGCCGAGCCCAGCAGACCGCAACATGGATCCCAGATCAGCTCTCTTGAAACGCATCGGCGACGTCAACAATCCGGCTCGGCCGAAGCCGCTGGTAAGCCTGGAGCTGTTCTTCGAGGGTAACAACGATCCCGGCTCCATCGGCTACAACTTGCCGGAACCACCTGAGCCACGGGTGTTCTACGAGTTGCTCAAGCGGCTCCGCAATCGTACCGACGTTCACGACGTGCTTATTGAAGTGAAGGATATCGAAGATCCGGAGGGTTGGCCTTCCACGGACACGATCTGGTTCATCACGACTGCCCCATCGACCGAGGTCCGCCGCTGGTTTCCCGATTCTTTGGCTCCTGACGAGACAATCGAGGGCTTCTCACGGTCGGCGGAACGCATCGAGCCGTACGACATTCCGAATGGATACCAAGCGATTGCGGCCTGGTACGACTAGATCCACACGCTGGGCATCACCCTCCGAGTGATGTCTAGGTGATGCCTGGGGAGCTAATACCCCAGCCCAGGTCCGTTCAGCACCGACGTGCCGAGAGTGCCGTCGTGAATCTCGAACATGCTGGGAAATCGCTCGCGCCAACCGCGGTTGCCGTTGGGGCAATACTGCCGAGAGTTCCCTTCGATGGCAGCCACCGTGGGAATGCGGGCCGAAAGCGACGCCGAGTGCAGAAACGAAGCGCCCGGACAGGTCAAGTCCTGTACGCAGAGAAACATGCCGTATTTCTGAGCCGCCGCTCCCATCAGCAAGGCTTCGGTCTGTCCCTTGCAGGCCTTGAGAGCCACGCCCGAATAGCCCATTTCACGCGAGAGCAACAGGCTCTCGAAATCAATCAGCGATTCGTCGATGACGACCGGCTTGATTTGGGCGGCGGCGTGCATGCGATGGTGCGGATGCGACTTCAGATCGCGGTGCGTCGGTTGTTCGATGTATTGAACGCGGGATAAGGCCGCCGAATTTCGCCCTTCGATCTGCTTCAGAAAGTCGAGCACGTAGGCCACGTCGGCGCAGCGCTCGTTGAAGTCGAGCGAGTAATTCCACTCGCGGCACCCGCGCTGGGCCTGCGCCTGCACGGCAACCGCCTCCACGCCCAGGACGCGTTCCACGTCCCAGTTCAGGTCGTCGCCGTTGAGCTTGATTTTCAGGTGCGTTAATCCATCGGCCTTGATCCATTCGCCGAGCGTTTCCGGCAAGCCGTCGCCGATCCGCTTCTCGATATCGGCGTCGGTCAAGGGATCCAGAGCGCCGACGAGATGATACAGGGGCATCCGTGGTTTCGGCTCGCGCAGCGTGTAACGGTCGAGATATTCGCCGCGAAAATCGTCCCCCAGCCAGGCCGACAGATCGCGGCTGACAAACTCAGAGCCCAGCACATTGTACGAGTTCTGCCCGAGCGCCTTGCCGTAACCGTCGTGAACGGCCGCTTCGACGGGGCTGGCCGCCACGAGCTGAGCCAGCCGGGGCATCGGTTCGTCGAGGCCGAGGGCGCGAACCGCCTCGGCCGCCGCGGCCGCATGGGCCCGAGCCAACTCGGTGGTGATCTCGAGCGGATGGCCGCAATCCTTGTACTGCGCGGCCTCAGCAACCAACTGGCGGGCGAGCTGGATCATGGCGGCGAGCGTTTTTTCGGCCGGCACCTCGCGCGTCGGCCAGGCCCAGATGTTGCTCATGGGCATCGACCCGAAGCCGACGGCACGCCGCCCGTCGCGGGTCTCGACCTCCGCCTTGACATGAAATAGAACCGCGTCGCTGACGGCCCGTCCGCCAAACTTGATCGGCGCGCGATACGCGATGTGTTCTTCGTCGAACGTGACGCCGCGGAGATAGACGTCGGTCGGTTTCGGCACTAAACCAGCCCTTTGCGAACCGCCCACACGGCGGCTTGCGTGCGATCGGAAACCCCGATCTTGCGGAGCACGTGCTGCACGTGTTCCTTGACGGTTTCGTAACTGATACCCAGCGCCTGGGCGATCTCTTTGTTCGTCAAGCCGAAGGCGAGCTGGCGCAGAACCTCGCTTTCGCGTTGCGTGAGCGGCACCTCCACGTCGGCCGAGACGCGGGGCGTCGCCAGGGCGCCGGTTACGCGGCGCAGCTCTTCGCGGGTCCAGGCGTCTCCCCCTTCAGCCACGCGGCGAATCGCGGCGATCATGTCGTCGCGGCTGATCCCTTTCATCAGGTAGCCGCTTGCGCCGAGGGCCACGGCACGAGCGATGTAGGTCGGGTTGTCGTAGGTTGAGAGCATCAACACGGGCATGTCCGGCCGATTGAGCTTGATGCGACCCAGGGCGTTCAACCCGTCACTGTCGGACATGCGGATATCGAGCAGCACGATATCCGGTTTATGTTTCTCCGCGAGCCGGACCGCTTCTTCACCCGTGACCGCCTCGGCCACGATCTGAATATCCGTTCCGCTCAAAAGAGTTCTCAACCCCGACCGCACCACCTCGTGGTCGTCGGCAATCACAATTCGAATTGGCATTCGGTCGCTCCGCTCACGTCGTGTTCGACGAATCATATACGCCCACCTATATCTCAAACCAACCCCGGCATCGCTTGCGACGCCCCACGGCATCGCGTTGAACCGTTGGACCGCACGCGGTTTTCCCGCTGACGGTCACACGCCCGCAATGCCGGTCCGATCAGGGGCCAACTCTCCCGTGTCTGGCGAGCGCAAAAACGAGCTAAGGCGCAAACAACACGGCTGCATCAGGCGAATTTGCTGCTGGCAGCCGAAGCCGCAAGGCGCGGCTCGGATTGGATGGCGTGTTCAACTTCCCCCCTGTCCCCTGGGCCCATCTCCGGTTGGCGATTATGAGAATAAACGAAAACCTACTTAACTTTGATACCCCAACCGGGCTACACAATCGCCCTACCTTAACTGACGGCTAAGAACCGGTAGGTGACGTAAAACGTTTATTTGAAATTGGTTGCGGCGACACTCAAGAAACCGCTCCGGGAGCGAGTCGCATAGCAAACTTATCTACAAATATCGATTTTACGCTCGACTCCCGGGATGATAAGGCCTCGGCTCTCGGCCCGCCGCTCTTCGATGGCTGGCAGGTGACGCCTCAAGGATGATATTCTAAGTATCGTCCGTCCAGGGAGAATGGCAAGCTATGGGAGGCAAATTCGCATGCGAGGACTTGGCTTGAGTCGCCCCCTGGCAAGGCAGGGCTTGCCGCTGTTGCTGGTTGCGGTGCTGGCGGGGCGGTCGCTCGCGGCCGAACCGCCTCCTTCGGTAGAAAAGCTATTTGAGCGGCTGCGGCCCGCCGTGGTGGTGATTTCTCACGCCGGCCGAGACGGCCAGCGCGAAGGTTTGGGAACGGGCTTCGTCATCGATCGCCACGGTCTCGTCGCGACCAATCTTCATGTGATCGGGGAGTCGCGGCCGATTTCGGTGGAAACGGCCGACGGCAGACGTTACGAAGTTACGGCGATCGAAGCTTCCGACCGCGCTGCCGATCTGGCCCTTGTGCGCGTCGACGCCCACGATCTCACGGCGCTCGAACTGGGTGACTCGGATGCCCTCAAATCGGGGCAACCCGTTGTCGCCGTGGGAAATCCGCATGGGCTGACGCACAGCGTGGTCACGGGCGTCGTTTCCGGAGAACGGGAAATCGACGGCCAGCACATGATCCAGCTCGCCATTCCGATTGAGCCGGGCAACAGCGGCGGTCCGCTGGTCGACCTCGAAGGCCGCGTCCACGGCTTGTTGACCATGAAGTCGCAAGTCACGGCCAACCTGGGGTTTGCCGTGCCGGTCAATCGGCTTAAGCCCCTTATCGAAAAACCGAACCCCATCCCGATCGACCGTTGGCTGGCGATCGGAGCGCCCGATCCGGCCCAGTGGCGGCCCTTGTTTGGCGGGCGCTGGCGCCAAAAGGCGAGCCGCTTGATCGTGGATGGGCCGGGCCAGGGTTTCGGCGGCCGCACGCTCTGCCTTTCGCAGCAAGAGGTGCCCGAGTCGCCCTACGAGGTGGCGGTTCGCGTGCGGCTCGACGACGAAGCGGGCGCGGCGGGGCTCGTTTTCGCCAGCGACGGCGGCCACCGCCATTTCGGCTTTTATCCCAGCGCCGGCAAACTTCGCCTGACGCAGTTCGACGGCCCCGACGTCACGAACTGGCAAGTGCTGGAAGAGCGGCCCAGCCCCGACTACACCCCGGGCGACTGGAACACGCTGAAGGTGCGGGTCGATCGAGATCGGGTCATCTGCTACGTAAATGATCACGTGGTCATCGAGTCGACACGAGCACAACCCAATCCGGGCCGCGCCGGCCTGGCGAAATTTCGCGACACGCGAGCCGAGTTCAGAGATTTCCAGTTGGCGCGAGAGATTCAAAGGCCGGGGGTCGACGAGATGCTTGCCGCCAAAATCGACCAGGTCGTTGCCGAGTTGTCGGCGACGGGGGAAATCGGCGGCCAGATCGTCGACCGGCTGGCTCCCGACGGCGAACTGGCGGTCGCCGCGCTGCGCAACCGGGCCAGGCAACTCGACCTGCAGGCCGCCAAAGTGCGGCAGGTCGCGGCGGCCGTTCACGAGCGGCGGGTGCTCGACGAACTGAGTCGCGCGCTCGCCAAAGAAGAAGGGCAGATCGACCTTTTGCACTCCGCCCTCTTGATCGCCAGGCTCGACAACGAAGAGCTCGATGTCGCGGCCTACCGCGTCCACTTCGAGCGGATGTGCGGCGAGTTGAAGTCGCGACTGCCCGCCGAGACCGACGACACCGCCAGGCTATCTGCTTTGGACGACTTCCTTTTTAACCATAGCGGCTTTCACGGCAGCCGCGGCGACTACTATAACCGCCGCAACAGCTACATCAGCGACGTGCTTGACGATCGAGAGGGGCTGCCGATCACACTGTCGCTGGTGTACACGGAACTGGCTCGGCACATAGGGGTGAACGTCGTGGGAATCGGCCTGCCAGGCCATTTCGTGGTCGCCTGGCAGCCGGAGAAAGGCGAGAGTCAGTTGATCGACGTGTTCGAGCGCGGCCAGCGACTCACGCGCGAACAGGCCCAGGCCAGAGTGCTGGGCGCCACCGGTCAACCCCTGGACGACGAACAACTCAGGCCCGTCGGCAAGCGGGCCTGGCTGGTGCGCATGCTCCGCAACCTGCAGTCGCTCGCCGGCCGAAGCCGAGATCTCGCCGGGCTATTGCGATATCTCGACGCGATCCTGACGATCACGCCCGACTCAGCCGAGGACCGGATGTATCGGGCGTTCTATCGCTATCAGAGCGGTCTCGGGCGGCTGGCGTTGGACGACATCGATTGGCTGCTTGCGCACGAGCCTCCGGGCATCGACCTGGAACGGGTCGCCCAGTTGCGCGACGGGATCTTGAACTCAAGCCGCAGCCAGTAATTGCCCGCGTTTCGACCGCTTTCTCGGGCACGAGGTACCGGGGTCCCTGGTGCCGTTTCCAGTTCGGGAGTTTCGAGTCTCGACACCCATCATCTCTAGCTTGGGCTAGCCGGCTTGGCGCTGGTAAAGAGCCACGGGGCTCGTGCGGACGTGCAGATCGAGCTGCGGGAAGGCAATGTCGATGCCTTCGTCGCGGAAAACGTCGTGGATCCGGGCGTGCAGGTCGTGAACGACCGACATACGGTTGTCGAGCGTGGGCAAGTAGCAACGCAGCACGAGATTCAAGGCGTTGTCGCCGAAGCCCTCCAGGGTGGCCATCGGTCCCGGCTCTTTGAGCACGTAAGGATTCTGCGACGCCACCTCCAGCAGCAGCACCCGAGCCCGCTCGATATCCGATCCGTAGGCGACGCCCACGTTGACGACCACGCGGTTCATCTGGTCGCTGAGTGTCCAGTTGAGCACGCGTCCGGTGATGAACTCCTTGTTGGGGACGATCAGCTCTTTGCGATCAAAATCGGTAATCATGGTGGCGCGGATGCGAATGCGCGACACCACGCCGCTCACATCATCGACCGTCACGATGTCGCCAACTCGAATGGGGCGCTCGAAGAGGATGATCAGTCCCGAAATGAAATTGGCGAAGATCTCCTGCAATCCGAACCCGAGCCCGACGCTGACGGCCGCAATCAGCCAATGAACCTTCGCCCACGTGATGCCCAGCGTTACGCAAGCGGTGACGACCCCGCCGACGGTGATCGCGTAGCGAAACAAGGTTGTCACGGCGTAGCGCGTCGCCGGCTCCAGCGGCAGACGTTGCAGGAGCACGATTTCGAGTAAGCCGGGGATGTTCCGCGTCGCGACCAGGGTGAGGACGACGATCACAGCCGCCTCAAGCAGTCGCACCACGTTGATCGACTCCAACTGCGGAGTTCCGTCGGCGCCGAGAACCGACGTGTGCCAGAGGGGCACGTTGAGGAAGGAAAGGGCCGGCAGGACGTCGGCCCAGATCAACCATACGCTGGCGACGAATCCGGCCAGAAGGGCCGTCTGCACGAAGCGGCGCGTCTGCAAATTGATCGTGGAAAGGTCGAGTTGGCCGTCTGTCGACGCGTCGATGGTGGGGATCTCAGCCCCTTCGCCGCTTTTGGATTCTTGCAGCATGGCGGCCCGGCGCCGACGCGCCTGGTGCATGGCCAAACGCCGCCGGACGATGAGCAACCATCTGAGTGCCAGGGCCCCGCAGATTAAGAAGGCCACCAGCAGCCAGGCCGTGGCCTGCAGGCGCCACGCCAACTGCCGGGCCGTATAGAAGTATCCGAGGCTTGCCAGCACAACCAAAGCCAGCGGACTGGCGACGACGAGGGGAAAGAGAATCTGGTGCAACCGGTCCTCCCAGCCGCCCCGGCGGTGAGCCAGAAATCCGTACAGCACCCCGCCTGCCGGGCGAAGAACGCGGTAGATCAAGAGCCCCAGCACCAGCATGGCGGCCATGAAATTCAGCCGGCCCAGCGATTGCCAGCGGTCGGATTCCAGGGCGTGGGTGGTTGCCCCCAGCAGCGTCAAAGGAAGGGCCAGCGGCAAGAACCAGCGAAGTTGTTTGCGCACGAGGCGGGCGCCCTGCTCCGGCCAGCCGAAATGCGCCGTGGCCAATCCTTGCCCGCGGCAGACCTGCCGCAAAAGTTCGATGGAAGCCAGCGCTGCCGCCGCGAAACGAAGTCCGTGGGCCAGGGCACGACTCAGCTCGGAACCGCCGCTGGGGCTGCCGAGAACCCACCCCAGCGAGGCGAGCAGCACGGGCCAGGGTGCCGCGGTGAGAACGGTCAGGATCAAGGTTCGCAACGTCAGCGTCATGCTGTCGGCCGTGCCGCGGGACGCTTGGCCCCCCAATTCGCGGATGCGGGCTCGCATTCTTGGTTGCACGACCATCAGGGCGACAAACGAGGCCGCAAGCGTGAGACAGACGAGCGGGTTCGCCGCCAGGCCGCGCAGGAACTGACGCCCGACGGGCTCCCATTGACGACCATCGAAGTACCAGCGTAGCGCCTCACGTGCGGCCGCCAGGTCGGCGGCCGAAAGCCTGGCCGTGCTCGGCACCCAGAGAATTCGCTCGTCGATGTAGTCGAACTGTGCGGCGATGGCGTCGAAGAGTTCCTTGTCGGCGGCCATCAGCGGGCCCATCGCTCGAACGTAGCGCTCGTAGGCGCCAATCAACGAGTCGAGCAGTTCCCGGCGACTCTGCAGCAAGCGGTGGACCTCGGCTTTCAGCGCTTCGCGCCGAGATGGATTTTCAGGCAACTCGAACCCCCGCAGAACTTCGTGGGCGCGGTGGTCGATGTCGCTCAGTTTCTTTCGCTGCTCAGTAAGATCGAGCCATTCGACGCGGATCGAATCGACGTGCGACTGCGACAGACGCGCTGTCTCCAACTGTCGTCGGTGTCGCACCAGATCGAGGCGAAATTGCAACAGGTAAGGGCCGAGCTGCTGGGCCAGGCCGAGATCGACCTTCTTGGCGACGCCCTGGAATTCACGGTCCAGGTCGTTCAGCGCGTTCTTGAACTCCACCGACTGCTTGGTGGCCACGGCGACGTCGTTGTTGACCTGGCTGACGCGCTGCGCCAGTTTCTCGTTTTCTTCGGCCAAGCCGCGCAGCTCGGGATAGGCCTTCTGCTTCTCTTGTTTGGCGCTCTTGAGTTTGGCGTCTGCCTCGCGCTGGCGCCCGGCGTGCACGAGTTTCTGCCAGAAATCGACGGACTGTTTGCACGTGGCCACCTTGCGCTGCGCCAGATCGTGCTGTTTGGGCAGCAGGTCGTCTTCAGCGTTGTAGCTCTCGCGCTCGTTCGTTGAGCAGGCAATTTCCTGGTTGAGTGCCAAGGCGCGCGCCGCGAGCAGCGCCTGGCGCGCGGCCGTCATTTCCTTCGCCTCGTCGGCGGGAGCCGTCGCCGTCGCCTGCTTCTGGATCTCTTCCAGCTTCTTGTTGGCGGCGTCGACCTGCTCCGGAATGCTCTTCAATCGCCGCTCGTTACGCCGCTGCGGCTCCGCTTCGATCCGGGTCAGCTCGCTTTGCGCCTGGTTCAGCTTGTCTTGCGCTTCGGCCAGGCGGGTTTCGAGCTCGGTCATCGTGGCGTCGCCGGGGGCTTCCGGACGTTGGGGTTCCGGCGGCTTGTCCAGTTCGGCGAGCATGTTGCGCAGCGCCTGCGGAGCATTTTGCGCCGCCTTTTTGAACTGGGCTGTTTGCGTCAGCAGAGCGGCCGCCCGGTCGAGCTCGGCTTGGGCGTTCTGATACATGCCCAAGATGGCCGTTTTGGCGTCGTCGTCCAGATCCTTGGATGCCTTGATCTGTGTGATCCGGCTCTGCAGTAGTTCGGGTGTCACCTCCGGCAGCGTGCTTGAGGCCGACGCTGCAACCGCGGGGGCGCTCGGCGGGGGCCCTTCGGCGGATTCGCCCTGGACGGGTATCGCGGCGTGCATGACCCACGCCAGGCAGCAGAAAAACAGAGATGCTCGGCGCAGCGGGCGCATGCTCGTGAGTCCCTCCTTGTCCTCCCGAACGTCGCGACTCTCGAATGTCGCGATTCAACTGCGATGGCTGCCCGGTTTCTCTAGACTCTCAGGCCAGTTGGGCACCGTCGCGAATGCGGGGGCACAAACTTCGCAAGTTTTGGCCGCGGGAACAAGCCCACTTCAGGCCGGCGGCAAGAAAAGGAAGTTTCTCGCCAAAACCCTCTTGAAACGCGACTCAGGCCTTAGCCGTGTTCCCGCCCGCAAGGTCTTCAAAAATCGTCGAGCTGGTCCATCAAATGGTCGAGGTCGTCCTTGGGACGGTCAGACTTGTCGCTCTGTCGCTTGGGGATGCCAACCGTCATGCCCACGGCGTCTTTGCCGGCCGCGACCAATTCGACGTCGCGCTCGCGGACGGCCAGTTCCAGCGGATCGGGCGCGCCGAAGAGCTTAGAAAGATCGATCTTCAATCCGCCCGCTTCGCCGTTGGCGCTACCCGCGATGGCGGGCGACTTGTGCTGCGGGAAAATGATGGCGTTCTCCGGGCAGACGCGGCTGCACGCGGGACAGCCTTTGCGGCAGTTATCGGGTTGCTCGACCAGGATCGCTTCCGCCGCCGAGATGCCATATACGCCAAACAGGCAAAAATCGAGACACTCCAGGCAGTTCGTGCAACGGCTGTAGTCGATGACTGGGTACCAACGGCGGACCGTGGATTCGTCAACGCGCGTCGCCGCGGCAGGTGGCTCGCTCGAACGCTCGTCGCCGGCTGGCGAAGACGAGTTCGACGAGAGCGCTTCGGACGCCGGCGCAGGTTCCTCGACGGGACGGACCTCCGTCGGGGAATGGTGGTGGTTGCCCGATTTGCCGTTGCCATTGCCAGAATGCAGATAGCGATCGAGTTGCTCCGCCTTGGGCTGACCTTTGATCCAGCTCATCAGGTCGATGCTCACAGCCTGCACCGATGTTTCGGTGGCGATGCGGCGGATCTCGGCAATGAACTCGGCCACGTCGTTTCGCGCACGCAGGTCGATGCAGTAAATCGTGCGGTCGGGCTTCGGGCGGTCGTCGGCCACGCGGTACTTGTCGCCGGCCTCCTCATTAACCTCCTGGTCGTCGTCCTCGTCTTCCTCGGCCAGAAGAAGGCTTGTGCCCACGCGGCCGAAAATGCCGTTGCGATCGAGCGTCCAATGCGCCGCCCGCGGGTATAACCAGCTCAAGACGACCATGTTGCCGGAAACGCTTTGCAGGCAAAGCATGCCCGTGCCGTCGGGCGAGAGGTCGTACAGATGGGGAACGACCGTCACCTCCACCCCGCGCTCGAAGAGCAGGCCGGTAATAATGTCTTCTTCCAGCTTGCGCTTCACCGGGTTGGCGCTTTGCCCTTGGGAAACGACGACCGTGAGTTTGGTAGGCATGTGAGGTCGATCTATGCTGCGCGGTTATTCTTCGTTGATCTGCCCCTTGATCGTCCGCTGGGCCACGGCCCAGCTTGCTGCCAGATGCACCACGTACTCGTCGGGCGACAAGAGCGAGCCGCCGTTTCCTTCCATTTCGAACAACCATCCCTGGCCGTAGTTGTCCACGTTAATGCCCGATGGGTCGGACAGCAAGCGCTGGTTGAAGCCGACGAGCCGGCCGGCCATCGGTGCATACAATTCACTTTCGGCCTTCGAGCTCTCGATCGCGCCGATCGACTGTCGCTCGGCGAGCGGCGCGTCGGGATCGACCGACCATTCCAGAAAAAACACGTCTTGCAGCAGCCGCACGGCATAGGCCGTGAAGCCAAAACGAAAGCCGTGTTCCACCGGAGCGGCCCACATGTGGTTCTTGGCGTAGCGGCGGTCCGTCGGTATCCGCGCGGCAAACTTGCCCATGAGGAAAGTCAGATCCGCGCTCACGTATACCGCACCCCCTGGTGCTCCGGCTCGAAGAAGGCGGGGAGCAAGCTGTCAACACGCAACAGCCCCTCCCGCGTGAGGGCGACCCGGTCGCCTTCGATCGAGAGGTAGCCGTCGCCCGTGTACTCTTGCCAGGCGTCGCGCCACTCGTCCAGGATCTCGACGCCGAACTTGTCGCGGAAATAGCTGGCGTCGATCTGGCCCGTTTTGAGCTGCAAAATCATCTCGCGTACCAGAAGCTGGTGCGGCGTGGGGCGCATGCCCCGGTAGAGCGGAAGGTCGCCGCGCTCCAGCGACTCCAGGTAACCGGCCCACTCGGTGAGATTCTGATAGTGAATGCCGGAGACGTGGCCGAAGCTTGCCACCCCCGTGGCCAAGAGATCGCTGCCCCGCCAGAGTTTGTCGCGGTAGCTGAAGTTGACCCTGCTCTTGTCCTTGACGAGCGTGTAGGCGCTGGAAATCTTGTAGCCCGCCGCCAGCAGCTCGTCGTAGGCGTAGTTCTGCCAGGCTCGCTTGGTCGGCCAGTCGGCCACGGGCGTTTCAATCTTGTGGCCGAGGATGTCTTTCGAGTAGACGGTGTTGAACGGCAGCTCCATCTGGTAGATCGTCACGCTGTCGGGATCGAGCTCGATGGTGCGGCGGATGTTGTCCCGCCAGTTTTCCCACGTCTCGCCCACCATGCCGCTGATCAGGTCGATATTGACGTTGGGAAAATCCAGGGCCTTGATCCAGTCCCAGGCTTTGTAGATTTCGGCCGATAGATGGGCCCGGCCGTTCTCTTCCAAAACGGCGTCGCTGAAATTCTCCACGCCCAGGCTCAGCCGCGTGACGCCGAGCTCTTTGAGCGTGGCCAGCTTGGGTTGCGACAGTGTGCCGGGCTCGCACTCGAAGGTCACTTCTTCGGCGTGATCCCAGTTGATGTTGGCCCGCAGCCGGTCGACGAGCGACGTGAGCTGCCGTGCGCTCAAGAACGAGGGAGTGCCGCCGCCGAAATAGACGAAGCGGAACGGCCGCCCCCCCATGACCGTCTGCCGGCTAACCAGCTCGATTTCCCTAGCGAGAGCCGAGACGTAGCGTTCCACGTCGGCGGCGTTCTTGTCGACGTACACCCGGAAGTAGCAGAACTTGCACCTTTTGCGGCAGAAGGGGATGTGCAGGTAGAGTCCCAAAGGCACGTCGCGCGGCGGGCTCTCGAGGGCCTGACGCACCAGCGGCAGCGCCTCGGCCGACCACTGCGAAAAAGGGGGATAGTTGGCGATGAAATAGCTGCCGACTTCGGTTTTCGTGGCTTCGGTTGTCATGGTTGCTCTGCTCTGTTGGTCAGGCTAGCCGCAGGCATAAGCCTCACGGTAGGTCTTTTGCGAAAAGGACCCTCTTGCCGCCGGCGAGATGTTGTTTCATCACCAACGCTGCCGGGACGCTCACGTGTCCCGCTCGCAAGGTTCTGCCGACTGCGTCATTTGGCGCCAAAACAGTATAAGTCGCCGGCGTCGTTGCCGATGACAAGCCGTCCCTGGGCTACCGCCGGCGAAGCGGGGAAGCGCCCCCCCGCTTCGTACTCCCAGACCTTGTAGCCGGTCTTCAAGTCGAAAGCGTAGATCCGCCCGTCGCCCCCGCCGATGTACGCCAGCTTTCCGACGACGACTGGCGAGGAATCGATGGTTGCGTGCGTCTTGAAACTCCATGCCTCGCTCCCGTCCTTGATGTCGAGCGCGTGGACCGTGCGGTCCTTTCCTCCGAACACGGCGAAGCCGCCGGCCACGGCGGCCGAGGAAAGCAAGGGCTGGCTCCGTTTGGGATCGTAGGCCCAGGCGATTTTTGCCTGCCGCCAGTCGACGGCCAGAAACCGCCCCCCCTGCGTGCCAAAATAGACGAGATCGCCTTCCGCCGCCGGGGTGCTCAAGGTCGGATCGCCGATTTCGACGGTCGCCACCGCCTCCCCCTTGTCGAGATCGACGATGTGCAGCTTCCCGTCGCAGCCGGCCAGAAAGCCGCGGTTTTCGACGACCGTCGGCGAGCACTGGATCATGTTGTCGATCGTGTACTTCCAGACGAGATGGCCGTCGTCGGGCGAAACGCAGTAAAAGCCCCCGTCTTGCGAAGTGAAGAGGACCTTGTCGCGGTAGAAATTTGCCCCGGCGTTGATCTCGGCGCCGCTGGTCACGCTCCATTTTTCGTTGCCGTTGCGGGCGTCGATGGCGTAAAACTTGCCGTCGACGTCGCCGATATAAATCGCTCCGTCCCGCACCGCGGGCGCCGCCTTAAACCCAAGTTCGGTATGGAAGTGCCACTTCTCGTCGCCGTTGGCCAGGTCGAGGGCATAGAGGTTGCCGTCGAAGCTGCCGACGTAGACCGTTCCCTCGGCAATCGCAGCCGTAGCTTCAAATCCCCCGTCTTTGAAAGTTTTCTTCCAGACGACGGCCGGCTTGGCGGGCAGCGTCGTGCTCGCGACGCCCGTGTTCGCCGCGTCTCCACGGAAGACGGGCCAGGCGTCGACCTGTGTCTTTGGCGGAGCCGTGGGCGATGATCGCTCAGCGCCGTGGCCAAGAATTGGCGCGATGGCGCCGCAAAGAATGGCCCATGTCGCGGGCAGAAACATACTCTTCGGTAGAGTCTTGCTTTTATTCATGGTAAATCGAGCCAGTCACGCAATGCGGCGTCTACACCGCCTAGGTCCGTGGCGGAGAGGCGACCAAGTTTCTTGACCACGAGCTGCTCATGAACCGTATAGACGCCATGCTTGACGGCAGTGGGAACGTTCAAGCCCGCAGTTTTCCAGTCTGCAAGGAGAAACTCTCCCGGTAGCAGCGGGGCCGTCCGGCTTGTCAGCGGAACCACGAAGACATCCTGAGACGTTGACGGGGCACCAATCACAGCCGCCGGCCTAACCTTGGTTCCTGAAAGGTCGGAATACGGGTATCGCACAAGAACAACGTCACTCTTTGAGTAGGTCGCCATAGACGTCGTCGTCGGGATTGTTCCAAACACGATCGAGCGAGCTTTGGCTACATCCTAGCCAAAAGGCTTCGTCATCACCCGGCAAAATGGTGACCAACAATTCCGTGCCGTCAGGGACTTGGATCTTCTCCAGCAACTCAACCTTGCCCCCCCGGACGACTGCGCGAACTGTGCTTAGCATGACGGTTCCTCGCCTTTTAAAAGGCCGTTTCGTAGATCGCCAGCAGCTCCTCGACGCCGACTTTGCGCGGATTGAACGTCCCCGTCCATTGTCTGGCGGCGTCCTCCGCCAAGGCGGGCAGCTTGTCTCGCTCGACGCCGCACTGCGACAACCGATCGGGCAGGCCGGCCAGACTCGCGAACCGGCTCACCACCTCGGCCAGCGCTTGCGATGCGTCATCCCTCGCGCCGTGCCGCGCGTCGCCGTTCGTGCTCGGCACGTATTCCAGCAGGTCGCGATACCAGGCGTCGAACTCGACGCCGTTAAAGCGGATGACGTGGGGCAGCATCATGCCGACCGCCTGGCCGTGCACGATTCCGTAAAAAGCCGTCAGCGGATTGGCCAGGGCGTGCGTTGCGCCGAGCATCGAATTCTCGATCGCCAGGCCGGCAAAGCACGCGCCGAGCTGCATGCCGCCGCGGGCGTCAAGGTCGGTCGGCTCGGCCAACACCTTGGAAAAATTCTCGGCCAGCAATTGCCAGGCTTCGCGACTAAAGGCCAGCGACACGGCGTTGCGCCGATTGGTGACATACGTCTCGACCGCGTGGGCCACGGCGTCGATGCCGGTCAGGGCCGTGACGCCGGCCGGCTGCGTCACCGTCAGCGTCGGGTCGAGCAGGGCCACACGGCAGGACGCTTTCTTATCGCCGCAGGCCATTTTGACGTGCGTCTGAGAATCGCTGATCAAGGCGAACGATTGCGCCTCGCTGCCGGTGCCCGACGTCGTCGGGACGGCGATCATCGGCAACAACGGGCGCGTCGCCTTGCCGGTTCCCCAGTAATCCTGGATGCGTCCGCCGCAGGAAAAGACGAAGTTGATGCCCTTGGCACAGTCCATCGAGCTGCCGCCGCCGAAGCCGACGATCAGCTCGGGCCGGCACTTCTTGGCCATCGCCACGCCCGCCTCGACGTTCTGGTCGGTCGGGTTCTCCGTCACGCTGTCGAAGAGGTGCGTTTCGATTCCAGCGCGATCCAGGGCCCCGATGCCACGAGCCGTGTGGCCGGCGGCCACGATGCCGGGATCGCTCACGACCAACGCCCGGCGGGCACCCAGTTCGCACGCAAATTCGCCCAAGGAATCGACCCGACCGGGGCCAAAGACGATCCGTGTGCGAAGCTGGAAGTCGAACGGGATCATTGGCGGCCCAGCTTCTCCTTGGGAATCTGATAGGCCCTCGCCCGGAACAGAAACTCGACGATATTGCCTTCGTGTGGCTGCAGCCAATCAAGCTTGATCGTCGGAATGGGGCCGATATTCAGCCGGTCGATGTGCGTTGCGTCCGTCAAGGCCTGCTGGAAGGCGGGATCGTCGGTGATACCCGTGCAGACGAGCGTCGGCCCGATCGCCTCGAGCATTTTCTCCTGCGGGCATTTCACCACGGTGACGAAGGGGAACATATATTCCTTCTTCGCGATCGAGCGCTCGGGCGCGTCGCAATGGACGACGACCGGCCGCAGGTAAGCGCAGCGTTCCATTTCGACGAGCCGCGGCCCGTAGGATTCCGTCAGATGCTTGACCCCTTCCTCGCGCAGGTCGGCCTCGATCGCTTTCCACACACCCTGAGCCGCGCCCGGAACCGTGAAGGCGGCCAGGCCCGCCTTCGGATCTTCTGGCGGCAACACCTCGATCGGACCCATCCGCTCGGCCAACGCCTGAGCGATCTTCTCGGTGTGGCGCGAGGCCCAAACGCCCGAACAGTTGATGCAGCCGCGGCCGCTGTTGAGATAGACGCTGTCGACAATCAGGTCGATGTACTCTTCCCAGCGATCGACCATGTCGTCGCCGAAGAGAATCTTGCTGAATCCCGGTCCGTGCGCCTGGACCTTGGGATTGCCTTTGTAACGCTCGACGGTGGCGGTGCCCCCGAAGATCATGCTCCGGTCGCAATGCGCCAAGACGGCGGCCCCGATGTCGCCGCCGCCGGGATAGATCGAGATCGCTTCCGGCGGGATGCCGGCCTCGAAAAAGGCGGCCGCCATGCGGTAGGGCGTCCAGGGCTCTTGGGGACCCGGCTTCAGCACCAGTCCGACCTGCATGGGAATCACCGGGAGCCAAAGCGTGTGGACGCCAGGCGAGTTGGAAGGGAGAACCAGCCCAACGACCGGCGACTGCGCCTGGTAGCTGACCACCACGCCACGATTCTCCATGCCGTATCCTCGGCTGAGGATGTTCAGATCCAGGCCGCGGGTGAGGGCGTCGAGCATCTGGTCCATGTGCGTCAGCACGAAGTAGTTCTTCTGCATGTTCGCCGCGCACATGTGCTCGGGCAGGCCGGTGGAGGCCGACTGCTGCCGGGCGAACTCTTGCGGCGATTGCTTGCCGTCGCCCATGGGCAACGTGGCGTTGAGATAGAGATCGGCCGCCTTCTTGACCCGCTCGATCAGGTCGTGACAGGGAATGGCCCGCAAAACGTCGCGAGCTCGCTTTGCGAAGCGCATGTCGCGCTGGAGCAAGCCCGCGTTGGCTTGTCCGACCTTGGCGATCGGTTCGCCGGTGATGAAGTGGACCACCGTGTCGGTTTCGAGCGATTCGTAGGGTTTTCCCCAGCGGAGTACGGACAGGTTCAGCACGAAGTGGTTCCTCTCTTGACGATTCTTAGTTGAAAGCGCGGCGTTTCATGTCGTGCGTCGCCGAGCATTTTCCGGCTGGCAGGCCGAAAACCTTGTGCGGCAAGTGCAGCGAGCGGCGGAAACGGGCTATCTCTGCTTAATACACTCCCACCGTGGTCGCTTCGGCCAACTCGTGGAAGGGCCGCACGCCGCTGATACCGTCCCAGGGATATTTTTCAAACGGCGGCTCGCGCTCCCCTTCGTCACGTTCCAAAAACCCCGGTACGAAGAATTCCTTGGTCATCGTGGTCAACTTCACCCGCCCGGTGCCGCCGTAGCTCACAACCTGGTTGGCATCGTTGAAGTCGACCACTTCGATTGCCGCTCGCGGTTGCGGAGCGTAGTAGCTGATCTTGTAGTTCTCCTGCGGCGTGACCGGCTTGGAGCAGGCCAGGCCCATCAGCGTGTTGCCGTAGGTGGGCGTCATGTACACCCCGTCCAGAAATTCCTCGGTGGCGAAGCGGGTCCACTGCGGCGTGAACTCGGTGCCCCCGGAGAAGATGCCCGTAATGCCCGCCTGGCGAATGCTGGAGCCCCGTTTCTCCAACTCGATGGCCAGCGCCTCCAGCAGCTTGGGCGTGGTAAACATGCACTTGATGTCGTGGCCGGCGCCGAGAATGGTGACCGCCTGGTCGATGCAGTGCTGCTTGTAAGCTTCCAGGTGCTCCATCCAGCCCTTCTTGATCAGCTTGATCACCCAGCGCGGGTCAAGGTCGATGCAGAAGCAGATCCCGCCGCGATGCTGGGTCAGATGCTCGACCGCCAGCCGCAACCGGCGCGGGCCCGAAGGTCCGAGCATCAGCCAGTTGGCCCCCTTGGGAAAATGTTCGTCGGGGAGCGTCTCGCTGAACAGCTCGTAGTCGATGCGGAAATCCTCGTGCGAGATGCGGCTCTTGGGCACGCCGGTCGTACCGCCCGTCTCGAACACGTAGATCGGCTTGTCGGCGTAGGCCTTGGGCACCCAGCGCCGCACCGGCCCGCCGCGCAGCCACTCGTCCTGAAACGCGGGAAACTTTTTGATGTCGTCAAACCCCTTGACCTCCTTGAGGGGGTCGAACTTCAGTTGCGACTTGTATTCCAGCCAGAACGGGCAGCCCGTCGAAGGGTGGAAATGCCACTGCACGATCTCATAGGCGTGGGCGTCGAGCTTGTCGCGGGCGGCTTTCACTGCCGCGCCGCTCGCGGACGCATCCGACTTGGCGACACTCATCAAATTTTTCCAGCAAGCAAGAGAAAAGGAAGCCCCGGGGCCGAACGATAACTCCGGCACGCCTTGGCGTGCCCCACAGGCAATCGCAGACTGGCCTCGAGCAGCGTCGTGACAGCCGGCACTTGCAAAACGGAAGGATTTCTTGGGCAGGCTGCCGCAGCACCCGTTCATCGGGGGCACGGCAATTTACCCCTTCAACTTACCCAACGCCGGTGCACAAGACAACCAGATCCGAAGCGGGGCAGTGTCGTCACAGTGCGGAGGTCAGGCGATTAACGAGTCCGGCCACCGTCTGGCCCGCATGCCCAGCAGTAGATATGCCGGCAACGGCCTAGCCTCAATCGACGCTGGGGGCGTTATCTGACTCGGCAGGCGCTGCCTGAAATCCTCTAGCCCGCTGTCTAGGCCCAAAGCCGCTAAGCGCTGTTCTACTGCGTCGTTGGTCACGATGGAGTAATCCGACCGTATGCCCAAAAGGCCATTATCGTAGGCCCCGTGGTGCAGCCTACAGAGCGCTAAACCGTTGGTCACTTCGTCGCTTGACTCTGGGAACGAGACGGGCACGATATGGGCGGCATCAACAAGCTTTAGGGCACAACGACAGACCGTACATCGGTAGGCATAGGCTTGCAGGACGGCTGGCCGGAATCCCGCTTCGCGAAACGCCCGCATCGTTTCCACAAGATCGTACCGTCTGGCCTGCTGCGATGGCGTCGGCCCTTCGTCAATGAAATTCCGTTGCTCTTCGGGGCTCGCTTCGGCCATTTCGACCGCCGACAAGGCATCCTCTTCTGCGTTGTGCAGTTCTAGGCCGCGCTCGACATACCAGAGCAATGACGAAGGCGAAACGGCCACCACAACCTCTTGGCCCATTTCGGCGGGCCGCAGATACGTCGCGATTCCCACGCGGCTAGCAGTGTCGAGCGTGCCGGCCGTGACCTGGAGGCTGGGCGACCTACTCCGTGACCGTGAATGCCTGCGCGGGTCCCAGAAGCAATAGACGCCAAACTCTTCGCTCCATCCGCCAAGTAGTGTCCGAAGCCCAGGCCGAAGCGGAATCCCAGCCACGCCCGTCATTTGAATCCGGCGCTCGTTGGCTGGCCGAACGTCTGGGCCACCCCCGCCGCCGGTAACCGTCCAAAGGAAGAGAAGGCAATCTATCCTCCCATTGGCCGTCATAACGCGAATCTGCGCCGGCCGATCTTCGTCTCTCTCCCGCGCGCGAATGACGGTTGCGCTAGACCGTTCAAGCTGGTCAACAAAGTCGTCAACGAGCCTGCTAACACGGATACCGGCCACGACGATCCTAGCCCCTTGTCTGCGGCTTTTTGCGTGGGACGACTTGATCGAACAAGGGGCCAGACTCGAAACGAATCATCGACCCCTCAACGTATTTCGGCTCAACCTCCGTCGCGAGCCATCGGCGCCCATGCTGATTGCAGACGGCGCCGGTTACGTTGCTGCCGGCAAATGGGTCAACCACCAAATCACCCTTGTCGGTCAGGAAGTCGATAAAGAACTTGACCAATTGTTCCGGGTAACGTGCCGGATGGGGTTTGATGCCCCGTTCCCGACAGGCCCGCAAGTAGGCGCTATTCGATTCGGTGTTCGCCAGCGTAATCAGGTTGGGCGGGATCGCTCCGCCGTTATCGCGCTGGAACTTCGTCGAAATGTCGTGGCCGCTCGGGCGCTTCTTGGCCTTGTAGCCGTTCTTAATCAGATCCTTCATGCTCTCGCTATAGGGCTGAAGGACGCGGCGATTGTCCGCCTTGGGCCATTCGGTCTTGCTGAACCACCAGACCATATTGACGGCATCTTTGACGCGCAGTCGGCGGACCGTGACCCATTCGGCGGGCGTCGGCAGCCGAGAGGGGTTGTACCAGTAGAACTCTTGGGCCAAGTGAAAATCTTTGGCCAGCTTAACGGCGAGCTCGAAATGGTAGACGCTGCGGACCGGTGCTCCGGGTTTCCACGCCCCGCCGATATCGAGCACAAAGCTTCCCGTCGGCTTCAGAACCCGCTTGATCTCGGCGCAGAACGGCATGAGCCACGCTATGTACCGCTCAAGGGGCTCGTTGCCGTACTCTTTCTTTCGGGTCAACGCGAACGGCGGCGACGTAAGAACAAGGTCAACGCTGTTCGTCGGCAACGCGGTAAGAAGCTCTATGGCATCGCGCTGGTAGAGCGCGCCGCTTGGGGTGCTGTAGGCCGGCTTGAATTCGCCAAGGCGAAGCCCATCGACCCAGCGTAGATCGGGATGGAGCCTATTTTCTCTTAGCACGCTGAGCCTCCTGCAACAAGTTCGTTGCCTCTTCGCAGTCGCAGCCCCCAGCCCAACGAACTAACTCGCATACAAAGCGAGGCACCAAGCAATCGCTGATTGGCCACGGCTCGCCGCAGTATCTCGCAAAAGCGCGGGCGGCGGCTTCAAGTCTCGCATGAATCGTCATGGTTCTTGGCTCCTTGAATGAGCCGCCGACTGCCATGATAGGTCAGTCGGCGGCGACCTGCAATCGTCCTACCGGAGTACGGCATCAAACAACTCGTCAAACGTCCAAATGTGGTCGGTTAGGTCGGCCATCATGGCGGCGGTCGGCCGAAGCTTGCCGGTTTTCCCAGGCTTGCGGGTTCTCCAAATGAAGTTGTAAAAGGCCACGAACATGGCGAACGCTGCTTCAAGGTTGCGGAGTCGCTTGGAGAAGCAGTAGGTCAAGCGGTTCAGGCGTTTCAGGAAGAGGCGTTGTGTGCCGTTGAGCCTTTCGACGTGGCTCGTGCATATCGTCCACTTCTCCCCATCGCTCATTCCGCGGCGCGGCTTACGTCGGGTGCCCACCATTTCCGACGGCGTGTATATGATCTTTGCGTTTCTGTATTCTTTAACTATTGTTACATATTTCACGTATTGTCCGAAAGCGAGGTCAACGGCTTCGGGGTAAGCCGCGAAAGCATCGGTGCTGATCTGGACAATTCGCTTGAACGAGCCGACAGAGAAGGCATGGTCATCGGACGCATGGGGATTTGGCCAGACGAGCCGGCCAGCAACATCCTTCATGAACCGCCGCGCGTTGTCGCCCGAGCGCTTGCCAATCAAGAACGACGGCATCAACTTCGTTCGTTGGTCAACGCACGTCCAAAGGTACATGTCGCCTTGTTCGCTGCTGGCCACCCTAACCCGAAGCGACTGCGAGGAATAGGGAGGAGTCTACCACGCTGACGCTGCGGGTTGTATCTCTTGGGACTTGCGGCAACACGTCTTTTGGCGACCATCGGAGCCGAGCGATGTGCCGGGCGAGCGACCGCGATCAAGTGGCGCGCCCGCGGCAGGGCGGCGACTTGGAGCAGGCCAGGACGTAGCGGTGCACGCCACGCCCGCTGGAAGGGCGCACCATCATGGGCGAGCCGCACGTGGGGCAGAACTGGCCCGTGCTGGGAGCCGCACCCTTTTCTGCCCGCTGCTGACAGGTCGGGCAAAGCTTCGCGTCGGGAAAAACTTCCAGCCGTTCGGCGTTGATCGGCTTGCCACAGTCCTCACATCGCCTGGCTTCCAGCCAGCCCTCCGCCTCGTCTTCCAGCAGCCTGGCCTTGAGACCGACCCGCCCGCAACCTGAGCACGGCAACTTACCGGCCAAGGCCAAGAACAATTCTCGCAGTTCCTCGTTGGTCGCCTCGCTGTGGCTACGCAGAAGCCCGGCCCCCAAAAGCCGCCGCGCCGCACCTGGTGCATCGAGGGCCTCGGCTTGCCCGCATACGGAACAGGTCAGCTCGATTTGCCAGTCGCGCATGTCAATTGGTTGGAATTCTGACGTAGGTTTCTGGATTAGCCACAGGTGGACGCAGATGAACTCGGATTAAATGACTGAGTTTGAAAAAATGCCATGATCGAAGAGGGCAACAAAGCTCTTCGTCTGCGTTTATCGGCGTTCAATCTGTGGCTAATCAGGTGGGCCGTGGCCGCGAGCCCACACGGCGGTTACGTCTGAATCACGGCGTCGATATCACGGTGTCGATCCGTTGCGGTCTCAGGGCACCGAATAGAGCCGCACGGGCTAACCGCACTTGCCACGCAACCCGCCCTCACCCTAACCCTCTCCCACGGGGAGAGGGGACCGTTTTAGGCGCGGGCCAGCTTGTGAAACCGCTCCATCAGGTCGCGGGTGATAGCTCCCGGCTTGCCGTTGCCGATCAACCGGCTATCGACTTTCACGACCGGAATGACTTCTGCGGCGGTGCCGGTCAAGAACATTTCGTCGGCGATGTAGACGTCGTGCTTGGTCAGGGGGATCTCGCGCACGTCGAGCTTCGTGGCCAGGGCCAGCTCGATCACGGCTTGCCGTGTGACCCCCTCCAGAATGCCCGCCTCGATCGGCGGCGTGAGCAGCACGCCGTCGCGGACGAGAAACACGTTGTCGCCCGTGCACTCGGCCACTTCCCCCTTGGTATTGAGCATGAGAGCTTCGACGCAACCCGCCTGCAAGCCTTCGATCTTGGCGAGAATGTTGTTCAGATAGTTCAGCGATTTGATTCGCGGGCTGAGGGCCGCAGGATGGTTGCGAACGACGCTGACGGTGATGATCTCCAACCCCTTCTCGTACATCTCGCGCGGGTAGAGCGAGATATGGTCGGTGATGATGATCACCTGCGGGTCGCTGGTGCGGTTTGGGTCGAGGCCGAGCGTGCCCGCCCCGCGCGTGACGACGAGCCGGATATAGCCATCGGCGATGTTGTTCACGCGCAGCGTGTCATAGACGGCTTTGCCCATCTCCTCGCGCGACATGGGGATCGTCAGCCAGATCGCCTTGGCCGAGTCCCACAACCGCTTGAGATGTTCTTCCAGCCGAAAAACCTTGCCCCCATAGCTGCGGATTCCCTCGAAGACTCCATCGCCGTAGAGCAAGCCGTGGTCGTAGACGCTGATCTTGGCCTCGGCCTTGTCGAAAAGCTTTCCGCTGATGTAGACCTTGAGCGGCCGTTCGGCATTCGTCATTCGGGCGTCCGTGACTCTCTCGCAGGCAGTCGATAAACCACGAAATCGACTATACTGGTCCGGGGTGGTCCGTTCAAGTTAACCCTACTTCACCCAAACGTACCTTGATCCAAGGTGCCTTTTCCCAAGGCGCCTCTTCCAAGGCGGGAGAGCAACGATGGCCCTGATTGGCTGGCCCAAGACGATCGCTTGGAGCGATTTCGGCAAAGCGGTCGCGTCCGTTCCCAACTCGTACACGGGCTCGCATACCGATTGTCACATCGAAATCGACATCTCCTACTCTTGGGGCGGCGTCGTATCTGCGGGGGGCGGCGACTACAAGCTCAAAGACATCAAAGTCGTTGTGCATATCGACAAGCTGAATACGTGGGTGCTGCAAGGAGTGAGCACGGGATCGAACCAGGCCCAGATCCTCAAGCACGAACAGGGGCACTTCAATATCGCCGGAATCACGGCCCGCGACGTGGAAACAGCGCTCAAGAACCTGCGCGATCCCGATCAAAGCGCGCTGGCGACCAGCGCCAGCACAACCGCCGACGGAATCATCGCATCGGGGCAGACGGAAGAGGATACCTACGACGGCGATCCTACCGACGGCGGCACCGACCACGGCAACGACGCCACTCAACAGGCCAAGTGGAACGGCCTGATCGCCAAGGCGAGGTCGCTCGACGACCTGCCGTGAGGTCGTGCGGTCGAGCCTTCGACGCCGCACGAGTCGAGGGGAAAACGCAGCATCGCCAGAAGTCCGGCGGCTCAACGCGCTCAGGCTACCGCGACTTGCCAGCGCTACTCTTGACGATGCCGCCCTGCATGACGGCGATGAATCGCTCGCGATTCTCCAGGATACCGATGTCTCGCAGCACGTCGCCGTCGACGACCAGCACGTCGGCCAGCTTGCCCTCTTCGAGCGTGCCGAACTCATGCCCGCGGCCCATGATCTCGGCGCCGGTCTTGGTGGCGCAGGTGATCGTTTCCAAGGGGGTGAAGCCGACGTACTTGACGAAGAAGGTCAGCTCCTTGGCGTAGTCGCCGTGGGGATTCCAGGCGAAACCGTAGTCGCCCCCCATTCCCAGCCGTCCGCCGTGCTTCAAAATGCGTCGTGCGCTTTCGGCGCCCCCTTCGAGGGTTTCCTGGTGCGCGTCGATCACCCTCTGCGTAAGGCCGAACGCTCGGCCGCGCTCGACGCTCGCCTGCTCGAAGTAAAGCGCCGGAACGACGGGCGTGTTGCGCGTCAGCAGCAAGTCGAGCGCCTCGTCGTCCATGAACGTGCCGTGCTCGAGCGTATCGTAGCCCGCCCGCAAAGCGTTCTTGATTCCCTGGGTCGCCCGGCAGTGCCCCGTGACCTTCAGCCCGTGATTGTGGGCCGTTGCCACCACCGCGTTCATCTCGTCGAAGGTCATACAGAGCGTGTGGTGGTCGTTCCGATCGGGCGCCGCCGCGTCGCCGGTGGGATAGGTTTTCACCCATTCCACGCCGTCCTTCACCAGCTTGCGCACCGCGGCACGCGCTTCCTCTGGCCCGTTGATCAGCAGCACCAGCCCCTCCATGCCGATCTTGCGAAAATCGGGGTTCCAGTCCATCAGACCGCCGACGCCGCAGATTTCGCGCCCGCTGGCGGCCAGCCGCGGCCCGAGGGCGATGTCGTTCTCGATCGCCCGCTTAAGCCAGACGTCGATATTGAACAGGCTGCCGCCCGACCGGGCCGCCGTGTAACCGCATTCCAGGGCCAGTTGCGCGTTGTGCGCCGCCAGCAGCGTGACGTACTCGACCGGGTATTTGATGTCGAGATCCTCAAGCTGCGCCACGTTGAAGTAGGTGGGATGGAAATGCGCCTCGACCAGGCCCGGCATGATGGTGCCGCCTCGCGCGTCGATGCGCTGCGCGTCGGGCGAACATGCCGGCGCGGATTCTCTCCGGCCGGCGTACGAAATACGCCCCTCGCTGACCACCACCGCCGCGTCGGGCACCGGCTGGGAGCCCGTGCCGTCCACGAGCGTGCCGTTGGTAATCAAGGTCGTGCCTGACGCGATCTTCATTTCGGGGGGTCCTTAACGTCGTCCAGGAGGGTCGTTGATGAAAAGATGACGTTGCTGTCGGTCTGTTTCACCACGCCCACGCCAGGTGCCAGCCATTGCTCCTGCTTGTTCGTGGCGAACTTCGTCTTCATGGTCACCGACAGCTTAAGACATCTGGCGTATTTGCCGCCGGGGGTTTCCACGTCTTCCACGGCGACGGCCGTGAACTCGTAGTCGCCGCTGGGCTTCTTGGCTCCCCAGCGGTCGCCCAGTTCGATTTTCGCGGGGAGGTAGAGCCATTCGGGAGATTTTTCGTCCCCCTCCAGCACCTGATAAACGCCCTCGGCAGACGGCCGGTAGTAGATCAGCGTGTCGGGGAAAAACGGCACCCCTTCGATCGTCGTCGTCACCTTGTAATAGGTTTTGCCGTTGAGCACGGTGCGCTCGACCACTTTGTTCGTGGCGCTGGCTTCGCGCGCCTTGCCCAACGGGGGCGTGACCGTCACCCGGTAGCGCACCTCGCGCCCCTTTTCCAGGGGCAGGTACCGCTTGCCGTCGAGCGCGGTCGGACCGTCGCCGAAGGTCGAAGCGGCCCATACGAGGCAGCCGGTTGCCACGGCGGTGAGGCATCGCGTGCGATTCAGAATCGACCGTCCAAGCATCATTCTTGTCGTTGGTGTTGCGGCCAAACCGATAATAGACTTCCTGGCTCAAAACGGCCAGCGTGGTTCTGAAGACGGAGACGGCGGAGACGGTCGTTACGCGTCAGGGAGTTTTCGGCCCGGTTTTCGGCCCCGTATCGCGCAAAACCCCCTCTCGGGCGAAACGATAATAGACCTCAAGCGTGAGAACCGCCAAGGCGGTTGTGTAGATGCGGCCTCCGGCAGCGCCCCAGTGAGATTGCGGCTCCCAGCTTCCCCGCACGCAGTCCGATCCGTGGAGCTGCAGCGAGATGATGTGGTTTCGAACGACGTCGTTCCATTCTTTCCAGGGGTCGCCGCCGGCTTGAAACATCGCCAGCGTGCAATTGTACCAGAGGTAGAAATCGCTGCCTCCGTCCCGCCCTTCACCCCAGTGTCTTTTGGCTTCATCCGCCAGGTAGGGGGCCGCGAGTTCGATCAACTCGGAGTTGGGCTGCTTGCGCACAAACTCGTCCACCATCATGCCGACGCCGGTCAAAGCGTCGGTTCCATAAACGTTCAACTGGTAGCGCGTGCGACCCGTGGTGGGGGATTCGAGAGTCTTGAAGAAGGCGACCATCCGAGAAAGCACCTGCTTGTCGACCGGCAAGTCGGCCTCGATGGCCGTCTTCAGAGCCAGCATCACCCACCCAGAGACCGACGCGTCGCTCGGCTCAAACTTGATCGGGCTATATCGCCAGCCGCCGTCGTCATGTTGCTGGTTTTCAATGAACTGCACCGCCTTGAGGGCTGCATTCAGGTAGCGCTCGTCGGCGTGCCGCTGCGCCGCCCGAGCGACGGCGCAGCTTTCGGCCAGGGCGAAGGTGGCGATTGCGTGCTCGTACATGTATCGCGATTCATACGTGACCGCGCGTCTCTGCGGATCGATCTGATTCAGCGAACCGACGATTTCGCCGTTCGGACCTTGCCGCGCGACGAGCCAGTCGAGTCCCCGGCGGACGTGGTCGGAATAGGGACGGCCGTTGAAGTCGTAATTGCCCCCGGCTTGAAAGGCGAGCACCGCCAGGCCCGTAAGAGCCGCTTCAAACTTTCCTCCGTTGCCGCTGCAAGGATGTTGCCGCTCGCAGCAGAGTCCTTCCGGGCCGAGACAGTCGGGCCCCCAATGACCATCCTCTGCCTGATGGCGTGCCAGCCAGTCGAGCCCGCCGGCCACGCCAAGTTCCGACTCGGGCGTGCCGCCGACCTCGCCAATCCAGGTCTCGCGGTCGGCGCGAGTCCGCTCCGAATAGAGCCCCAAGGGCTCGGCAGGAGCTGCGGGTGCAGGTGGCTCGGCGGCGACCTTCTCAGCGGGCACGTCTTCATCTGGCACCTTCTCCAACGGCACCTTCTGATCGGGCACCTTCTGGTCCGGCGCCGTCTGATCCACGGTGGCCGGCTTTGACTCGTCCGCTGCGGCGTCTTCGGGCGCCTTCGATCGCTCTGGCTGCGTTGGCGGCTTGTTGCCGTCCGTCCCGTGAGCCACCTGGTCGACGCCCCCGGGCTTCTGACCGGCAGCATAGTAGATGCCGCCGACCAGAAGAATCAGCAGGCCGAACAAGGCGAGCGTGAGGAGCGGACCTCGCCAGGATTTCGGCGCGTCGCCCCTCGCTGAGGAGCGGCTTGCCGCCTGGGGATGCGGCAGATCCGAGCTTGTGAGCCGCACGGGACCGGGCGGCGGCGGTCGTTTCTTCATTCCCGCGGCCAACGGCTTTCGGCAGTCCGCGTGCGGACAGACGGTGGCGTCGTCGGGCACCGTTCGACGGCACCCAGGGCAGGTTTTCATCGAGGCGAGCGGGACGTAATCAGGGTCCCAGTAAGTCTGTCGTTAACGGGGGCAAGGCAACAGATCCAGCTAAAGAATCGGGCGGGCGGTGGCGCCTCGGGAGTTGGCGATGAAATCGTATACCCATGAGTGTACGTTTTCGCCACGGGGCGGGAAAGCAAACCCTCTTAGAAAGCGCGCCGGAGTCTCAGGCCTGGCCCCGGTCGGTGTCGCGGTAGGCACACCAATATCGCATGAATCGCTCGGTGAGCCGCTTTGGCTTTTCGGCGAACAACAACCGCCCCAGCGGAACGGCTTCGGCTTGCAGTTCGTCGCGCCGACGCTCGATCAGGCAATGAACCCCGTCGAGCGCCTCGGCACCAAGCTCCGCTGCGCCACCCGTGCGGATCGCCAGATCGAGCACGACCAGGTCGTGGTCGTCGCCCAGCAGATCGGAGAGCCGCTTAAGCTCTGCATAATGGGCTTTGAGAATAGTCGGCCAGGCGGCCTGAAACAGTCGCACCTGATAGCGGTGGTACTTGATCTGCTTCCGCCATTCGTGCAGGTTTTCGACGGTCGCACCCGCCAGCACGGCCTGCAGGGCCCTCCGCCCACGGCGATAGCTCTCGGCGAAGCCCTGGCTTACGACCCGATCATTGCCCGCGGCCAAAGTCCAATCGTCGACGCGAGAGACCGCCTGTCGCAATTGCTGGACGATCTTTTCGACGAGCTCTTCGTAGTCGGTGCCGTTCGACTCCTGGTGCTGCAACTCCACGAATCGGTCTCGCAGCATCCGGACGGCCGCGAGTTCGCCGGCCGATTCGCCCCACTCGCCCTCGGCACGCCGCAGGAGCTTGTCGAGAGCGTCGATCATCGCCTGGCGATCGCGCCGCGTGGAGAGCGCCCGGCCGATGTCGCGCAGCGCGGCGTTTTCCTGTTTGCAGGCCTCCGGCGCGGCCTCCCGCGCCAGGCGCACCAGGGCTCGGAGCTTCTTCAAATGCAGCCGCGCTTCGTGGATGGCGTCGGCGCGGTCGGCAAAAGGGGCTTCCAGTTCATCGATCGCCGCGAGCAACTGGTTGCGGGCCAGGCGGCGCAGGTTCGAACGGCCGTTTTTCCTCGCCTTCCAACGAAATGACATGCTGCCAATACTAAACGACGAGCCCCCGCCCCGCCACCGCCGGCCTGGCGACGGATTTTGTCACCGCTCCATCGGTGTCACTCTCCCGGTACGCCTCTACTTTGGCTCGTCGCCGCTTTGCTCGGGCGCTGGGGTATCGGGCTCCTTCTCCGTCGAGACTTCTTCGTAGTAGGCTTGTCCCGACTTGTAGAGATCGAGCCGCTTCAGATTGTCGCGCTGATCGCGGTCTTTGGCCGGCTGCGACATGGCGATCGCCTTGGTCTGCCATTTGACGGCCGCCTCGAAGTCGCCCGTCTCGGCATAGGCCGCGGCCAACGATGCCACCGGCATCCACTCGTCCCATTGCGACAGCTCGCACGCCTTTTTAGCCATCGCCAGCGCTTGCTTCCCATCGCGAATGTGCTCCTCGAAGACGGGCGCCGTGGCATAGACTCGTGCCAGCCCGTTGTAGGGGGCCCATTCGCGCGGCGCCAATTCAATGGCCTTGTTGTAGTCGTCCAGCGCCTTGGGGTACTCGCCGTGCTTCATATACCAGCGTCCGCGATTGGCGTAGGCGAAGGCCATCTTCGGATCGAGCTGGATGGCGCGGTTCACGTCGTCCAGGCTCTTCTTGTATTCCTCCAGGTCGAACCAGGTGGCGGATCGGTTGGCATACGCCAGCGCACAGCGAGGATCGATCCGCAAGATATCGTCGAATTGCTTGATCGCTTTGCCAAACTCTTCCTTGGCGTCCAGGGTGACGCCCCGATCGTTCAACGCGATCAGGTTTTTGGGATCGAGACGGATCGCCTCGGTGAAGTCGGCCATCGCCTGATCGAAGGAACGCTTGCCGTAAAGCGCTTTGCCGCGTATGCAATACAAAAGCGCGCTCTTCGGCTCGATTTGCAGGGCCTCGTTGATGTCCTTGACCGCGTTCTCGTATTCCCGCTTGGCGATCCAGCATACGGCGCGGAGCAAATAACCCTCGGCGGCCCGGCCGCCGTCGATCATCCGCGTGAAATACGCCGGTCCATCGTCGAGCAGCACGACGTCGTCCTTGCGCACCCACGCGACGTTCAACCACAGCCAATCACCGTTGATGTCGCGCACCACGGCGGGCACCGGCACGTCGGTCCATTTCAGACGCCTGGTACCCACCTTGGGCACAGCCGTCTCCTTGACCATGACGGTCTCGCCCAGCCACTCACCTTCGTCCGCGAGAGCAGCGAACGGGTAACCCAGGCACGCCACGCACACAAGCCACAGGGTCGAGCGGTGCATCAACATACGTCAACTCCAGAATATTTTCGTCCGGCCCCGGTCTCAGTCGCCGTGCAACTTGCGAAGTCGCGGTGACGTGCGCAGCAGCAATTGCACGCGCTCAAACTCGTTCAGCCAGTCTTGCGTCACGGCGTCCAAAAGGTTTCGGCCTGGAGGCGCGATGCCGGTCGGACAGGACGCGCCGAGTTGGTCGGCCGCGAGCTGCCGGTATTTCGCCAGCGTACGATCGCCGTACCAGCCGACCATCTGGCCGTCTTCGCTCAGAAACACCACAACCGGAACTCGCGAGCCGCCGCAGATTTTCAGCGTTTCGGCCAGCTCCACGTCGGCGTCGCGGTCAGAGTAACGAACCTGAATGTTCGGGCTCGCGGCGCTGAAGTGGTCGAAAATGGGGCATTGATTCACGCAGTCGCCGCACCAGGCGCCCGCCAGGCAGAGGACCTTCATCTCGCGCTCAAAACCGGCCAGCAAGGCACGCTGCGCCGCCGACAGTTGCACGGCCTGGTGCACGGCGGCCCAGCGACGGCGGTGCTCGTCGTTGCCGTAACGGGTGAGAAAGTCGCCGTAGCTCAAACCCGCGTCAAACCTGGCGGAAAAGTCCATCGCTTGGTGGCTCCTTAGTCGGGCAAGATCATTGCCTGGCGGCGATGCAGATCAACCGACCGCCACAAATACCAACTTGCCACCGAACGGAACGGGCGCCATCGCTCGCCGTAGCGCACGAGATCGGTCGGCGCCGGCATCTCGCGCTTTCGGTAGGTTAACATAAAGCCGCGACGAATGCCCAAATCGGCAACGGGCAACACGTCGGGCCGCCCGAGGCGGAAGATCAGCAACATTTCGACGGTCCAACGTCCGACGCCCCGCACGCTCGTCAACCGCGTCAGAATCTCTTCGTCCCCCATCTTCTTGAGCCGTGCCAGGCTTGGCACCGTCCCATCAAGCGTCTTGGCCGCCAGGTCTTTGACCGCCAGCACCTTGGCACGCGACATCCCGGCTTGCCGCAGCAGTTCGTCGGAGAGAGCCAAAACGGCTTCGGGTTGCATGCCGCGGCGGTGCGGTGCCAAAGCCCAAACACGTCCGAGGATCGTTGCCGCCGCCTTGCCTGAAAGCTGCTGATAAACGATCGCTTTCAGCAGCGCCTGGAAGGGGCTCTGCATTTTTTCGGGGCACAACGAACAGGGCCCGACCCGCTCGATCACCCCGGCCAGGCGCCGGTCGGCTTGAGACAGAAATTCCGCGGCAGCCCGCGGATCGAACGGCAAAGCAGCGGCATTCTTCTGCGCCGGAGTGACAAAAACGGGGTTCATTGCGGTGGCGACTCGGGGGATGCGTGGAAACTTGCCTCGAACATTAGACAACCCGCTCGCCGAATAGTAACCCGAAGCGCCGATGAGGAGAACTGCCTCTTCTTTGCATCCGCTTGGTGCCACACGGTCGGTTTTGCGGAGAGCATCGCGCGAGCCTGCGCCCACACCAAGCGCGAAGCGTGAGCGAGGGAAGTTGCATCGTGCTCCTCGCTTACGCTTCGCGCTGGGTGGGCCCCGGTGAATAATCCTGACTAGTCAATCGGTCTTGCGAAAAGCTTACGCCAGAATGGGTCGCTTCGATCAATTCGGCCGCGGTCTCGCGTTGACCGTCCCGGCGATCCGACCTAAAATGGCAGCAAGGAATTGTCCGTAATTCCTTTCCTGTCATTGACTTGTGTTTCGAGATGTCACTTCGGACCGCACCCGCTCCGGTAATGCCGGCCCCGCTGCCGCTTCCGGCCAGACGTTGGCGATGGGAGGTCGCGACGCCTGCCTGGCTGATGTCGCTGGTGGTCCATGCGCTCCTGGTGATTTTGCTTGGCTACGTGGCCAGCCAGCAGGTGCACGGCACCGGCGCGCCGCTTAAGGCGATCCTGATCTCCAACTCGGCCCCCTCGCAGGACGACCAGGACTATTTCGACGACGAGCAGACGGTGCAGATGTCGGGCGGCGAGTCGTCGAGCGAGCCCGACGGCGCGGCGGCTGCGACGGGCGACGCCGCCGACAGGAGTCTGGCGGAAATCGCCAGCGGTCCCCCGCCGGTCGACGTCGCGGCGGCCCTGCCGAGCGGGGCCCTGCCGGCCGTAAGTCCGGCCGAGTCGACGGCCGCGGCGGCGACGGGGGCCGGCAGCCTGCTGAACGGTCCGCGGAGGCGCGTGGCCGTGCACGGAAAGTTTGCCCGCACCCACGTCTACGGCGCTCCCGGGGAGGGGAACACGTTCGTGTACGTGTTCGATCGTTCGTCGAGCATGGGCACGGGAGGCAACAGTTTGCTGGCGTCGGCCAAGCGAGAGCTGCTGGCCAGCCTGGAAGACCTGGGAGAGGAGAACCGATTCCACATCATTTTCTACAACGAAAAGCCCACCAAGATGGACCTGGGGCGCAGCTTTGCCGGCCTGGTGTTTGCCGACAATCGGGCCAAGGAGCTGGCCGGGCGCTTCGTCGACAGCATCGTGGCCGCCGGCGGCACGCGACATTTCGACGCGCTGATGGAGGCTCTGAAGCTTCGGGCCGACGTCGTTTTCTTTCTTACCGACGCCGACGAGCCGGAGCTGAGCGATGTGCAATTGGGGCGGATCCGCAGCATGAACGCCGGGCACACGACCATCAACACGATCGAGTTCGGCGATCGGCCGCAACCACGGCGCGACAACTTCTTGTCTCGCATCGCCCGCCAAAACGGCGGGCAATACGTCTACATCGACGTAACGAAAGCCAGGCGGTAAAACCGCGGCAGGGGGACGGAATCGCCTCGGTCAAACTTCAACCGACGGACGCTGGGATCATCGTGGTCTTCTGTAGCATGCCAGCAGGGGTTCGTCATCGACTCCACCTTGTGATCCTGGCGGCTTGCTGCCTGGTGTCTTCCGGCAGCGGCGCCCACGGAGAAGATACGGTTACCCTGTCGTCGGCCGGCAATCGGCAGGCCCGGTCGCGCATCACGGGCGAAATCGTCGACTACACGGGCAAGCAGATCGTCATCAGGCTTGCCGACGACCGCGAGATCAAGCGGCCCGGCCAGCTCGTGACGGCCATCGAAACGACGTGGCCGGCGGCCAAGACCGAGGGGGATCGACTGTTTGACGAGCACCAGTTTGCCGCCGCCCGCGAAAAGTACTCCGCCGCCATTCGCTCCGAAACGCGGGCCTGGGCGCGGCGCCTCATGCTCGCCCGCATGATCGCCTGCTACCGCGAGCTCAATCAATTTGAGGCGGCGGGCAAACTGTTTCTGGGCCTGGTCCGAGAAGATCCCGAGACGCCGTACTTCGAAGAAATCCCCCTGGCCTGGCAACCGACGGAGCCGCCCGCCTCGCTGGCTCAGACCGCCGGACAATGGGCGGCCGACGAAAACCCCGTGGTGGGGCTGATTGGGGCGAGCCATCTGTTGTCGTCGCTCAAGCGGCAAGAAGCCCTCGACCGACTCTCGCAGCTTGCCCTGGACAAGGACGCTCGCATCGCGAGCCTGGCCGAAGCCCAGGTCTGGCGGGTGAGCATCCCGACCGCCAAGGCCGAGCAGTTAGCCGCTTGGGAGCGTCGCGTCGAGGACTTTCCCGACAAATTTCGCGCTGGTCCTTACTGGGTGCTGGGGCGGGCGCTGGCCCAACACGGCGAACCGGTGCGCGGGGTGCTCGCCTATCTGCACGTCCCGATTGTCTATCCCCAAGCGCGGCCGCTGGCGGCCGACGCCCTGCGGTCGGCGGCGGTGCTCATGGAGAAACAGCAAGACGCGGCGGGCGCCTTACGTCTCAGGCAAGAGCTCGTGGCCGTCTACCCGGAGAGTCCGGCGGCGGTCGAAGCGAAGTCGACGCTGGATGACGCGGCGCCTGCCGCGGTCCCGCCGACCCTTTCCCTTGAAGCCGGCGTCGAACCCACCTTCCTCGCGGGACTGCGCGACCGCCGACTGTTTACGCTGGCCGAAGAGCGATGCCGCCAACGGCTGGCGGAAACAGGACTTTCCGAAGCAACCCGCGTCGACCTGGCGGTCGAACTGTCGCGGACGTTGACCGAGCACGCCTTGCATGAGGGGCGGACCGAGCGCGAGCAACTTTGGCGAGCGGCGATCGAAGCGGTTGGCTCGGGGGGCGTCGAGCCGTTCAAGGGGTCGCGCCGGCTGCTGCTCGACGTCCAGCAGGGGCTCGTGCGTCTGGCCCGCGGCGAACTGGCACGACAGGAAGCCGAACTCGCCGGCTCGAACGACGCCTCGCTGGAAGCGGCCCGCGGGGAGTTGCGATCGGCGATCGGCCTGCTGCAAACGACCTTGAAAGAAGTTACCCGCGAGCTGCGGCAAGCCAGCCAGTCTCGGCGTACCGAGGCCGAGGATTTAAACGCCAACGAGTTGGCCTCGCTCGAACGCAACCTGCAGTATCAGCTCGCCCGCGCCTTTCGCAACCAGGGCGAATCGTATCCTCCCAAAAGCGCCGACCGTAGCAATTCGTTGCGCCAAGCCGTCGAGCAGCTTCAGCCGCTGGCGACCGCCGAGAGCGACCCGGTTGCCTGGCAGGCGCGCCTCGGCGAAATCATCTGCCTGCGGCTGCTGGAGGACTTTGAGGGGGCCGCGGCGAAGGTCGCAAAGCTGAATGATTCCGACTTGCCGGCGACGATGGCACCGGCCGTGAAGGCCGAGCAGATTCGACTGCTGCTCGACCAGCACCGGCTGGACGCCGCTCTGGCCGCCGCGGAGAAGGTGCAAGCCTCGGGCGTCGACATCACGGCCGACCTCGACTACGCCATTCTGGAAGCCTATCTGGCCGCCTGGCGGGCGGCGGCAACCGGAAAGCGGCCGAACGACGCGGCCCAATGGCAGAACCGAGCCGCGGAGCTTGTCGCCGAGATCGACGCGCGCTTCGGGCGGTATTGGAGTCGGCGGGCCGAAATGCTGCTCGCCGGCAGCGTCACCCGTGCGGGCAGCACCCAAAACCTCGCCGTGCTCGTCCGCGCCGCCGAGAGTTTTTATCGTTCGGGTCAGTTTGAGCAGTCGCTTGAGGCCTACGACCGCGCGGCCCGCCAGGCGCGGGAAGAGAAACAAGCGTCGGCCTTTGACTACGCCTACACGGCCGCAGCCATCGAACAGCAGCGCGGGCGGCACGCCGACGCGGCAAAGCGTTTCCGGTCGGCGGCCCTCGACAACGTGGCAAACGCGAGGGCGGCCGAGGCTCATCTGCTTGCCATTTACAACCTGGCCCTGGCGGCCAAGAACGTCGCGGAGAAAGACTCCGACGTGCCGGCCGCGAGCGGCGAGTCGAGCCGAGGCTATCTTGAATTGCTTCAAGAGCACCTCGATCGCTGGCCGCGGTCGCCGACGGTCGGCCAGGCGAGGGTCTGGCTCGGCGCGTTCTACGAACGCCAGGAAAAATGGTCCGAGGCGATCGACGCTTATAAGGCCGTACCCGTCGACGATCAGCAGGGGCTGTCTGCCATGGACGGCGTGAGCCGCTGCTACCAGCGCTGGCTGGCGGCGCTGGCCGCCGCGGGTCGGCCGACGCGTGACGTGGCCGGCAAGGCGGGCGCCTATTTTGAGCGCATCGTCACCGGAAACCGTGGCAGCCTTCCGGAACGCTGGAGCGAAACAGAACGGCTGGCCGCCACCAGCGCCGCGGCCGTTTGGCTCGAGTATAGCGACGGCGAATTCGCGCGGGCCGAGCGCTTTCTCTCAGCGGCCCTGGCCGATTCGTCCAACGCGCCCGAGGCGTGGACGTCGTCAGCCCAGGCGCTGCAGATTTTCGCCATTGCCGCCCAGGGGCGCCGTGAGGAGGCGGCCCAACTGTTAAGTCAGCTTTCAGCCGACGCGCCCGAGCAGACGCTTGTGCTCATCGAGGGTCTGCGGCGGTCAGCCGAAAAGGCACCCCCCAAAGTCAAACGCGAGTTGGCCGAGTTGCAACTTCAGGCCTCCAAGCGTTTACAAACCCGCCTGGCAGACCTGTCGCCCGAGGAGCAACGCAGATTTCAGCGGGCCTACGTCGCGGCCCTGGCCGTGGCCGAGCGGCACGACGAGGCGGTGGCGGCCGCAAAACGGCTGGCCGATGCATATCCGCGCGACGGCGAGATTCAAGAAGAGTACGCCCGGCTGCTCGTCGATTCCGACGACCCCAAATCTTTGGAGGCGGCAGCCCTCAAATGGCGCGACATCGGCCAAAAAACCCGGCAAGGGAGCGATCGCTGGCTCCGCTCGATGTACTACCAGGCGCTCGCGGCACAGCGGCTCGGAAAGCCAGAACATGCCGCCCGGCTCGTCAAGTTCACCGAGAGCCTCGTGCCCGAACTAGGCGGAGCCGAAATGAAAGCCCGCTTCCACGAGCTGCTCAAGGGCCCGCCACCCTCGCTCAACCAGTAGCCGGGGCAAGGACATGAGTGAAAGCATCAAATCGAGGATCCAGTACCTGAAATATACTGCACGCGGTTTCCGCACCTTAATTGGACCTGTTCCGGACCTGTCCCGTTTATCTCCGCCCCGATCGGACGGTCAGGCGAGTATTGGGATCGTAAACCGGATGCCGTTGCTCATTACTGGTTGGCGGTTGCCGGCATAGCACCTGGGAGGCACGAAACGGGACAGGTCCAATTGGCTAATTGGACCTGTCCCGTTTAGCTGCTGCGTCGACGAAGGCGGCAATCGACAGGTCACGGTCCCGTGATCCGGCAATTCGGCAATGCCTGACGGAGCTCAGCCACACCTGCGTCGGTAACCTTTGTCTTTCGGACCGACAGAATTCGCAGGCTCGTCAGGGGCCGCAACGACGCCAATCCTGCATCGCTCACTTGGGTCTCGTCCAAGTAGAGGATCTCTAGGTGCGGATGGTCTTGTAGAAGGACCACTAGCCCCGCGTTGGTGACGTGGGTTCTGCTGAGACTAAGCCATGTCAAAGCCCTCAGCCGTCGCAGATGGGCCAGCCCGGCGTCCGTAATCCGACTTGCGTTGAGAATGAGCCTCTGCAAGCCTTTCATCTGATCCAGATGGACGATTCCTTCGTCAGTAATGTCAATGTGGTCCAGGGCAAGCCATCGCACCTTCGTTAGCCCACGTAGGCGAGCCAGTCCTGAATCGGTCACCTGAGTTTCGCTAAGCCAGAGGTCTTGTAGGCTCGTCAGTCCCTCCAGGTGGGCCAACCCCACGTCGGTGACCTTAGTGCGCGCGAGCCCAAGCGTTTGCAGGAGTTTCAGGTTATGCAAGTGGACCAAACCAGTGTCGGTCACCTCGGTGTCGCTGAGATGAAGCTCTCGCAGTTCCGTCAGACCTCGCAAATGAACTAAACCAGCGTCTGCTAACTGAGTCTCCGTCAGCCACAGACCTTGTAGCCCCACAAGCGCTTCCAGCGCTGCCATGCCTTTATCGGTGACCTTGGTTCGGTGGAGCGCAAGCCCTTGGAGAGCAGTCAACCGTCTCAGCTTGTCGAGGCCAACGTCTGAAATACCCGTCAAACCGAGATCGAGAAACTGTAGGTTCGTCAGACCTTGCAAATGGGCGAGGCCGGCGTCCGTTATCGGCGTGCCGGTTAGCCGCAGCTGTCGCAACGATCGTAGTACGCGCAACTCAGCCAGGTCGGAGTCGCCCACACGCGTGCCAACGAGGTAGACCTCATCCACATGGTCAATGTAGTCGCGTGGCAGGCAACGTCGCAGTAACCGTCGCGGCAATATCTCGCTACTCGTCTCGTCCCCTTCAACATACATGACATGAACGGGTCCAATGGCCGCAACAGCCCGGCGCTGCCGCTCGGCCGGCACGACCCATTGGCTCAGGGCCACGCAGAGCAGCGTGACTAGCACGAGCACGGTTCGTAGCGAGAACTGCAGCCACCGAAAATTCGGGAGTTTGAGGAGCGATCTTGCCATGCCGTCAGCATGATGTGGGGTAGAGCAGTGGGCAATAGCGCAGGCCGACTCGGCTTGCTTCGCCTTGTTGCGTGGGCATGCGCCGCGCCCATGATCGCCGGCCGGGCATCGTGGACCCGTCGATGATCACGGCGCCAGTGGCCGGCGCCCTGGGCCATCCAACTCGGTCGGCTATCGCGATCACCCGGTCCCCACCAGTCGCTTGGCGATGTCGCACTGGCAACGAATCGACGCGAATGTTTTGCATCTATCAGAGATTGGCGCCACATAACTTGCCAGATCACAGAAGGCGATGAATACCGCTACGGCTCAGACGGCAAACACGCATCGGCTCTTGTCTTCGACGAGACGGTCGTGCATGGCAGCCTGGTCGTGGCGGGATAGAAATGGCCAAGAAGCGGGCCTGGCCGAGGCACAACACGGGACAGGTCCAATTAGATAATTGGACCTGTCCCGTTTATATCTGCGCAGAACGGACGACCAAGCAATAGCTGCTCTTTTCATATCTCGGCCACCGTTGCGCCCGTTATCGGAACAACCATCAACTGGGGCCTCAGAAGCCCGCTGTCGAGAACCGACCGAATTCTGGCAACTGCGGTCATGTCGTTTGGGGGTGCCCCTGTAGAACGTCTTCGATGTGTTTGGCTCGGAGTTTGGCTTCATCACTCGAACTGGCGAGTGACTCGACGCCTTTGCGGAACGACGGCGAATTGACCACGGGTGCTAGCTTTGCGAGATGCCGCGCTATGCGGCGTGTCCCCGCGCTCAGACTGCGCCGAACGACACCGGCTAGCCGATTTCGTTGCCTGTCCGTAAGAACCGCCTGTTTCAGTCGTCGCACGATTTCTTCCTTGACGTAGCCAGAACAGTTGAACCAAGGATCGGCTTCCAGGAACTCAATTGCCTCCTCGATGGCAGCAGGCTCTAGCCTCTTTAGCCGTCGCCGAAAATGTTCGAGGCCACCAGGGAACGCAAGTGAGTCGAAGGCTCCGTGGAAGGCTGCGCAGGCAGCAGCATGGGAGGCCCCGTGCGGCTCCGCCGAGAACGTCCGTTCGATTTCGGCATACATGGCTTGAAGTCGAGCAGCATTTTCCGAAATTTGCGCCCTGATCGACATGCGACGCCCCGCTCACTCCAACTCGTGGGATTCGAGGTCGTGATTATATCACGCCTCGTTCGACATCCTGAGCCTTTGCCGAAGCAGAACCAAGGGGGCTATGATGACGGGGCGGGCTTTGCTGAACCTGTTCAGCCTTGACGTGTCTTTCCTGTCGTGCCCCTCTCTGCCTGAAAGGAGTCCGTCATGCTGACGCTTCCCGAAATCCGTATCGGCGAGCCGATCTCGCACGAATCCATTTCTGTCTTTCCTCTTGAAGCCGAGATCAAGAGCGATGTCCACTATGTCTTGTCCGACGAGGCCCTGGCCGCTGGCACAGTCACGGTCGAAGAGGTCGGTGAAGCTGGCACCGTGCCGGAACTGATCGTGAACAACGACACGGATGACCTCGTGCTCTTCCTCGAAGGAGAAGAGTTGCGTGGTGCCAAACAGAACCGAGTTCTCAATACGTCGGTCCTCATTGCGGCCAAGAGCCGAACCAGGATTCCCGTCAGTTGCGTCGAGCAAGGTCGCTGGCGCTACTCGTCTCGCCACTTCGCATCGGGGGGAACGCATTCATCCTCGAAGCTGCGTCACATCCTGAAGGAATCGGTCTATAGGTCAGCCAAGGTAGGCGACGGCCATCGGTCTGACCAGCAAATGGTCTGGCAGGAGGTTAGCCGACAGCAGACGCTTCTGCTTGGGTCGCACTCCGAAACGGGTGCAATGGCCGACACCTATGAGACCTGCAAAGATCGGCTCGCCGAGTTCCACGAACGGCTGAAGTACGTCGAGGGCGCAACGGGCCTGGCCGTGGCGGTCGGCAAACAGATGGTCTCCGTAGACCTGTTCGACAAGCCCTCGACCTGCCGAAAGGTTTGGGATCGACTTTTGACCGGCGTAATCATGGATGGGCTCGAAGCCGAACCAGCAACCGAGCCAGCCGGTAAGGCCGATGCCGAGCGGCTACTGAGCACGCTGCGTGATTCGTCGTGGGAGCAGACCCCGGCAGTTGGCGTCGGCGATGAATACCGCTACGGCTCAGACGACAAACACGCATCGGCTCTTGTCTTCGACGAGACGGTCGTGCATGGCAGCCTGGTCGTGGCGGGATAGAAATGGCCAAGAAGCGGGGCTGGCCGCAGTCAAATCTCTATGCCATCGTTCGCAAAATACTCGGCCAGCCCCTTCTCCAACACGGCCATCGCCTTGGCGAGCGTCTTGGCCTTGTCGTCCTCGAAGATCAACCCGCCGTAGTCGAGCGCCCGAGCGACGAGAAGGCACAAGACGTGGCAGGTCCAATTGGCTAATTGGACCTGTCGCGTTTATCTCCGCAACCGGTGGTGGTGCAAGAAAAAAGCCGCGTCGGGTCGAGACCCAAGGACACGGCTCTTTGCTAGGAAGAATCCCGGCAGGTTCCTAGCAAATCGACTTTAAGCGCGCGGCAGCGCACGGTTCAATGTGCGGAAATGACAAAAAAAGGCCGCCGGTCCATGCGCAGACCGGCGGCCCATCCCGGTAAAGGGGGCGGCCGCACCCTGGGTGCGACACCATGCAAGCAAGCCGCCAAACAAGGATAGGTCAAAATGGGATAAGTCAAATAAAAAATGACGTGGTTATCTGTAAATTACGCGATACCACGCTCATCTACGAAGGAGGCTACCGTGGTTTCCCCGGTGGGGTGGCGAAGGTTGGGGTTATTCGCTGGTTCCTCGTCCATCTCCAGCTTCGCTGGCCGCAGTCCTGCCTTGTGAGCGAGTGCTCGACCATTCCCAATCCTCCGCTCTGGCCACCAGGCGCACCGCCGGGGCGTGCCACACGCCGAGAGCAAAATATGGCTTGCCTGGAAAATCTCTTCAGGTATGCAAAGGGACCAGTCAACGACAAGGCAAAAGATAGGAGGCCGGGAATGGGACCGAACGGCACGCCCGCGGGCGACGATGGACTGATTCTGGCGTTGGCGGCCGGCGCGACGGTGCGGGAGGCCGCGGAGCAGGCCGGCGTCGGGGAACGAACCGTCTACCGCCGGCTGGCGGACGCCGACTTTCGGCAGGCCGTGAGCGAGGCCCGCGACCGGCTGTTCGACGCGGCTCTGGGTCGGCTGGCCGGGCTCGCCGGCAGGGCGGCGGAGACGTTGGAGCGGCTGATGGACAGCGAGAAACCGTCCGAGGCCCTGGGGGCCGCGAAAGCCGTGCTGGAACTGGGGCCGCGGTTGCGTAAAGCGGCGGGAATCGAAGAGCAGATCAGCCGCCTGGAAGACGAGGACGACGAAGAGACCGACACGATCGAAGCGCCCACGCGCGACGACGAACTGGTTCTGGCGTTGGCCGCCGGCGCCAGCCTGCGGGAGGCCGCCCAACAAGCCGGCATCGAGGAACGAACGGCGGGCCGCCGGCTGGCGGACGCCGGTTTTCGGCGGGCCGTGAGCCGGGCCCGCGGCGGCCTATTCGCTACCGCCCTGGGCCGGCTGGCCGGTCTCGCCAGCAAGGCCGCCGGCATTTTCGAGCGGCTGATGGCAAGCGACCAACCGTCCGTGGCCCGGAGGGCCGCGAAAGCCGTCTTGGAGCTGGGGTCGCGGTTGCGTGGGCTGACCGAGCTGGAAGAGCGCCTAAGCCGCTTGGAAGAGAAGGCCGACGAAGAGCCCCGCGGGAACCCAACGCCCGTCATCATCGACAACGGGTGGTACGGCGAGGATTCGCCCTGAAAGCGGCGAAGCTCGTAAGGCGGCCAACCCGGATTGTTTCACCGTCCCCCACCGAGCGCGAAGCGTAAGCGAGGAGCACGACGCAACTTCTCTCGCTCACGCTTCGCGCTTCGTGTCGGCGCAGTCTGCGCGCAAGCCTACGGGACCGGTGAATAATCCGGGCAAGCCGAGACGGGCGGGGTAAGGGTTGTCGTGGTCGCGGATGAAGACCGTTCGGTCTCAAGGCCGGGCGACCGCAGTGACGGCGCATCGTGGAGCGACCTGCCCAGCTCGCTTTCTCGCATCACGAAGCAGACAAGGCGACCTGGGAAGGTCGCCCCATCAACTCGCATTTCTTCCTTTGACCAAGCACCAGCCCACCCGCGTTCTGGCGAACGCGGCTACCCGCGGCGCTCCATCCCCCGACGGTCCGCGGTCATGCCCGACATGCCAACGCCAGATCGGTTCGTCATGTGCTAATGTCTGCCAATCTCTGCCAAAGTCTGCCATTCTCTGCCACAACGTCGCCGAGGCCGACCTCGATGTGATGCCGGGCGGGCAACGGCGGCAAGATGCCGCCGCTACGGACGATGGGGGGGAGAGGGCGAAGCGATCAGTTAACGGCGTTGCCGGCGGTCTCCATTGCGAAGACCCGGTCGTAGGCCTCTTGCGCCGCCCCGCCCAGGCGCTCGGCGAGTCGCCGATAAGCCGGGCGGCGATAATCCCACTCTTTCGATCGCGGTACTTGTTCCAGCCAGTCGCAAAGGTGGACCCGGCAGAGGTCGTCGAACTCGTCTCGGGTGAGCGAGATTGGTTCGCCGCTCAGGCGGTCCACAACGCGGTAGTTGTCGCCGTCGTCCAGGGCCGCCCGGTCGAACGATGCGCGGTCCATCACGCAGTTCACGTAGGCCAGCCGCTCGGCCCGCGGCCCGATCAGGTCGCGCACTTCGCCCCGGCGAGCGAGGCTGAGCGAGAATCGCTGAAACCGCTCGGTTCCGTAGATCGAGTGGAACATGCCGGCGCAGCAGAGATCGTCGTCGCATCCCCAGCTCTCCAGGTCGCGATAAACGCCGATCAGGTGAGCCAAGAAAACCTCGTTGGTGTGCGGCACCTTGTCGGTGCCGAGGGAGACCAGGAAATCGGTGAGCTGTTTGAAACTTGCCATCGGCGTGCCGTCCTTAGGCCTGGAGGCGCCCCGCAACCGCCACGCATTATACGCAATCACGCCCGTCAATGCGCCCGCGCCGTCGGCCAGCCAGTCGAACCAATCAAAATCTCGGCGGACGAGAGGCTGGGTTGTCTCGTCGAGTAGCCCAAAGGCGGTGGCCACGGCGGCGACGACGAGAGCTTGCCGAGGCGAAGAGCCTTTGGACCGCACCGTGAGCGCGTGCAGACCCAGGGCGGCGAGCACCGTGTAGAGTGAGAAATGGGCGATCTTGTCGAGGTGATGAGGCTCGCGCCTCTGGGGCCAGGGGTTTGGCCAGTGCGTCAAGGCGATCAACAAGGCGCAGTAGCCGACGAGCCAGCGCAGCGCCCGCCTGAGTTGCGCCCGCCGCGCCGACCCGTTGGGGCCTTGAAATGTGCTTAGAATCATCGTGCCTCGTTCGTTCCGCCTCCTCGCCAGCCGAAAGCGCGCCGCAGCTCGCTTCGGGCCGGCGAGAGGTGCCCCGCGACGTCAAGCGGCCCTTTTCAAATCGTCCCTCGAAGGGGCCGATGTTGTCAAGCTCGTCGCCGCCTCCGCCCGAACCGCGGAGTCGGGCGAGTCGCTTTGTCGGGCCCAGTGCTCGGCGTAGGTGCGGAGCGTGTCGGTGAGCAGAATCATTTCCAAGGGGCTGGCCGAGGGCTCTTGGCGGCGCGTGACCCTCAGCCGGCAGCTTGCGCCCGAAGGTTCGCGAACCGCGACGTCGAGCGACCACGACGCGACCGATTCGGGCGAGTCGGCCGATCCCCGCCACTGGTGCCGCCAGTCGTGTTCGCCTCCGGCGACGGTCACCTCTACGTCGTCGATTTGATGTCGTTCTACGTCGGCCAGAAAGAGGGCCCAAGCGGCGGGCAGCGGCAGGTGCTCGAGTTGTTCGCCTGTGGGGCGCGCCTTTCGGCCCAAGGAAAGGATGGCCAAGCCGTCCAGCACACACCGCGCCGAAAACTGTTTGACGAGCCCCAGCTCCTTGCCGCCGGCCAAGCCGAAGCGGTTGACCGCGACGCACAGCAGGGCGAGCGCCGTCCAGGCGACGAGCTCGCGGCCGTGTACCGCCGCCACAAACGCGATCGCTCCGCTCGACAGGGCCACGCCGGCCAGGACCAGCACCACGCCTGGCACGCTCCAGCCGTCGTCGAGAAGACGGTGATGAATGTGTTCCCGGTCAGCGAGCCAAAACCGCTTGCCGCTCAGCGACCTCCGCACGACGGCCAACGCGACGTCGGCCAGAGGCACTGCCAGCAGGGCGGCCAGCACCACGGCCCGCGAACCGAGCTGCGGCACCGCCGACCCTTTGGCGGCGACCGCCGCCAGCCATAAGCCGATCGTCATGCTTCCCGCGTCACCGAGGTAGATCGTGGCCGGTTGCCAGTTGTGAAGCAGAAACCCGGCCAGGCCCCCGGCCAGGACGATGGCCAGCATCGCGGAGTCGGCGTGCCCCAGACGCTCCGACATGAGCGCCACGGCGGCCGCGGTCACCAGGCCGAGCGTGCCCGCTAGCCCGTCGGCGCCGTCGATAAAGTTCATGGCGTTTGTTCCCGCAACGTACCAGGCGATCGAAAGCGGTATAGCCCACCACCCGAAGTCGATTACAAAACCGCCGCATTCGACGCGATCGATCGTTTGCCCCGAAAAAACCAGCGGCAACGTCGCCAGGACCTGTCCGAAAAGCTTCCAACGCACCCGCAGGCAGCGTTGGTCGTCGAGCCAACCGACGGCGCACATCAAGCCGGCCGAAACGAGCAGGGACGCCTGAAAGGCGGTTAGCCGATTTCCCGCCAGCGTGCCGATTAACAACGCGGCCACGAGCGCCACGCCTCCCAGGTGAGGCACCGGCGAGCCGTGCAGTTTTCGACGACCATCGGAGTGGTCGAGCGCGCTAACCCGCCAGGCCGCCCAGCGCGCGACTGGCGTCAGCAGCAGGGCCGCGGCGGCCGACGCCACGAAAGCCGCGACGAGCGAAGTCATGGGATTTGCCCCCCTTCGTCGCGGGCAAGGCCGGTTGCGGCCGGATGGCGCAGCAACACGACAAGATCCGTCCACTTATAACCGCCGGGGAGCTGGCGGAAATCGACGGTTCGGTAACCGGATTTGCGCATACGATCGACCAGCGGTTCCAGCCACGGCTCGTTCGCGTTGCTCCGCAGAGCGACGACCGCGTCGAATCGTGGCTCCCCGCGTAGATCGATCGAAGCGGCATCGGCCGAAGATAAGACGCTCGGAGTCGTCTGGGCGTAAAAACCGATTCGCGGCATCGGTCCGCAGGTGGCCAGTCGACTCTTCGGGCCAAATTCGGCCAACAGCCAGCGGCCGAGCTCGGCTTCGCGCGAGCGGCCGTCGTGCCGGTCGGCCAGCGACTCGCCAACGCCTGCCGCCACGGTTGCCAGCACCACGGCAGCCGTCGCCGCGAGCTGGCGCCACCGGATGCTCTGCAACCCGCTCGGCACGGCGGCCAATCGCTCGCAGACCCAAAGTCCGCCGGTCGCGCTGCAAGGACAGGCCAGGAGCACGATCGCCAGAAAATAACGGCTGCTGGTTGCCTGTCCGTACCAAAGATGAATCCAGGCCGCGGCGGCAACGCAAGCCGCCACCAAGAACAGAATCGCGTGGTCGGCGCGGAGCAGGCGGCGGCGCCCCACGACGATGCCGACAAGCCATGCGAGACCGAACAAGGCGCCAAAGCCGCGCCGCAACGCGTTGCCGTATAGGCGTGCCATTCTCGCAACGGGCATTCTCACCGTGGGGTCTTCGGCCGAGGGTTGTATTGGGGCGGTCGCTTGGAGAGGCGTTGCCTGTTTGTCGCCTTTCGCTCCGCGAGAGGGCGTCCTTTCGCCGGGAGAAAGGCGATCATCCGAAGCGTTGACTTCTGGCGCGGGGCCGGTCGGCGATGAAGCCGTCGACCAGGTGGCCTCGAGCCATTGGGCAACGTAATCGAGCCGCTCAAAATTCCCCAGCTCCCAGCGCGGCAGACCGCGCAGCAGGGTGACATTGATCAGAACGACCAGTAGCGGCGAGACCACCACGCACAGCAGCACGCCCGCGGCGATCCTCCGCCAGGCGACGCCTGCGGCCTCGCCGCGCACCATGCGGGCGACCGACCAGGCAGCTAGCGGTAAATAGAGAAACCACCCCTCGAACCGGGTGTGCGCGGCGAGGGCGATGGCCAGGCCGGCGATCAGGTACCAGCGCAACGTCAGCTCCTCAACGGCCCGCCAGCTCGAGTACAATGCCAGGGTCCAGAGGAACCAGAACGTCGGATCTCGCAGCAACTCGGGGCTCCATTCGACCAGCTTGGGATGAAACGCGTAGAGAATGGCACCGGCGAACGCCGTTCGCCCGTCGAACTGACGGCGCATCCAGCCGTACAAGGGCAGCACCGCGAGCGAAGCGACGGCGACTCCCCACCATTTACCCGCGTCTTCCCAGCCGGCACCAAGGTGGTGCAGCACGGCGAGTACGGGAGGATACAGATTGAGCCCCAACCGGCCGAGACCGGCCGCCACCTCTCCCTGCTCGTAATGTCGCGCCAGATCGACGTAGAAGACGGCGTCGTTGCAGACGGCCTGGAGTTTCAAGGCCATCGCGGCGCGCGGAATCAGGCAGCAGATCAGCAGACTCGCCAAAAGCCAGGGCGAAGGGGTCGAATTTTCTCTGCGGGCGAACCAGGCCTGAATCATTTCAGCGGCGATCCGAGGGGCCGGCATTGAATCGAGAAACAACGCCTGGGTCAATTCTGAAATGTCAGGAGGCCCGAAGTGGGGCACCCCGGCTGATATCGACGGCCTGTCGGCGTGGAGCCGGGGCGAGCAGGGTGCTTGGTGACGGCCGGGTATCTTGCGGGCTTTAGGGAGCCACGAGCTTCGCTGGCGGGTTGCTGTCACCGCGCGGCAAGAGGAGCGGCGTTATATCACCAACCCCTTGGTAACGAGCATGAAGACGTCTTCAAGCGAGGGATCTTTCTCGGCGAACGAGTGCATCCGCACCCCGGAGGCGATCATCCGCTCCAAAAGGGCGGCCACCTGGTGGTCTTCGGCCGCCAGTTCGGCGGTGATCCGGTGGTTGTCGACTTGCACGTCGAGTGCTTCGGGCAGGCTGCGTACCAGCGACAGGGCCGTGTCGAACTTCTCTAGCACGCGAATCTCCAGCATCCGGTTGCGCTTGATCCGGCGGTAGACGTCTTCGATCGGGCCGTGCATCAAAAGCTGTCCGCGCTCGATGATGCCGATCGACGTGCAGCAGTCGGCCAGCTCGGTGAGAATGTGGCTGGAAATCAAGATGGTCTTGCCCATTCGGCGGAGCTCTTTCAACAGGGCCTTGACCTCCAGCCGGGCCCGCGGATCGAGGCCGCTGGAGGGCTCGTCAAGGATCAAGACGGGCGGGTCGTGCACCAACGTTTTGGCCAGGCAGAGCCGCTGCTTCATCCCCCGCGACAGCCCGTTCACGAAGTCGTCGCGCTTGTGGGTCAGGTCGAGCAGTTCCAGCACGTCGCCGATGACCTGCTTTCGTTTGCCGCGCGGAATCTGGTAGGCGACGGCGAAGAAGTCCAGAAATTCCCAGACCTTCATGCCGTCGTAAACTCCGAAGTTGTCGGGCATGTAGCCCACGCTGCGGCGCACGTCGAGCGGCCGCCGCGTGACGCTGTGGCCGTTCACAATTCCTTCGCCGTGGCTGGCCTTGAGCAAGGTCGCCAGAAAACGGATGGTCGTGCTCTTGCCGGCGCCGTTGGGGCCGATGAAGCCGAACATCTCGCCCGCCTCGATCTTCAGGTTGAGATGGTCGACGGCCGTGAAGTCGCCGTAGTTCTTACCGAAATCAATCAGCTCGATCATGTATTTTCCCGACCGCTATTTTCCCAGCCACGAGGTGGCAAACAGCTCCACTGCTCGGAGGTTGGCAAATGCTTGAACGACGAAAACGGCCCCCGGCTGTTTCGCGCCCTGCTCCTGCTGCCAGTCGCGGACCGTCTTGGGCGACGTGGTGATAATATAACCTCGCAGCAGCCCTCCCTGCATCATGACGACGTGTGCGTCTGGCTGGATCGGCCTTGGGGCCGGTTGCGTGGCCGGTTCGCCCTCCAGCTTGACGGCTTCCTGGGCGTGCAACGAGCCGACCGGGACTGAAAACAGCGCAACTAGCACGGCCGGCCGCGCCCCAGCGCCGCAAGGCAGGCGGCCTGGCCCTTCAAAATGTCCCTTGGCGCCACGTCGTCCCGTCACGTATTTGATCTGCTGGGCGTGCTTCATTCCTGCTGCCGGTCCCTCTGGGCCTATTATGGTGCCCTTCCCGGCGGCGTGTCCAACGGTTGTCGAATTCCCGCGGCGGACTAAAGTAGAGTGAAACTTGCTCGCTCTTTTTGACGCCAGGTGCTGCGATGCCGCGTTTCCGATCCTCGCCCCTTGCCACGTCGGTGGCTTTGGCAAGTTTCGTTGTCCCACTCTCGACCCTGTGGGCGGCAGATGAAAAACCGGTTGAGCCGATCAACGGCATCGACCTGTCGGGCTGGAAGACCAAGGGAGAGGCAAGCAAAAGCCACTGGACGCTCGGAAAAGCGTCGCTCAAGCCGGCTGATCTGACGCAGGTCGAGGTGGCTCCCGGCGGAAAAGAGCTGATCAACAGCGCCGCCGGGGGCGTCGACATCTACACCGAGCAAAAATTCGCCGACGTTCACATCGAAATCGAGGTGATGATCCCTAAGGGCTCCAATTCGGGTATCTACCTGATGGGCGAATACGAGATTCAGGTGCTCGACAGCTTTGGCAAAGAGCAACCGACCCAGCAAGACATGGGAGCCGTCTACAGCGTGAGCCCTCCCAAGGTAAATGCCGCCAAAGAGCCCGGTGAATGGCAGAAGTACGAAATCGATTTTCTGGCCCCCAGGTTCGACGGCGAGAAGCGCACGGCCGCCGCCCGATTTCTGAAGGTCGTTCTCAACGGACAAACGATCCAGGAGAACGTCGACATGCCAGGCCCCACGCCCGGCGGCCTGATGGGCAAGGAAACGCCTGCCGGGCCGTTACTGCTGCAAGGGGATCACGGCGCCGTCGCGTACCGGAACCTGAAAATCACTCCCCGCACGGAAGGCAAATAGTGTTCGATGCCTCAGACCGACGCGATCTCGAGAAACTTGACCCGAAATGCCTGACCTTGATGAGTCGAGCTCTGGAGCCATGACTGTCTACGTGGTTCGCCATGCCTGGGCGGAAGACCGCGACGATGCGGTCTACCCGAACGACGATGAGCGTCCGCTTACCCGTAAGGGGCGCAAGCGGTTTCGGCGGCTGGCGCGCCGGCTGTGCCGGCGTGGCTTGGATGTGGCCCACATCGCCACGAGCCCGTTGGTGCGTTGCCGCCAGACGGCCGACATCCTGGCCGAGTATGCGGCGAGCGAACCGCTGATCACCGAGCTCGACGCCTTGCGGCCGGGGAGCCAGCTTCAGCCCTTGCTCGACTGGACGCGCCAGCAGGAAGGGCGAGACGTGGCCTGGGTGGGGCATGCGCCGGACGTCGACGAGCTCACGGCGGCCCTGGTGGGCGACGGGGGCGCCGCGATTTGCTTTGACAAGGGAGCGGTGGCCGCCATCCGTTTCGAGGGGCCGCCGGCCGCCGGCCAGGGCACCTTGCACTGGTTCGCCGTGGCCGAACTGTTGAAGTGCTAAACGACGTGGTGTCACCAAGGCGGGATTCTCGAAATCGCGACTTGGCGATGGGCATCGATCCTCGTTGAGCCGTCCCAAACCGTTTTGAGTCTACCACGGCCGAGCCCGCTTCCGAAAGCCTGAGAGCCGAACGGCTCATCATTCCACCCCATCCGCCATTCTAAAGGCGACCAGAAGTAACATCGTGGCGACGATATGGAGGGCAAGGTAGGGCATGGTTGATTCTCCATAATCTCCTTGTCAGGGCTCTGTTCTTGATTTGCGGTGAGGACGGCTCAGCCTGCCAGATTGAGACAGGCCACCATTCAGTCGAACGGCGAGCGCAGAAATCGACACCCTGTTGGTTTTTGCTTTCCCCGGATGCCGCGCGGGCAGCGCATCAGGTTTGAGCTTCTCGATACCTTGTTACGGGCACGTTACACGCCGGGCCGGCGATGGTCGCTACGATTGGCGCAGGGACGAAGCGGACGCACCCGGCCAAGCTCGTCGCCCCGAAGTTCAACTGGCCCAAGGGAGAACTTTCCATGCCTGCGCGTCATATCCGCCCGCACACCGGGCGTCTTGCTCTCGTTCTGATCGCGCTCTTCTCGCCCTCGTGCATCTGGGCGGCACCGAACATTGTGGAGGGGCCCACGCAGGCCCAGCCGTCCGCGCCGGGTGCCGATGTCGACAACCCGCATGTGTGGCGCACGCGCAGTACGTCTGTGGCCGTATTTAAGAACGGGTTGGGGTTCTTCGTCCGGGAGGGAAACGTCGAACTGCAGGACAGGTGGTGCCTGGCCGCCCAGGTGCCGCCAGCCGCCTTCGGCACGCTTGCCATTTATTCACTCGACCCGAACGAGGTTGTCGACATGGTCGGCGCTGGGCCGGGCGACGTCGTCGAATTCGACGGGCACGACGAAAAGGCGGACGATGAGACGAAGCGCAGCCGGCTTCGAGCCGCCGTCGAACTGCGTATCGAACTGACGTACAAACAACACGACGCCCAGCGACAGGCGACGGGCAAGCTCGTCTCGGTCGGCACCGATTTCGCCGTCCTCGACGACGGCAGCAACAGCTTCGCGGTGCCCATCGCGGGCATTTCCCGGATGCAAGTGCTCGACATGCCCTTGCGAATTCACGTCGGGCGTGACGTGGACAACAAGGCCGGTGATGCCGCGGCTGAAAAGGTCGCGGCGCGCTTGGGGATGGCCTACCTGCGCAAGGGGATCACTTGGATCCCGGAGTACACGCTCAACGTACTGGACGAAACGACGGCCGAGCTGACCCTGCGCGGCACGCTGGTCAACGAGGCCGAAGACCTGATCCACTGCGATGTGAACCTGGTCGTCGGCGTCCCCCATTTTCTGCACACCGACTACCTGGCGCCCCTGGCCGTGGGCCAGGCCATCCGCGCCATCGGCTCGGCCGTGGCTCCCAGCCAGGTGCAGTCGCAGATCATGAGCCGGGCAGCCATCACGAGCAACGCGATTGCCTCGAACCAGTTCCTGCCGGAGGCAAACGCCGACGCCCAGCAGGCGGCAGGGAACGTCGCCGCGCTGCTGGGCAACCTGCCGCAGATTGAGGGGGCCGGGGCGAGTGACTTCACGGTCTACCGCAAGGAAGACCTGACACTGCGGCGTGGCGAGAAGGCGATCCTCACGCTCTTTAAGCGCCGCCTTCAATACACGCACCTTTACCGCTGGAGCCCGCCCGAACCGATCGAACATCGACTGTTGCTGGCGAACGATTCAGGTTCGGCCTGGACGACGGGGCCATGCCTGGCGGTGAGCGGCGGGAACCCGCTGAGCGAAGACCTGTTGCGGTATACGCCGCGCGGCGGCAAGGGCGACTTGCCGGTGACCGCCGCCATGAACATCGCCTACGACCAGCGCGAGGTCGAAATCGAGCGGCAGCTCAAGGCCCATTCGCCGGCCGAGCACGTGTACCTGGACCTCGTAACCCTCGAGGGGACGCTCAAGCTGCGGAATTTTGAGCCCCGCCAGGTCGAGATCGAACTGGCCGTTCCTGTACCGGGAAAGCCCGTTAAGGCTTCTGCGGACGGCTCGCTGGCGGCCGATCCGGGACGGCTCAAGCTGACCGAACGCGCCGGCACGGTGCGTTGGACGGTGAAACTGGGGGCGGGTGAGAGCAAAACGCTTACCTATCGCTACGAGCGATATGTGCCCTCGAACTGAGCCCTTTCACGGATACGTTCGCCTATACTGAACGATATGCCCACGCGCGTTCTGACCATCGAAGACGACGCGGCCATTCGCCGCGGCATCGCCGACTCCCTTCGGTTCGCGGGTCACGAAGTGCTCGAAGCGGGCACCGGCGACGCGGGGCTGACGATGGCCGTGAATCGCGACATCGATTTGGTGCTGGTCGATTTGGTCCTGCCGGGTCGTGGGGGGCTGGAGGTGCTGAAACAGATCCGCCAGGCGCGTCCGACCTTGCCCGTGATTGTGCTTACGGCACGTGGCGACGAGGACGATCGCGTTGCCGGGCTACGGCAGGGTGCGGACGACTACGTGGTGAAACCCTTCAGCGTGAAGGAACTGCTCGCGCGCGTCGAGGCGGTACTCCGCCGCTGTCCCGGCCGCCCCACCGACGTCGAACGGATCGACTTCTCGGGCGGCGTAGTCGACCTGCGGCGGGCCGAACTGCGATTCGACGACGGGCGGCGAACCGAGCTCTCGCTGCGCGAGGCCGAGCTTCTGCGCTACCTGGCGGCCAACCCGGGGCGGGCGATCGCCCGCGACGAGCTGCTTGCCCACGTCTGGCGAGTCGACCCGCGCGGCATCAACACGCGGACCATCGACATGCACGTCGCCAGGCTCCGCGAGAAGCTCGACGACGACCCCGACCAACCGACCTTCATCATTACGGTGCGGGGCCGGGGATACATGCTCGCCCAGGCAGCGTTGCCATGATTCGGCCGGCAACGACGGTCTTCGTATTCGGCCTCTGCCTGGCCGTGGTTTTGGGAGTGCTGGCGTGGGCCAGTTTCCAAATACTGCGGTTCGATGCGGCCGAACGCGAGTCGCAGCACGAGGCGATGCTGGAAGAGAACGCGCGGCTGGCCTTATGGCGCATGGACTCGGCTCTGGGCGGCCTGATCCTGCAAGAGAGCGTGCGGCCCGCCGCCGAATATCAGCGAGTCCACTACCTCGGTCGCGATGGTGTCTCGCTTTCAGCGGACCACGGCGGCAGGCCGGTCTTCTCGCCTCTGGCCAACTGCAAGGTGGATTATGTCGTCGCCCACTTGCAGGTGAGCGAAGACGGCGCCGTCACTTCGCCGCGATGGCCGTCGGAGGGGGCGGAACGTGCAAAGGGCGATGCGGTGAACGGCGTTGCCGACGAACTTTGGCGCCAGGTCGAGCTATTGGGCGCGAGCATCATAAGACAGAACGTTGTGGCCCGGGTGCCTCCGCCGGCGGTTCCCGTCGCCCCGGGCAATTCGTTGCCGGCAGTGGATGCCGCTGGCGAGCTCTTCGCCACACAAAGCCAACAGACCCGCGGGGCCCAAGAGTTCCGAAGGCGCTCGGAATACTTGCAAAACAACAGCCTTATGGCACAAAACCCGATACAGTCGGCGCCGGCCGATTTCGCGGCTTCGGGACTGGTCGGAGGCGTGATGACGCCGGTGGTGATCGACGACCGTTTGCTCCTTGCCCGCCGTGTATCGCTTGGCGGCCAAGAGTACTTGCAAGTCTGCTGGCTCGATCGCCCAGTAATCGAAACCTGGTTGACCGGCCTCATCGCCGATCTGCTGCCGCAAGCCCGTTTGCAGCTAGTGCCGGCTCTCAGCGACGAGCAGCTCACCAGGCGGTTGGCGGCACTCCCGTTGGTGTTGCTTCCGGGCGACTTGCCCTCCACCGCGGTCGACACGCTTTCCCCGTTGCGTTGGTCGCTCGCGATCGCTTGGGCTTGCGTCTCAGTGGCGGCTTTGGCAGTGGGCGTGTTGCTTACCGGGGTCGTATCGCTCAGCGAACGTCGGGCCGCTTTTGTCTCGGCGGTGACCCACGAGCTGCGCACGCCCCTGACAACTTTACGGATGTATGCCGAAATGCTGGCTGAAGGGATGGTGCCCGCCGAGGCGGATCGGAAAGCCTATCTTGAGACCCTTCATGCCGAAGCGGAACGGCTCGGTCACCTGGTCGAGAACGTACTCTGCTATGCGCGGCTGGAACGTGGTCGCAGCGTTGTTCCCTGCGAGATAGTGTCCGTCGGACGTCTGATCGATCGTGCCCAGGAGCGGCTCGCGGCGCGTTGCCGGCAAGCCGACATGGAACTGGTGACGGAAGCCGACGACGAGGTGCGCGGGCGAAGCTTGCGGACGAACCCGGCCTCGGTCGAGCAGATCCTTTTCAACCTGGTCGACAATGCCTGCAAATATGCAAGCGGCGCCTCCGATCGACGGATCCATTTGTCGGCGGTGGTTGCTGCCAACCGGATTCGGCTTTGCATTGCGGACCACGGCCCCGGACTGTCGCAACAGGCCCGCCGCCGCTTGTTCCGCCCTTTCAGCAAATCGGCCGAGGATTCTGCCGGCGGTGCGCCGGGCGTCGGACTCGGCCTGTCTCTGTGCCGGCGCCTGGCGAGGCAACTCGGGGGGGCGTTCCAGCTTGACCAGATTTCGACGGCCGGCGCCTGTTTTGTCTTGTCTTTCCCGATTGGCGATCGTTGCGACTCACGCTTTACGCCGCCAGCGACTGCCGAGCGTTAAAGTGGTGACGCCGATCATTGCCAGCGCCAACGTCGAAGGCTCCGGCACCACATTCACCTGAGACGGTGCGAAGCTGGCCGAGTTGATTGGAAGCGAACTGCCATTGTCATCGACAAAGAACGTGATCGGATTGCTCGCGCTGTAAGGTACGAGGCTGACCGTGAACGCGTCGCCAAGTGGCGGCGCCGTGTTCGTCAGCGTCGTGATGGGGAGCAGTCCCAGAAGCTCTGGCGTGGTGGTCAAAGGGACGAAGAAGTCGGGCGAATTATTGGCCTCGTCGGCGCCGCTAAAAGTGGTCGCACTCGTCGCCGTTCCCAACGGCACGTTGAACGCCTGGTCGCCGCTTACGCCGGAGAACACGTAATTCGAGCTGCCGAAAGTCGGATCCATCGAAGGGTCGGAAGAATTGACGAATTGAACGGCTACCGATCCGTTAGTTGTGATCTGAAACTCGAAGCTCGTCGCGGCCAGGTTCACTGTGCCCGTGTCGGTATGGATGTAGACGGGCAGATAGTCGACGGCGCCGCCCGGCGCGACGAGCGAATGGCCAATCGTGACCTCGATCTCACTTGCTTGCAAACCTGTCGCACAGGCCAGAACAGCGAGGCATATCAAAAACCGCGAGGGGAAACGCATGGGATACCTTCCATCAATGGGGCTGCCGCCTCGGCAAGAACGGGCGCGATTCTCATTAGCCGCCGTGGCGGTGTCAAGCAGATTCATGGCTGTGCTGTCCTGACTTGCGGGGTGTTTTGGTTCAGGTCCTGTCATGGGGTCGTGAGGCTCCAGGTTTTGGGATCGGGGGTCAATCATCCACGTGCAGACCGGCCGCGAGCTGCCGCCCGACGGACCTCGCGGCCAGGAGGCGATCGTTGGGCGCCACGGAGCCCGCCCCGTTGATATCGTCGTTCAGTAGCGAGCCGGTCTGGCCGACCGCCGCGCTGATCGAGTTGACGTCGCCGGTCGTCACCTGCCCGATCACCGTCGGCACGCCGTAAGTCAGGTCGCTGCTGATCGCGCCACCGGTGGTCGCGGCCCCGCGGACGGGGTTGCCGATCACATCGCCAAACAGCCGGTAGAAGTCGAGGTCGATATCGTGCAGGCCCGTGCCGTCGGCATCGATCACGAGCTTGTAGTAGCCGTCGTCAGCGACCAGCCTGGTCCAATTGGCGAGCAGGGCCGGCAGGTTCTCTTGTCCGCCGATACCGCCCGCTCCGAAGTCGATCTCCATCACCTTGTCGATGAGGGAGATCTTGTTCGCCAGTCCGATATCCCCCAACAGCGTGACGCCGTCGAGGGCGAAGTGCTCCAGTTTGACGTGAGCCGGATCGAGCGTCAGTCCGGCGACCGGCGTGTTGAACGTCACGTCGAGATAGCGGATGTAAGACCGCTCGGCGAGCCCCTTTTCGACGACGAACGAGGTGGCGGCGGGCAATACGGACACCGTAGCCACGTCTTGCACGGTGACGGGCGGCGCGGAGTCGTGGCTGATCGTCACGCTTGCGGTAAGGGTTCCCGACCCCGCATAGGTGTTCGTACCGGTGACGGTGAACACGCCATTGGCTTCGCTGATGACGCCCGCCGAGGTCTGGCCATCGCCCCAGACGATCTTGGCGCTGTAGTCGCTCGTCGGCTCGGCGCCACCCGGATCCGTGAACGTCGCCACGGCGACCGTCGCCATAACACCCTTGGTTGCCGAGATGGCTACCGAGGTGGCGTTCACCGCCGGATCGCTGACATTGGCCGTGCTGGTGGCCGTGGCCGAGGTGCTTGGATCGTGGATGGCAACGCTGATCGTAAACGATCCCTCCTCGGCGTAGACGTGGCTGCCGGAAACGGCAAAACCGTTGGCCGAACTGCCGGTGACGGTGCCGGTTGAGGATTGTCCGTCACCCCAGGCGATGGTCGCGGTGAACTTACTGGCGGCGACGTTGGGCTCGGGGTCGGTAAACGTCGCCACCGTCACCGGTCCGAAAGCGGTTCCTTCGACGGCCGCGACGTTCTGGCCCGTGGTTACCAGGCGTGCCACCTCGTAAGCGCCGATGTCGACGGTCGCGTCCAAGGCGGTGACGCGCGTGACGCCGCGCTGGTCGACAGTCGGGACACTGAAGGGCGCGGGCGGGGTGTCGTCTCCAGCGTCGATGGCCGGGCTACCGGCCAGGAGGGCCATCGTCTGGGTCGGTCCCCCGTTATCGGCCAACGGCGCCAACCCGATGTCGGTCGCGATGTCGCTCTTCAGGATGATGCTGGCGGTCGGGCCGGTCGTGGTGAAACCGGTGGCGTCCCCCACGACGCCGATCAGGTCGTGATCGGTCGAGGTAAAGACGCCACTGATATCGGGGTCGCTAGCGTTCGGGCCGGTGAAGCTGTTGCCGGCGATAATCGTATTGGAGACATAGGTCGCGCCGCGGTTGTCGAGGCCGCCGCCAAGGCCAAACCAGACCGAATTGGCCGACACCGTGCTGTTTTCGACCGTGAGCGTGCGCCCAGGGGAGTTTTCAATGCCGGCGCCGTCATCACTGGCCGAATTGTTGGCGATCGTACTATCGCTGACGGTAAGCGTCCCGAAGTTGTAGATGCCGCCGCCCAGATTGGCGAAGTTACCCGAAATCGTGCTGGCGGTGACGGTCATGGTGCCGCCATTGAGAATGCCGCCGCCCGCTCCGCTGCTGCCGCCCAGGTTATTTGTGACGCTGCTGTCGCTGAGCGTGGCGATGCCGCTATTCCAGATGCCGGGCCCCAACATGCAACCGGTGACCGTGTCGCCGGTGATCATGGCGGAACTGGTTGCGGCCACCGAGATGCCGGTTTGAAAGCCGCTGATCGTCAAATCGGCGATGCTTGTTGTGCCGGCCGTGGTATTGATCGTGATGCCCGTACCCAAGATTGACGGCGCTTGGATAACGGATTGCGCCCCGGCACCGATAATCGACAAGGGTCGCGTAATATCGACGTTCTCGGTATACGTGCCGGTGGCCACGTCGATCGTGCGGCCCAGGGCATTCACGGCGGACTGGATGCTGGTGAAGGCGTTGGTGCCGAAGGTCAGGCCGTCGACCTCGGCGAATTGGCCGCTGGCCAGCCAATTGACCGCGTCGCCAACGTTGGGACTGGAGGTGGTCGTGCCGGTCGTTTGGTCGTAGAACGAAGTCGCTACGTACAGTGTGGCGGGGGCCGTTTCGTACGCCCCTACGTCGAGGGTACCGTTGAACGTGCGCGGCTGACCGCGCTGGTCGGTGGCGGGTACGGTGAAGGGCGAGGGAGGCGAGGCATTACCATTGTCGATGGCCGGACTGCCTGCCAAGAGGGCCATCGTCTGAGTGGGCCCCCCGTTGTCGGCCAGCGGCGATAACCCAACCGCCGTCGCGCTGTCGCTGTTGAGGATGACGCTGGCGGTCAGGCCGGTCGTAGCAAAACCGGTGGCGTCCCCCACGACGCCGATCAGGTCGTGGTCGGTCGAGGTAAAGACGCCGCTGACATCGGGGTCGCTGGCGTTCGTGCCGGTGAAGCTGTTGCCGGCGATAATCGTATTGGAGACATAGGCCGCACCGCGGTTGTCGAGGCCGCCGCCAACGCCAAACCTGACCGAATTGGCCGAGACCGTGCTGTTTTCGACCGTGAGTGTGCGCCCAGGGGAGTTTTCAATGCCGGCGCCGTCATCACTGGCCGAATTGTTGGCGATCGTACTATCGCGGACGGTTAGCGTCCCGAAGTTGTAGATGCCGCCGCCCAGATTGGCGAAATTACCCGAAACCGTGCTGGCGGTGACGGTCATCGTGCCGCCATTGAGAATGCCGCCGCCCGCTCCGGCGCTGCCGCCCAGGTTATTCGTGACGCTGCTTTCGCTGAGTGTGGTGACCCCGTTATTCGAGATGCCGGGGCCCAGCATGCAACCTGTGACCGTATCGCCGGTAAGGATGGCGGAATTGCCCGTGGCCACCGAGACACCCGTTTGAAAGCCGCTGATGGTCAAGCCGGCGATGCTTGTCGTGCCAGTCGAGGTGTTGATCGTGATGCCCGTACCCAAGGTCGAAGGCGCCTGGATAACGGATTGTGCCCCGGCGCCCACAAGCGACAGAGGACTGGTGATGTCGACATTTTCTGTATACGTACCTGCGGCCACGTCAACGGTACCCCCGCTCGGCGCCGCGGTCACGGCGGACCGAACGCTGGCGAAGGCGCTGGTGCCGAACGTCAAGCCGTCGACCTCGGCGAATTGGCCGCTGGCTAGCCAGTTGACCGTGTCGCCTGCATTGGGCGCGCTCGTGGTCGCGCCGGTGGTCTGGTCATAAAACGCATTGGCTACATAGAACGTACCCGGCGCTGCCGAGAGCAATTTCCGATCTTCCAAAGGCTCAATCGACATCGCCCGCTGTTGCTCGAGCCAGAGCGGACCGGAGGAAAAGGTGATCTTCGACGACAAGCGCGCCGAGCGGCGCGCCTTCCTAAGAAGGCCGCGTGTCGGAGCTTTTCGTGAAATTGACCGAAAGCGGGAACCTAAATGCGGCAACCAGGAACGAGCGTGCATGAAACTCCTCTTTCCTTATGTAGGGGAGCGCGCCCAAGGCTGGGGCCGCGCGAGGCGGTTAGGTGGGTGCGTGAGAAGGCGGGTTAAGCTGAAGGCGCGCCTCCGGCCGCAGCACTTTGTGGCCGGTAGCTTTGCCTGCTACCTACTAGATCGCTGCGGGTGTGACACCATTTTCCAATGGCTCACCCAATCCGAACGTTGGGATCGGCAGACGGACCGCACGGCCGGCATGAATACGCGCCCGGCAGGGGTCATATGAAGTCGCTAGCAGCCACCGATCTCGGCCTGGTCTCGCGATCAGCACAAATGTAGCGATCGCAAATAGCGTTCTACTTGCCGAGGATTTTTTGCGCCGTGGCAGCGGCGGCCTCGAGGGCCGCGGGGAGCTTTTCGGGATGCTTGCCGCCGGCTTGAGCCATGTCGGCACGGCCTCCGCCGCTCCCCCCGACTACAGCGGCCGCGTCTCGCACCCAGGCCCCGGCGTTCATCCCCTTGGCCTCGAGATCTTTGGTGATTCCGGCGACGAGCACCACTTTGTCGTCTGCGCGGCTCGCCAGCAGAACCGCGGCCGAGCCGGCCTTACGGCGCAACTGGTCGATCAACTGCCGCAAAGCGTCGGCGCCCGCGTCCGGCACTTCGGCCACCACCAGCTTCGCCCCCCCAACGGTCGCGGCCGAGGAGAGGAGCTCGTCGGCGGAGGCCCCGCCGGCCTTCCCGCCGGACGTGAGCTGCTTTTTCAGCTCGCGCACCTCCTTGACTAGTGCCGCGACACGGTCGGGCACGTCGGCCGGGGGCACCCGCAACACGGCCGCCGCATCCGCCAGGGCTGCTTCGCTCTTGCGCAGCCGCGACAGAGCCTCGGGACCGGTCACCGCCGTGATGCGGCGCGTGCCGGCCGCCACGCTTTCCTCGCCCACGATGCGAAAGAGGCCGACCTGTCCGGTGTTGTCCAGGTGCGTCCCGCCGCACAGCTCCTTGCTGAATTCGCCCATCGACACCATCCGCACCATGTCGGGGTATTTTTCGCCGAAGAGCATCATCGCGCCGGCCTTGCGCGCCTCGGCGATTGGCAGGGTCGCCCACGAAACCGGCGCAGAGCCGATCACCTGGGCGTTGACCTCGTCTTCGATCTTGGCTAGCTCCTCGCGGGAAACGGAATGCGGGTTGGCGAAGTCGAACCGCAGCCAGTCGCGGTCGACCTTCGATCCCTGCTGTTGGGCATGCTTGCCCAGGTGCTTTTGCAGGGCAAAGTGCAGGATGTGCGTCGCCGAATGGGCCCGGCGGATTCCCTGCCGCCGCTCGGCATCCACGCGGGCCGTGACGGTCACGCCCTGGCGGATCCGCCCCGACCGCAAGTGTCCACGGTGCAACATGAAGTTGCTTTCCTTCTGGGTATCGATCACCTCGAAGCGGAACCCTTCGCCGACGATCTCGCCCGTGTCTCCCACCTGTCCACCGCTTTCGCCGTAGAACGGGGTGTGGTCGAGCACGACAAGGATCGGGTCTTTGCTGTTCAACTCCTCCACCTGGTCGCAGAGCTGATCGTGGGCAATCAGGCCGACGACCTTGGCCTGGGCTTCGATTTGCTGGTAGCCGAGAAACTCCGTTCCGTGCAGAGCCTTCTTCAGGGCGTCGAGCGGTCCCGACTTGAAGAGTTCCAGCTTGTGTTCAAGGCCCGACACTTCGCCATGCTCTTTCATGGCGCGGCGGTAGCCTTCCCAGTCGAAGGTGAAGTTGTGCTCGGCCGCCATCGTCTCGAACAGCTCGGGCGGAAAACCGTAAGTCGTGTACATGTCGGCCGCTTCGTGGCCGGCGACCATCATTCGCCCCTCTTTCTTCATCGAGGCGAAAATACGGTCGATGCGCTCCAGACCTCCGTCGATGGTGGAGAAGAAATTCTCTTCTTCCTTCTCGATGATCTGGCTGACGCGGCCGGTCGTCTCGCGCAGCTCAGGATAGGGAACGCTCATCATCGCGGCCACGTCCGGCACAAGCAGGTGCAAGAACGGCTCGTGCATGCCGAGCTGATGGCCGTCGAGCACGGCCCGCCTGAGCAGCCGCTTGATGACATATTTCTCGCGCTTCGGCCCTGGATAGACCTCTTCGTGGATGGCGAAGGTGCAAGCTCGCACGTGGTCGGTGATGCGTCGCAGACGCCGGCCGTTGTCGCTGGTCGGATCGTACTTGAGGCCACACACCGCGGCCGCCCTCTCGACGATCGGCCGTAAGATGTCGATGTGAAAATTGCTCTCGACCCCTTGCAGCACGGCGGCGGTGCGCTCCAGCCCCATGCCGGTGTCGATGTTCTTGCTGGGCAGCGGCCGAAGGTTGTTGGGAGGGTCGCCCACGCGGTTGAACTGCGTGAACACGAGGTTCCAGATTTCGACCGATCCGCTGCCCGTGTGAAAGAAGATCTCGCTGCACGGTCCGCAAACCCCGTCGGGACCCTGGCTCGGTGCGCCGGCCGGCCAGAAGTTGTCGTCTTCCCCCATCCGCTCGATGCGGTCGGGGGGCAGCCGGATGTCTTTGGCCCAGATTTCGGCCGCTTCGTCGTCGTCCTGGTAGACCGAGACGGTGAGCCGCTCGGCGGGGAGGCCAAGCCACTTCTTGTCCGTGAGGAACTCCCAGGCCCAGTTGATCGCTTCGCGCTTGAAATAATCGCCGAAGCTGAAATTGCCCAGCATCTCAAAAAACGTGTGGTGATACGCCGTCCGCCCGACGTTGTCGATGTCGCCCGTGCGCAGGCACTTTTGGCAGGTCGTGGCGCGCGTGAATTCCAGCTTGCACTTGCCGAGAAAATGGTCTTTGAACTGGTTCATGCCGGCCGGCGTGAACAGCACCGACGGATCCCAACGCGGCACCAAGACGTCGCTTGGCCGGCGCACGCATCCCTTGGACTGGAAGAAGGTGAGGTACTTCTCGCGGAGCTCGTCCGTTTTCATGTCGTCTGAAACACGTAATGAAGTTGATTCAAGCCGCTGATCATATCCGCGCGGCAATTTGGCGGGTAGGGTGCTTTGCGTGCCGTGGCGATAGCCGTGGAGGGCCCACCACCGTCCCAAGGGCGGCGGAGGATCCCGTGGACGGAATCGACAATCCCGCTTCCCGATTCCCGGTGCAAGATCTCAAGATCACTCGGCGGGCACGGTCAGCGTATGCTTGCTGCCGTCCGCGGCGACCAACTGCAACGTGATCGGTCCCGTTTGAGAAGCTACGGCCTTGCGAAACTCGCCCGGTGTCTCGACGGCAGTCGAGCCCACCTGCGAGATGAGCATCCCTTGCCGTAAACCGGATGTCCAGGCAAGGCTTCCTTCCTCGATTTCTCGCACGGCAACACACGGGGTGGAGAGATCTTCCGCCGCAGGCGACAGCACGGCCACGTCGCGCCGGCCGGGCCTGCGGTAGTCGATCGTGGCTCCGCGCCAACTGGCGGGTCGGGTGGTAAACGTCTGCGGCAGCTCCACGGGATATTTGGAAAGCATGGTCCGCCGCTTCAGAGTGGCATTCTGGTCGGGGCGTCGGACCGTCAAGGTAACGATCGTCTCCGGCGGCAATCGACTCACATGCACGCGGAGTCCGTCGAAATCGTAAATCGGCTTTCCGTCGACGTGGGTGATGATGTCGCGCGGCTGCAGTTTCGCCTTCCAGGCCGGGCCGCCAGGGATGGCGCTGCCTACGACCACTCCCTGAACGTGCTGATCGGGCGACGGGCCGGCGTGGTTGATATTGATGCCGAGCAAACCGTATTCGACTTCCCGGCCTTCTTTGAGCGTCTGGATGATCCGCTGGAAGGGCTTATCGATGGGAATGGCATAACCGGCCGCCTGCTCAAACCCCGACGTAGCGGCCAGCGAGGTCGTGAGTCCCACCATTTCTCCGCGGAGATTGACCAGGGCGCCTCCGCTCGTGCCGAGATTCAACCTGGCGTCGGTCTGAATCAGCGTGCCGTAGTCGTGCAACGTCTTGTGCGTTTCGTCTTCGACCGGCGAGGCCGCCTTCCGAGATAGATTGGCCACGATGCCCCAACTTGCGCTCACCTGGCCGTCGCGCGCGATGGCGTATGGGTTCCCTAGGGCGATCACGATCTGGCCCTTCTTCAACAGGGCCGCATCGCCGAATTCGATCGGCACAAAGTCGCCCGACCGCCTCAGATCGGGATGAACGAGTTCGAGCACGGCCAGGTCGCTGGTGGCGTCGCTCGCCTTGACCTTCATTTCAAACTGCTTGCGGCCGATCGTGCGAACAAAGAACTCCTGGTTCGCCGGCTCGTCGCCCAGGACATGATTATTGGTCAGTACCAGGCCGTTGGCGTCGATCACGACGCCGGTGGCGAACTCGTTGGGCACGAAATTGGGGTCCCACGGGTTTCCCGTGTCGGGCGACGGCCGCCCGAAGTGCCAATCGGAGGGCGAAGTTGCCGGAGGCCGCCTTCGCCGGGCGAGGCTGACGACCGACCGCTCCGCCCGCGCGATGGCCCGCTGGACGACCCGCTCCAAAGCCGAGATCAGCTCGAGGTCGGCCGCCGCTTGAGCATCAGCCGATTGGCCACCGCCCCGGATCTGGTCGTAGTTGGTCTCTTCCGCCGGGCGGGCGTCATCTTGAGCCGCCGCCCTCTGAGTCGGTAGCCCGGCTGACGTGCCCAGCGCAACGAAGACGGCAGAAACCAACGTCAAGGCGGAACGCAGTTTGCCGGTCTCGCCCTTTGGGGTCGGTTTGCGGTGCATAGCAAGCTTCATGGTCGTACGCTCTCGATGGTTATCGGAAAGCACCGACCGGCCGTGTCGCTCGCCTGCCGAACGGGCGGTTGCCGCGCACTTTCCGGATTATTCGGCCCCCGAACCGTCGCTCTCGCCGGCATCACCGGCCGAAACGGTCACGGTGCCGCTGGCTAACACCTTCTCTCGCAGTTCCTCGACCAGGGTGGGATTCTCTTCCAGGTAGGCTCGCGCACGCTCGCGGCCCTGGCCAAGTTGCAAGTCGCCATACCGGAACCAGGTTCCCGATCGCACGATGAGCTTGTTGGCCATCGCCAGATCGAGGACGTCTCCCTCGTAACTGATTCCCTTGCTATGCATCATATCAAACTCGGCAACGCGAAAGGGGGGGGCAACTTTGTTTTTCACCACTTTGGCCCGGACACGCTGTCCCACCACGGTCTCACCTTCTTTGAGCTGCCCGATGCGGCGGACGTCGATGCGGCACGAGCTGTAGAACTTTAACGCGCGGCCGCCGGGCGTGGTCTCCGGACTGCCGAACATCACGCCGATCTTCTCGCGAATCTGGTTGATGAAGATCACGCACGTCTTGCTCTTGGAGATGGCGCCGGTCAGCTTCCGCATCGCCTGGCTCATCAGCCGGGCCTGCAAACCCACAAAAGTATCGCCCATTTCGCCGTCGAGCTCCTTCTGCGGCACCAGGGCCGCCACGGAATCGACGACGATCACGTCGACGGCGTTCGATTTGATAAGCATCTCCGTAATGTGCATCGCCTCTTCGCCGCTTCCCGGCTGGCTTACCAGCAGCGTCTCCAACTCGACTCCCAACTTCTTGGCCCAGCTTGGATCAAGGGCGTGCTCGGCGTCGATGAAGGCGGCGATGCCTCCGGCCCGCTGCGCCCTGGCGACCACGTGCAGGGCAAGCGTGGTTTTGCCGCTCGACTCCGGCCCGAAGATCTCGATGATTCGTCCTTTGGGAACACCGTGCCCCCCAAGCGCCAGGTCGAGCGAGAGGCTCCCGGTCGACAGTCCCTCGATGCGCGGGGCATGCTCGCTGCCCAGGGGCATGATGGCGCCTTCACCGAACTGCTTCTCGATCTGTGCGATCGTGTTCTTGAGTTGGGGATTCCCGTCGAGGCGGGAGGTCTCTGCCTCTCGACCGCTCTTCTTCTCCGCCGTTTTCGCGGTGGGCTTGGCCATGGGGATGTCTTTCGTCGTGCGAGGTTTCGGTTTTACGGCGCTGACCATGGGCGAACGTCCTCCTTGCCAGAAAAGATGGTGTACTTACGTTCTAATGTATCGACGTACACATGTCCTTGGCAAGAGGCTTTTTCCGCGGCGGCCGATTTCCTTAAATCGTGAGGGATTTGGAGCGGTGATCTTATCACAAATCACACCACCCAACGAGCGGTTGTCCTCGGTAGTCGGCCCGCTCCACGAGTGGGCAGCGCGGTGCCTGAACCTTGTGCTCGTGGCGGTGTCTTGCCCGCAGGACTATACTACCGCTTCGACTCAATTTCCGGCCCCAAAACACCTAAGGCAACAACACCTACCGATATGGTTCGCATTGCCATTCTGGGCGCCACCGGCTACTCGGCTCTGGAACTCGTCAAGCTTTTGTTGAAGCATCCGGAGGCCCAAATCACCACGGTGACGAGCCGGCAGGAAGGCAATCCGCCGTTGGCCAGCGTGCATCCATCGTTGAGCGGGCGGACGGACCTGCGCTTGGAAGACCTCGGCCCGGTGGCCGTCGCCGGGCGGGCCGAGTGCGTGTTTAGCTGCCTGCCGCACGGTGTGACCGCCTCACTCGTGCCCCAGTTGCTTGCCACGAAACGATGCCGCGTCATCGATCTCAGCGCCGATTACCGCCTGCGCCGCGCTGAGGTCTATCAACAATGGTATGGCGAAAAACACGCCGACCCGGAGCGGCTGGCGACCGCCGTGTACGGGTTGCCCGAACTGTTTCGAGACAAAATCCCCCCCGCCGAGCTGATTGCCAATCCGGGTTGTTACCCGACCTCGGCGATTCTCGCCCTGGCGCCACTTTTGAAGGAACGGTTGATCGAAGCCGACGAGGTCATCGTGGACAGCAAAAGCGGAGTCTCGGGAGCCGGGCGCACGCCCAAGATGACCACGCTTTTTCCAGAGTGCAACGAGAGTGTCTCGGCCTACAACGTGGGCCGGCATCGGCACACGCCGGAAATTGAGCAAGTGCTTTCGACGGCTGGCGGAACCGACGTGGGCGTGATCTTTACGCCCCACCTGATCCCCATGGACCGCGGTATCTTGACGACGACCTACTCCCGGCCGCGCGGCCAGATCACGGAAGAACGGGTGCTGGAAGCGTTGCGTACCTTCTATGCCAACGAACCGTTCGTGCGCGTCGTCGACCATTTTCCAGGGACCAAGGACAGCGCGGGCACGAACTACTGCGACATCACGGCCCGCGTCGTGCGCGGGCGAATCATCACCATCAGTTGCCTCGACAACCTCATTAAGGGCGCCTCGGGGGCGGCCGTGCAGAATTTCAATTTGATGTTCGGCTTCTCCGAGTCAACCGCCCTCTTGTAGGTTTGTGCGAAGGTAGTAGGGGTCTTCACAAAGACATGTCAATCGCGATTCCCAAGGGGTTTCGGTTTGCTGGCGTTCGCGCCGGAATAAAGCGCGATCCCGACAAGCTCGATCTGTCGCTCGTTGTCTCCGACCGGCCGGCAGCGGCTGCGGGAGTCTACACGCAGAACCTGGTGTTCGCGGCGCCGGTCAAGCTCGACCGTGCCCGCACACCCGGCTCGAAAATCCGCGCGGTCGTGATCAACTCGGGCAACGCCAACGCCTGCACCGGCGAGCGCGGCGACCGCGACGCGGCCCGAATGGCCGAGTTGGCCGCGGTCGCCTGCGGCGCTTCCGCCGAGCAGGGGCTCGTGCTTTCCACGGGCGTGATCGGCGAGTTCTTGCCGATGGACAAGATTACCTCCGGCATTGCAGCGGCCGCCGAGCGACTGGCCGCCGACGAGGCCGCCCTGATCGCGGCGGCCCGCGGAATGATAACCACCGACACGCACCACAAGCTGGCGGGGCGAAGCGTCGAAGTTCAGGGCCAGACGGTTCATATCGCCGGCATGGCCAAGGGGGCGGCGATGATCGGCCCCCGAATGGCCACCATGCTCGGCCTGATCCTGACCGACGCCACGCTAGAGCCGACCGTGGCCCAGCAGGCACTTTCGGCCGCCGTCGAAGACAGTTTCAATTGCATCAGCGTCGACGGCCACATGAGCACCAACGACACGGTGTTGCTGCTGGCCAACGGTGCGGCAGGCACGGTCCCCCTGGCCGGCTCCGAACTCGCCCGGTTTCAGCAGGCGCTCGATGAAGTTTGCGGCGAGCTGGCGCGTGCCATTCCGGCCGACGGCGAGGGGGCGACCCACCTGGTTACTATCGACGTGCGTGGATGTGCCACGCGGGCCGACGCTCACCGCATCGCCAAGACGGTCGCCGAGAGCCCGCTCGTCAAGACGGCCATCGCCGGCGCCGACCCCAACTGGGGACGCATCGTCTCAGCGGCCGGATATGCCGGAGTCGCCTTTAATCCGTCCGGTGTCACGCTGCACCTCAACGGCGTGAAGCTCTACGAGGCCGGCTCTCCCCTTGCCTTCGACGCCGACGAAGTATCGAAGTCGATACGCAATCAGCGCGAGACCAGCGTCTTGCTCGAATTCAGCGACGGCAGCGCCTCCGTGCGTTTCTGGACGACCGACCTCACCGCCGAATACGTGCAGCTCAACGCCGATTATCATACATAGTGGGGTCTTAGGTGTTGGATCTTAGCCCTTTAGTCTCAGGTGCCCATCGCTTCCGAAGACCTAAGACCTTGTCTTATGCACGAACATTTCATGCGTCTGGCCATGCAAGAGGCCGAGCGCGCACTCGCGGAAGACGAAGTGCCGATCGGTGCGGTGATCGTCCATGACGAGCACGTGATTGCGTCGGCGCACAATCAGCGTGAGCAGTTGCGAGATCCGACGGCCCATGCTGAAATGATCGCCATCACGCAAGCCGCCCAGTCGTTGAACAGTTGGCGGCTCGACGACTGCATCCTGTACGTCACACTGGAGCCGTGCCCGATGTGTGCGGGGGCGATCATCCAGGCCCGAATACCCTGGGTGGTTTACGGGGCTGCCGATCCCAAGGCCGGCGCGGTCCACACCCTCTACCAGCTTCTGGCCGATCCGCGGTTGAACCACCGTTGCCAGACCGTGAGCGGGGTGCTCGCCGACCGCTGTGGCGCGGTGCTGAGCGAGTTTTTCAGGGTCAAGCGATCGATGGGAAAGAAATAACGATGCAAACCGCTCTCCGCTCACTTGCCTTCTGGACCCTGGCCGTGGCGGTTGTGGAAGGAGACTCCTTAGCGTTTTACGTCGTTGATCAGGAGGCCGTCGAACAGCAGTCGGCTGCCGACCCCCCGCCCCAGCCGAAGTCGTCTGACGAGTTCGAGTGCCGCTGGGCCGACGCGCCGATCGTGATCGACGGCAAGGCCGATGAAGCGGCGTGGGGCAAGGCCCAGCCAATCGATCGCTTCTCGCTCCCTTGGTTGGCCGAAAACTCCCGCCCAGCCAAAACAGCCACCAAGGCGAGGCTGCTCTGGGACCGAGACAATCTCTATTTCTTCGCCGAGATGGAGGACGCCGATCTCTACGCCGACGTCACCGAGCACGACGGCATCACTTGGGAAAACGATGTCTTCGAGCTCTTCTTCAAGCCGGCCGACGACAAGCCCGGGTATTACGAGTTCCAGGTCAATCCGGCCGGAACCATCATGGACATGTTCCTGCCCCGCCGCGGCAGCGGCGGCTATCGGCGGTTCAAAGGGGACGGAAAATTCCACATCGAGGCCAAGGTATCGCTCGCCGGCACGCTCAACCGCTGGCAAGACAAGGACACCGGCTGGGCGGTCGAGGCGCGAATTCCCTGGAGCGATTTCTTGCGCACGGGCGGGCGGCCGGCTGAGGGCGAGAAATGGAAGTTCGCTCTCTGCCGCTACGACTACTCGGCCGAGTTCGAGGGGCCGGAGCTTTCCACCTGCGCCCCGCTCAAGTCGCGTCCCGCCAGCTTTCACAACCACGAAGAGTATGCCGTCATCCGCTTCGTGGGCCTGAATGCCCAAAGCTTGCTCCGCCCCTTCGGCATCGACGAGTATAGGCCCGTGGCGACCTCGCGGGTGGTCGGTTCGCCAGACCCGCCGCTTCCCTACCGCGCCCGTCGGGTCCTGCCCGATCTGCGGGTTTCCTACCCCGTGTTCATGCTCACGGAGCCAGGAACCGGGCGGCTGTGGATCATCGACCAGCCGGCCCCTTACGGGCCGACCACAATTCGCCGCACGGTCGGCGAACCGGCCAAGGGAGAAGTCGAGACGCTGTTGCAGATGGAAGAAGGCATTGCCTATTCGCTCCTCTTCCATCCCGACTACACGACGAACGGTTACGTCTTCGTGGGGGCCAACGCCAAATTCGGCGGCCCGCAACGAAGGACTCGGATCGCCCGCTACACGGTCGCCCGACAGCCGCCGTTTCAGCTCGATCCGGCGTCGGCGGTGACGATCATCGAATGGCCGTCGGCCGGGCACGACGGCGCCGCCCTGGCCTTCGGCTCGGACGGCATGCTGTACATCACTTCCGGCGACGGCACCAGCGATTCCGACACCGACATCGTCGGCCAGGACCTGTCGAAATTGACCGCGAAGGTGCTGCGGATCGACGTCGATCACCCGGACGGCGGCAAGCCCTACTCCGTGCCGGCCGACAACCCGTTTGTTGACGTGGCCGGCGCGCGGCCCGAGACATGGGCCTTCGGACTGCGCAATCCCTGGCGAATGACGGCCGACCGGGCCACGGGGCAGATTTGGGTGGGCAGCAACGGACAGGACCTGTGGGAGCACGTCTTTCTCCTCCAGCGCGGAGCGAATTACGGCTGGAGCGTTTTTGAAGGAAGCCACCCCTTTTATCCACAGCGGCAGCAAGGCAACTCGCCGCACGTTATGCCGACGGCCGAGCACCCGCATTCCGAGGCCCGCTCGCTCACTGGCGGGGTGGTGTACGGCGGCAAGAAGCTTCCCGAACTGAGAGGGGCTTACCTGTACGGCGACTATTCGACGGGCAAGATCTGGGGACTGCGGCACGACGGCAAGCAGGTCGTTTGGCATCAGGAGTTGGCCGACACCACGCTGGCCATCACCGCGTTTGCGCTCGATGCCGACGGCGAATTGCTCATCGCCGACCACCAGGCGGTCGAAAAGGGCGGGTTCTATACGCTCGAGCCAAACGACGATCGTGGGGCAAGCAGCTCATTCCCTCGAAGGCTCAGCGAGAGCGGCCTGTTTCGTTCCGTCAAGGACCATGCAATGCAGACGGGCGCCATTCCTTACGACGTCAATGCGCCCCTCTGGTCCGACGGCGCACACAAAGAGCGCTGGCTGATCCTGCCGCCAACCATGATCGAAAACGGCCGAGAAGTGCCCGTCCAGATCGACTTCACCACCAACCGCAACTGGGATCTGCCCGAGCGGACGGTACTCGTCAAATCGTTCGCCCTGGAAACGAAGGAGGGGGATCCAACCTCACGGCGTTGGATCGAGACTCGGTTCTTGACCAGGCAACAGGGTGAATGGGCCGGATATTCGTATCGTTGGAATGACGACCAGACCGATGCCCAACTCGTCGAAAAAGAGGGAGCCGACCAGGAGTTTGTGATCCGCACCGCCCAGGGGGAGCGGCGGCAAAACTGGCACTATCCAAGTCGCACCGAGTGCATGGTTTGTCACAGCCGCGCCGCCAACTTCGTGCTGGGAGTGTCGACCTTGCAGTTGAACAGGGACCACGATTACGGCGGCGTGATCGACAACCAATTGCGCGTGCTGGAACATCTCGGGCTCCTGCGTGCGAATTACGACAGCGAGGCGGTGGAGGCTCTGCGGGATGAGTTGCTGAAGACGGGACTTTCCGACGAACAAGCCAACGCAGCGATTGCCGACGCGACCGCCACGCGAGGGCAACGCACACCTCCCGCGACGGGCTTGTTGGCCAGATCGCCCGAGCGCTACCCGCACCTGGTCGACCCTTATGACGACGCGCAGCCGGTCGAGCTGCGCGCCCGATCTTACCTGCACGTCAACTGCGCCCAGTGTCACGTCGAGGCGGGGGGCGGCAACGCCCAGATGGAACTTCGCTTTGAAACGGCGCTAGCGAAGATGCGGATTGTCGGCGTCGAACCGCTGCACGGTCCTTTTGGCCTTGAAAGGGCCCGGCTTGTCGCGCCTGGCGATCCCGATCGGTCCGTGCTCCCGCATCGCATGAGCGTTCGGGGCCGCGGGCAGATGCCGCAACTCGCGACATCGCTTGTCGACCGGCGGGCGGTCGATCTGATCCGGCGCTGGATCGCGGAAATGCCCGCGGATCAATAGCCACGCTCGACTCACGGGCTACGTACTCCGTCGTCGTGACGTTGGTTATTCCGGAGGGGACAGAGGGCATGATCAGCACGTCCGAACACGAGAGCGAGTAATGAGTTGAGCAAAACGGGCGCAGCTTGACACTCGATTTTCACAGGGTTAGATTGCACCTTCGGGAAGAGTGCGAGTCTTTTTCAGCTCCGCAGGTTACGAGTGACGACGGTTGCCCGTTCCGCCACGGTCCGGCATCGCGCAGCGAAGCTCGGCCAATCGGCCCAAGTCTCGGCATACGAGCGAGTCGCCAGCATGCTCTTGGCGCTGCTCATTTTGCTGGGCGCGATCGCTTTTTGCCTGTTCATGGCGTGGCTGGGAACAAAGGTCTTTTTCCCTCCCCTGAAGTCGGTGCCGGTTCGGCTGGAGCAGGTGGGCGGCGGTATCGAGAGCGGCGTCGTCGGCGAAAGCATGCAGCTCGACTCGCCTACGCCGCAAGATATCGCGGCGGAGAGCGACTTGACCGACCCTGAGCTGCAAGAGACGCTCAAAACTGTGATCGACGCGGTGGCCTTGCACCAGGCCGATCTCGATGTTCCGACGGAAAGCCAGGAGGAGACGAACAAACAGGGCGGAGGTCAGCAGATCGGCGACGGCAAGGTTGCCGGTTACGGCATGGGTGGCACCGGCCGCCCGGGCATTCCGCCTCAGATGCGGTGGGAGATCAGCTTTGCCGACGGGCAGACCTTGGACATCTATGCTCGGCAGCTCGATTTCTTCCGGATCGAGTTGGGCATGTTGGGCATCGGGCAGGTGACCTACGCAAAGAACCTGTCGAAAAGGAAGCCGGATGTCTACACCGGGCCTAGCGGCACCGAAAAACGGCTCTACATGACATGGAGGGTCGGCCGGCTCAAGGAGGCCGACCGCGAGCTCATTTCGCGGGCCGGGATCAACGCGGCCGGAAAGCCCGTGCTTCAGTTCTACCCCGACGAAACGGAGCAACTGCTGCTGCACGTCGAGCGCGATTACAAAGGGCGAGACGCATCGACGATCCGCAAGACGCGCTTCGGCGTGCGGGGTGCCGGCAGTGGCTACGAGTTTTACGTTATTGAGCAGACCTATCTTTGATCGACGCCTCAAACGCGATGCCTAGGCGGTAAACCCCGACGTCACGCCAGATCTCAGCCCCCGGCCATCCTTTCAGACCGCATCGGTCGAACGTTTACCGGCCCGCCAGCCGGAATTCGTGTAGAACAACAAAGTCAAGCAAGCAAGAAAGCAATCATCCATGGGAGACATCAGCGGGCTGGTAGAATTTGCCGGCAACTCTATTTACGCCCTGCAGGCGTTCGACGCCCTGTGGGGGGCGTACTGCATCATCGCGGTCTGGCGGCGTCTGGCGCAGATCCGCTTCAAGACGGAAGACCAGCAAAACGAGTTTCTCGACCAGGTGCTCGACGCCACCGCGGCTGGCGATTTCGACGCTGCCGCGGAGATGTGCGAAGAAGATCCACGTATCGTGCCGCAACTCGCCTCCTTGGCAATCGACAACCGCGAACTGGGCTACAACAAGGTCAAGCAGCTTGTGGCCGACCGCTTTCAACGCGACGTGCTGGCGGAGATGGAATACCGCATCACCTGGGTGGTGACGATGATCAAGAGTGCCCCGATGCTCGGCCTGCTCGGGACGGTGCTGGGCATGATGGCAGCCTTCGGCAAGCTGGCCGGCCAGCAGAAGGTCGACGCGACGAATCTTGCGGGCGACATCTCTTTGGCTCTGGTGACCACCTTCGTCGGGCTGACCATTGCCATTCCCCTTAGCCTGGTGCTGGCCAGCGTGCAGATCCGTACGCGGAAAATGGAGGATCTGGTCGGCGACGGGCTGGCGCGCTTTATGGAAGTGTTTAAGACGGCGCTGGAGCAGCAGCCGGCCGAGACGATGAGATCCTGAATACACAACCGACGGGCGGACGGGCCTTCGTGCCGCCACACCCGTTTTCGGACTTGCCCTTTCCCACATGACCAACGAATTCGAAGCGCACTACAATCCGCACGCTGAGCCGGACGAGCCGCCGATCAAGCGGCGCAAGGCGCCGGTCGAAGACACGGAGATGGATATCACTCCGATGATCGACTGCACCTTTTTGCTGTTGATCTTCTTTACGGTGACTTCGACTCCCGACGCTCAGACCGCGCTTAACCTGGCCCCCGCCAAGCACGGCGTGGGGGTGAGCATTCAGGACTCGCTTATTATCTCGGTGGCGGACGCGGGGGAGGGAAAGGCGGCCGATATCTACCTGGCGGACGGAAAGGTTGGCCAACCGCTACAGGGGACGCCCGAAGAGCAAGACGCGCAGATTCGCCAGGCGGTGGAGGAGGCGATGGCTTCGGGGAAGTCGAGCGTGCTGATCAAAGCCGAAAAGGGCGTGCTGCACCGCGACGTATCGCGGGCGGCCAGCGCCGCGGGGGCCGTCGAAGGGGTCAGCCTCAACCTGGCGGTGATGGAGGCCAAGTAGCAGCCGAATGATTCGTTTCAACTGCACTCACTGCGGAAAGAGACTCAAAGCGCCCGAAGAATATGTCGGGCGGCAGGTGCAGTGCTCGGGCTGCGGCGACGTTCAGGTCGTGCCCGCGGCCGATGAGCTCGAAATGGCCCACGCCATCCCCTCGATGTCTGTCACCTCGTCGTTGGCGCCCCTTCCGGCGTCGGGGGAGGAAGAGCCGGTCATCGGTGCGCGGCCGTCGGGCCCGCAGGACGACGGGCTGGACATGACGCCGATGGTCGACGTGACGTTCTTGCTCTTGATCTTCTTCATGGTCACCGCGGCCTTCGCCCTGCAAAAATCGATTCCCATTCCCACGCCCGACCCGACGGAAAGCTCAACGCAAAGCCGCACCGTCGAGGAACTGGAGCAGGACGACGACTACATCATCGTCCGCATCGATAAAGACAACACGGTCTGGGTCAACGATTCGGAATCTCCCAGCGAACAGGACCTGCTCGCCAAGTTGAAGGACGCCCGAGAAGGCGAGGGGACGGGCTCCGCCGGACCGTCGAAGCTGCTGGTGATGGCCAATGGCGAGGCCCGTCACGAGACGGTCGTGATGTGTCTCGATATGGGCACCGCCGCAGGTATCGACGACGTCCGTTTGGCAACCGGCGGCGAGGAGGAGTTTTGAGCGAGCGCTACCGGCCGGCGCGCGCTTTTCGCGGTTTGGGCCGGACGAGCCCGTGGCAAGCGACCTGGCCTGACGTCCGGAATGGGGCCGGCACTCGCGCGGCGCCCTACGCGGAACTTTGAACTGGAATCTCTGAAGATATGCCCGATATTTCACATATTCTTTCGGCCGTCGAACAGAGCAATCTGGTTTCCGACGATGTTATCGGCGAGTTGCGCCAGCGCCTGGAAAAATCGAGGCAGCCGCCCGATTTGAAAGCGGCTGTCAAATGGCTGGTGCAGAAGGAGCACATCACCTCCGACCAGGGTCGGCGATTGCTTTCGCGCGCCGGCACCCCCTCGGCCGGCACGGCACCGAAACCAGTGGCCGGGGGCGACGACGATGACGATCTCAAGCTAGTAGACGAGCCACCTGCCGCGCCAGCGCCTAGCAAAGCTCCTCCCGCACGGCAGTCGGACGATGACCTGGGGTTCTCCCCGCTTGAAGATGCCCAGGTTTCCGAGGCCAGCGCCGATTCTTCTCCCTCGAAGAAATCGTCGGACGCCCGTTGGGCGGGGACGCCGCAGGCGCCTTCTCCTCGCCGTTCCGAGAGGCGATCCGAGCCGACGGCGGCAAAGACGAAATCGGCTCGCCGTCAACAGGCCACCTCGTCGCGCGAGCCAGCTTACGACGCGGGGCAGGGCGACGACGTTTTTGCGACCGCTGATGATTTCGGCGGCGACGACCGGGGGAGGCCAGAGCGCGGGAAAAAGAAGGCCGCGGGCGGTCAACGCAGCATCTGGGACACACCTTTGATGTTGCTGGGCGGCGGGGGGCTGGCCTTGATCATCATCGCCATCGCCTTCTTCGTCTTTCGCATCGGACGCCTGTCTGGCGACGAGTCCTTCAGGCAGGCCGACGAACTCTATAAGTCGGGTTCGCACACCCAGGCCATCGACAAGTTCGATAAGTACCTGGAAGAATTCCCCGATCATGAACAGGTGAGCCTGGCGCGCGTCGAGCGCGGCATGGCTCGGATGCGCCAGGCTGTGGAGGGAGGGCGAGATTTTTCGAAGACGCTCGCCACCGTGAAGTCGATCCTCGCCGAAATCTCGCCCGAGGAGCAGTTTGGCGAGGCGCAGAAAGAACTGGCCTCCCTTTTGCCCCAGACGGCCGCCGGTCTGGCCAGGCAGGCGGACACGAAGGCCGACGGCAAGGTCGTTGAGGAAGGCGAAGAAGCGCTCAAGCTTGTCGACAAATACGTCCGCAAAACCATTCGCCCTGAGCAGCAACTCGCCGACGTGCGGGCCTCGCTGGAGCTAACCAAGCGTAAGCTGGGACGCGACGCGGCGCTCAAGGAAGCCGTCACGGGAATTCAGAAGTCGATTGCCGACGGTGCCCCGCAACAGGCCTACCAGATTCGCAAACAACTGCTCAAGCAGTATCCGGCCCTGGCCGGAAACGAGGAGCTGTTGGCCGCGGTGCTCTCGCTCTCCAAAGCCGAGAAGGAGGCGGTCAGCTACAAGGCCGAAGCGAGGTCGGCCGCGCCCGCCGACGCCCAGTCGCCCGTCGAAGCCGAAGTCGTCATGGGCGTTCGCCAGGGAAAGAACGCGCCGGGCGTCACGGGAGAGGTCGTGCCGGTTCTCGCCGGCGGTGCCGCTTTTGCTTTCAACGCCGAAACGGGCGAGATCCTCTGGCGGCGATTCCTCGGCTACGACACGACCTTCGTGCCGCGGGCGATCAGCGTCGACGCCGACAGCGATCTGCTCATGGTCGACTCGCAGCGCCATGAGGTGTTGCGGGTGGCCCGCTCCACCGGGGCTCTGAAATGGCGGTACATCGTGGGGGAGCCGTTCGACGCTCACCCGGTCTTCGCCCGCGGCCAGGTCTGGGTCGCCACCCGTCCGGGCAAGCTGGTGACGATCGAGTTGGAAACGGGAAATTCGCCGGGTTATATCGAGCTGCCGCAGGGATTGCGGGTGGGGCCGTCCTTCGACTCGCGTGAGCAAGTCGCGTATCAGCTCGGAGAAAACTCGAACCTTTTCTCCCTCTCGCCGCAGAGCTTCCAGTGCCAGGAGGTGCTGTATCTGGGCCATGAACCGGAGAGTGTCCATGTCTCACCGCTGGTCATCAGTCCCTACGTCTTCATCGTCGAAGACCAGGGAGCAGGGGATTCGCTGTTGCACGTTCTGGCGGCCGACGACAGGGGAACGAACCTCCGGTCGGCGCAGGAACCGATGGTCCTTGCCGGCCACGTAAGGTCGCCGCTGGAGGCATCGGGCCGCACGCTCGTCGTGGTGACCGATCGCGGTGCGGTCTACAGCTTCGAGATCAACCCGCCCGATCCTGGTCCGCCGCTGACGAAGGTGGCGGAGAGGCCGCCCGAAAACGGCTCTCCGCTAATCCGCTACCCCCGGCTGAAAGACTCGCAGCTCTGGATGGCCGGCTTGGGGTTGAGCAAGTACGACGTTCAGTCGGCGCGGGGGAAGCTCGACCCGCGCTGGGTCATCGACGAAGGGGACACCTTCCTGGAACAGCCCGTCTTGATCGGCAACGTCCTCATTGGCGCCCGGCGCCAAGGGAATCAACCTGATGTGCTGGTGGGAGCAATCAGTGCCCAGGACCACACCCGCTACTGGGAGACCCGCGTGGCGGCGCCTCCCGCGGGGCCCCCGGTCACGGATGCCAAGTCGGGGCGAATGCTGTTGTTTAATCGGGTAGGGGCCCTGTTCGATTTCTCGCCCGACAACCTGCGCGCAAGCGGGACGCAGAACGCCGCCGGTCTGCCCGAAGATTTGAACGAGCCGTTTTCCGGCGCAGTGGCGGCCACGCCGTTGGCCACGGGCGGAGCCGCCATCTCGTCGGCCGGCGCTGGCTGGCGCGCCCTGGTCGCCCCCGAATCCAACCGGCTTCAATGGTTGGCGTTGCCCGATTCACTCGGCGCACCCGCCGCCAGTTTTCGAGGGGGCCTGCTCGTTCCCGGACGGATGGGCCAGGTATTCGTGATCGACCCGGCCAGCGGGCGGAGCGTGATTCAGCCCTTCCAGCCTAGGCTGGAGCGGGGGTTGGAATTCAACTGGAGCAATCCGCTGGTGCTCAACGAGGACGAAGTGCTGCTGGCCGACGGAACCTCGAAGTTCTACCGCTTGTCGGTGATCGACAAGCCGGAACCGCACCTGGTCGCCCTGGCTGAAACGACCCTTGCCGGACCCGTGACGGCCCCCCTGGCGGTCGCCGGGCAAACGGCCTACGCCGTGAACGGCCGGGGTGAGTTGACCGCGTTCCTTCTTGGTCGGGGGGCCGCCAAAACGCTCGAGCCGGGAAACTCCTGGCCGCTCGACGGCGGCGCGGCGTGGGGACCTTTCGCCGCGGGTTCGAACGTCCTCGTGGCAACCAACGTCGGGCAGCTCCTTTGCTTGAACGACAGCCAGGAGTTGGTCTGGCAAGTCGAGTTGAAGCACGGACCGCTCTCGGGAACGCCGCTGGTGTCTGGCGACGGGGTGCTCGTCAGCACGAAGTCGGGACAGCTCCTTCGACTGGCGCTCGCTTCAGGTGACGAGTTGGGCCTCATCGACGTGGGCGAGCCAGTTGCGGCCGGACCGATCGCCGTGGGCGAGCGGTTGTTACTGGCCAGTAAGGGCGGCTCGTTGCTGGTGGTGGCCAAGCCATGAACTTACGAGGCACACGGCTGCAAATCGTATGCGGCAGCGACGGAACGACACGCGCGAGGTGCCTTCGGTACCCGGGCGCCGCCCTGAACTGGTTGCTGGCCCTGTTGTGTTGGACGGCGCCAGGCAGTGCACACGCCTGGCAGGAAACGCCCAGCGTCGAAGAGGCCAAGCTCCCGATCTTTGAGCAAGAGGCGTATGACGAGATCGTCCTGAATGACGAAGCTCGGACGGTCATCAAAGTGCGGCCGCTCGACCTTCCCCAGCGGCGCGCCCCCGATCCTGCGTCGTTCCCCAAGGGGAAAAAGCTGATCGTCAAGCAAATCGAGGATCCGTCTAAAGACTATGAAGTGAAGTGGGGCGACATCGCTGAGGTGAGGCTCTTCGAGTACATCGTCCTCGACGAGGCCCGTGCTCTGGTGCGTCAGGGAAGAGACGACCCGGCGACGTTCGACGAGGCCTACCCTTACTTCGACTATCTGAAACGCACCTATCCCCGGCTGGAAGGGCTGACCGCGGCCCTGGCCGACTATCTGTACGAGGATGCCGGCGTTTGGCATGAAAAGAGAAAAAAGTACGAGAACGCCCTAGCCTTGCTGAACGAGCTGTATGAGCTCGACCCGCAGTATCCCAAGCTGCCGGGGGCGCTGGGGGCGACGACGCAGAAGTTGATGGAGCCCTACCTGGCGCGCGGCGATTATCCGGCAGCTCGTCGACTGCTCGGCCGCCTGGCGAAGAAATTCCCGCAAAGCCCGGTGGTCACGAAGTACCACGAACAATGGGCCGACGAAGCTCGCCAGCTCATGAACGAGGGACGCCGGCACATCGCCGAAGGCGAGCCGCGGAAGGCGTGGGAATTGGCCCGTCGGGTGCTCTATGTCTGGCCGAGGTCGCCCGACGCGAAGAAGTTTTTTGAGGAGCTTTATACGGCCTGGCCCCGCGTGGTGGTCGGCGTCACGGCACCGTCCCCGCCAGCCTCATCACGGCAAGCTGGTCCCGCGTCTCGTCTGGCAAGCTGGGCCGAGCGGCGGTACGCCCGGTTGCTAAACCGTATGCTCGTCGAGTTCACCGGGACGGGAGCGGAGGGGGGCGAATACGCCTGCCCCTTCGGTCAGCTTGAGCGGACCGACATCGGACGACGGTTAATCTTCCGGCTGAAGCGAGACATCAAGTGGTCGGCCGACGGCACCCGCCTGACCGGTTACGACGTCGCCCGACAACTGCTTACGCTCGCCGATCCGCGTGAATTGGCCTTCAGGCCAACCGGCCTCGGACCAGCGGCGGTGGAACCGACCTGGGCGGAACTCTTCGGCGGCGTGAGCGTGCAAGATGTCTATCAGGTTGACGTCGAGCTGCGCTGGTCGTACGTCCAACCACTGGCGCTTTTGGAAACGCCGATCGCGCCTTTGGCTGCGACGACTTCCAGCCAGGGAATCGGACCGTACCTGCTGGAGGAGGCCTCGCAGGAAAAGACGCATTTCCTTTCCAACCCGGCTTATTTCGCGGCTCAGCCTGGCCAGCTCAGGGAGGTCGTCGAACAGTATCTACCCAATTCTCAATCCGCCTGGCAGGCGCTAGATCGCGGGTTCGTGCAGGTGGTCGACCGGCTCTCGCCGTGGGAAGTAGAGCGTTACCGCGCAAACCGTGACTTCGTGGTCGGACAATACGCGCTGCCGACCATTCACTGCCTCTTGCCTAATCTGGAACGTCCGTTCATGAAGCATCGCTGCTTCCGGCGCGCCATGGCCTACGCCATCGATCGAGACCTGGTGCTCAAGCACCATCTGCTTCATGACCAGAAGCTCACCGGCTACCAGCTTGTCAGCGGGCCGTTCCCGATCGGCAACGGGTTCGACGATCCGCTGCGCTACGCCTACAACAACGAAGTCGAGCAGCGGTTTCGCAATCCGCGGCTGGCCATCGCCCTGGCCCAGGTCGCCCTGCACGACCTCTCCGAAGCGGCCAAGAAACGGGACGAACCGGAGATCAAGGAATTTCCCAGGCTCGTGCTTGCCCACCCCGCCAACGACATCGCCCGCGAAGCATGCAAAGGCATTCAGCGACATATCGAGGGCCTCAAGTTCAAGGTTGACCTCCGCGAGCTGGAGCCCGGCGTTTCCCTTCCGGGCGACGGCGATTATGACTTGCTGTACTTGGAAACCACGATCCAGGAACCGCTGGTCGACGCCGCGCGCCTGTTGGGCCCGGACGGGATTGTCGGCGAAGCAAGCGCCTATATGACGCTGGCCCTGGTGCAGTTGGCCAAGGCCACGAACTGGCAGGAGGCCCGGCAGATTTTGCAGCGCATTCACCGCCTGACCGCGGACGACGTGGCGATCATTCCACTTTGGCAAATGCCCGAGTACTTTGCCTATCATCGCAGCCTGAAGGGAATCGATCCGGTCCCCGTCTTGCTCTACCAGAACGTCGAAAGCTGGAAGGGCTCCGTGCAGGTGCCGGTGGAGGATTTTTGATGAAGAGGATGCTGCCCGCCTGGTTGTTGGTTTTTCTGGCGGCGCATGGTCTGCCGGGAACAGTCCGGGCGTCCGGTTCGCCGACGGTCTGGGAGATGACGCCCTATCGCATTCGCGTCCTGCTGGCGATGGCATCCGAGCCCGAGCTGACGCCCCATTTGCGCGAGCAGGTTGAAGCCCGGGTCATGGAGCGTGCCGAGAAGGCGGTCGGGGCCTCCTGGGATCTGTCCGTGGGCGTGCCTCCGCTTGAGCTGGGCGTCAAAATGATCTCTTCGCTCAGCCGTCTGCCGATGGACGACCTCCCGGAAACGCTCGTGGAGAGTGACAGCGACAAGCTCCTGCTCGTTGCCGTTCGAGTGACGGACGGCGGCTTCCAGGTCGAAGCACGCGACTACGATCTCCACGCCCGGTTGACAGGGTCTCCTCTGGTGCGTGACGTTCGCCAGCGGGAGCTCTTACCCGACGAGGTCTTTCAGGCCGTCCTTTCGGCCTTTGCGCCTCTGGCGAGGGTGGAAAAAGTCGACGACAAGCAGGTGACGCTTCGGCAGCGAGCCGCCTCGTTGCCGCCGATCGATCCGTCGATCGTCTTCGCGACCCCCGGCGACATCTACCGCTCTGTGCGAAGGTACAACGATCGCGATGGAAAGCTCAAGAAGTTGATGCCGATCGAGTGGACGTTCCTGGTCGTCGAGCAGGTAAACGAGGCGGAGCTGGCCTGCCAGATGTACACCGGCCTGCGCAGCCCGCTTACCGGCCGAAGCCGGGGACACGACGAGCGGCTGGCCATGCTCGTTCGCCCCACGGGCGGATCGACCGAACTGGAGCTGCACTCCCGCATCCTCGGCGGCGACGTCAAAAGTGTGCGCCCCATGGCGGGCTATGCCGTCTATGCACATCCCGTCGATTCGACGAAAACCGACTTGATCGGACGCACCGACGGCGACGGCAAGCTGATCGTACATGCCGATTTTAACCCGCTGCGGATCTTGCTGGTGAAACACGGAGGAGAACCGCTGGCTCGGCTTCCGATGATGCCCGGACTGGAGCCGCGAATGCAGGTGGACATTCCCGACGACGACGACCGGCTGCTGGCGGAAGGGATCATCAACGGCTTCCAGGAGCGCTTCGTCGACGTGATCGCCCGCCGGCAGGTGCTGATGACTCAAATCCGCGCCCGGCTGGAAGACAACAAAGCCGCGGAGGCCAAGTCGATGCTCGAAGAGCTGCGAACTTTCAAACGGCAAGAAGACTACATCAACGAGGTTCGCGTTCAAAAACAGCGGGCCGTCTCGCCGGATAAACGGATCCAGAGAAAGATCGACAAGCTTTTCGACGACACCGAGCAGGTTATCATTCGATTTCTTAATCCGGCCGAAGTGGAGAAGATCGAAAGCGAAGTCAGCGCCAAGACGCGCGGCAGTTAGCCCCCTTGAAAGACAAACCGATGCACCGCTCGCGCTCGAGAGGCCGGCTGGGGCCGTCGAGCTTCTTTCCGCCGGCCGAGAGTGCCCCGCACAGCGGCCTGATCGGCGTGGGGGGCGAGCTGACGAGCGAGTGGATACTCGACGCCTATCGTCACGGTATCTTCCCCTGGCCGTTTGCCGACGGTGAACTAGCCTGGTGGTCGCCCGACCCCAGGGCCGTGATCGAGCTTGACGGCCTGCATGTGCCGCGGCGGCTGGCGCGCACCTGCCGCAGCGGACGTTTTCTGGTGACGTGCGACCGTGACTTTGAAGGTGTCATCGACGGATGCGCCACCGCCGGCGACCGACAAGGCCAGACCTGGATCACGCCCGCCATGCGACACGCGTATGTAACGCTGCATCGCGAAGGCCATGTCCACAGCGTTGAGGCCTGGCACGACGGCAAGCTGGCTGGGGGAACTTACGGCTTGGGGATTGGCGGGCTGTTCGCCGCCGAGTCGATGTTCTACCGCGTGAGCGAAGCCTCCAAGGTAGCGCTCGTGTACCTCGTGGAGCACCTGCGGGCACGAGGTTACCGCTTGCTCGACATCCAGCAGCTCACCCCGCACACGGCCCGCTTTGGCGCGGTCGAGATCACGCGGCGCGAGTATTTAAGGCGTCTTGCCGCGGCGCTGGAGCTTCCGGTCACGTTTGGAAGCGGCCTCGCCTTGCGCGGCAAGGCCGACTGGCGCAGCGACGGTGGGACCCCAACTTAGCGGTCCTTAACCGCGCTATTCCGCTCTTACGGGGATTGCTTGCCGTGGCCTTTTCCCTCACAAGGAACTGGCACGAGCATTGCGTGCTCTCCCGAGGGATCAGGAAAAGGTACGAGGGAGTGCTCGTGGCAGCCAAGGTATGGGGCATTGATGAAGGTTACGAGGATGCGGAGGGGAATTGGCAGGAAGTTGCGCCGGAGGTCAAGGCGGCGGTCTGTAATGCCATGGGCGGAGATGGGCCAGGCGTCGCCGGGCGAGAAGTGCAGGTTCTCGATCAAGGCAAATCCCCTTGTCTGCCCGTTGGCCGGCTGACCCTCGAGGACGGCACGCTGCTAAGAGTCGGCCAAGACGGGCAATGGCCCCCCGATTTGCCCATCGGTTACCATGATTTCTACCCGCGTGACGAAATGCGGCCGGCGGTGCGCATTATCGTAACGCCCGGCCGTTGTGTGCTGCCCCCCGACGGCCTTTGGGGATGGTCGGCGCAGCTCTACGCCACGCGGTCGAACGAAAGCTGGGGATTGGGCGACCTGGCCGATCTCAGGCGTCTGTGCCGCTGGGCCGCGAGTCGGGGCGCCGGGCTCGTCCTGGTGAACCCCCTTTCGGCCTCCGCGCCCGTCACCCCGCAGCAGCCGAGCCCCTATTATCCGAGCAGCCGGCGGTTTCTGAATCCGATCTATCTCCGCGTCGAAGAAGTGCCCGGCGCGGCCGACTTCGTGGACGACCTTGCGGGACTCGCCAAGGCGGGCCGAGCACTCAATGAGGATCGCCAGATTAACCGCGACGCCGTCTACAGGCTGAAGACAGAGGCGCTCGAAAGCATCTGGCGGCACAGTTCGCCGGGCGAGGAGTTTGAACGTTTCTGCGCCCAGCGGGGTAGTTCGCTCGATGAGTTCGCGACCCACTGCGCGCTGGCCGAGGAATTCGGCGGCGACTGGCGGCTCTGGCCCGATGAGTATCGGCGGGTCGACGGCCAAGCAGTGCGTAGCTTCGTCGAGGCACGCGGCGATCGCGTCGGCTACCACCGATGGCTGCAATGGCTCCTGGACGAACAACTGCGGCGCGCGGCGGCGGAGGGAACGACAATCGTCCAGGATCTGGCGATCGGTGTCGATCCGGGCGGTGCCGACGCCTGGAGCTGGCAACACCTCTATGCCGGGGGTTGCTCCGTGGGTGCCCCGCCCGACTTGTACAACCGTCGCGGTCAGGACTGGGGGCTTCCCCCCTTCATCCCGCACAAGCTTCGCGGCGCGGGATACGAACCGCTACGGCAAACGTTGAGGGCCGTGCTGCGGCACGCGGGCGGCGTGCGCATCGACCACGTGATGGGGCTTTTTAGGCTCTATTGGATCCCCGAAGGCTTCGATCCCAGCCGCGGCGCGTTCGTCCGGTATCGGGGGGACGAGATGTTGGCCATCGTAGCGATCGAGAGCCAACGCGCCGGCGCCTTCGTCGTCGGCGAGGATCTGGGCACGGTCGAACCGGAAATTCGTGCCCGACTGGCGGCGCATGGCGTTCTTTCCTACCGCCTGCTGTGGTTCGAAGAGGAGCCCCCCTCAAAATATCCCCCAATGTCGATGGCGGCCGTCACGACGCACGACCTGCCGACGGTTGCGGGGCTATGGAGCGGCCAGGATCTGGCGGCACAGCGCCGGCTCGGCCTGAAACCGAACGAGGAAGGGACGGCGGAGATTCAGCGCCGCGTCGCAAATCTTGCTCATCTTGACGCCCGGGCGCCAATCGACCAGGTGATCGAACAAGTTTACCGCCTGCTGTCGGAGGCGGCGTCTCGCGTGGCCCTCGCATCACTCGACGACGCCCTGGCGATTACGGAGCGACCCAATATGCCATGCACGACGGAAGAGCGGCCCAACTGGTCTCTGGCCATTCCCGGTGGTCTAGAGCAACTCGAAAACTCCCGCTTGGCAGGGCGTATCGCGTGCGCCATGAACAAGGGAAGAAGCGGACGGGGGACGGGTTGAGCGAGCCCTCGAGTGCCCTAGATCAAGTCGTGATCTCAGGCGATTCCTCGAGGTCAATCCACTGGCCGTAAGACGGAATCAGGGCGGGCCACTCCGTTGCCGGTGCACCCGACAGCGTGCCCCGCAGGGCCGCGATGGTTCCGCCATGCGCGACGGCCACGATGACACCTTCGCTGGGCAGCTCACGGTACCAGGCGAGCACACGGTCCCGCATTTCGTGCACCGTTTCGCCCGCTGGCGGCCGGAAGGTCTCCGGCGAGCGGGTCAGGTCGTTCATCGCCTCGCCGATCTCGGCAAAAATGTCCTGCCAAGGTCGTAGCTCCCAGTGGCCGAAGTTGAATTCCACCAGGCAAGGGGCCTCGCAGGCGGCGATGGCCGTTCGGGCCGCGATCAGTTCGGCCAGCCACTTGGTTCGAGTCAGGCCGCTGTGCACCAGGTGCGTGATCGGCAGCGCCGCCAGCTCTTCAGCCAAGGCTTGACTTTGCCGCCGGCCTTCATCGCTCAACTCGACGTCGCTGCGGCCGTAACAAACGCCCTGGTAATGGTCCGCCACGCGGCCGTGCCGCACCAGGATGATTCGTCGCCGGGAAGTTGAGGATGTCATGGCGATCCGCCGTCGGGAGGCTCAGAAGTTATTTGTTGTGCCGGCGCCGGTGAAGGCACAGCAACAAAGCAGCACAGCGACCTGTGAGACGCAGCAGATGGCGCCGGCACAGTCGCCCGTCATGCCCCCTATTCGGAAACGCAGGTAGTAGACAAACCAGGCCGTGATGGCCAACGTTGCCGCCACGGATGCCGCGAATCGCTCGGGCGACAAAACGGCAAGCGGCAGGGAACTCGCCAGGGTTAGCAACCCGCCCCAAAGCACCTGTATGGCAAACGTTTGCCGCCCTGCCAATCGCGACAGACTCGGCCGGTCGGCCACGGGTGCCAGCCAGGCCATGGCCATCACCATCGCCCAACGTCCAATCGCCGCGGAAGCGACGACGGACGGCAGCAGCAGGTCGCCGTCCAGCGAAGCCAGGGAGCCGGCCCGCATCGCCAGTGCGATGGCCAGCCCGAGAACCCCATAGGTGCCCACTCGGCTGTCATCCAGAATGCGCAACACGTCGGCTCGTGTCCAACCTCCGCCCAGCGCGTCGCAGCAGTCGGCGAGCCCATCTTCGTGCAAGCCGCCGGTAAGAAGTGCCTCAACCGCCAAACCGACGAGCGCGGCCAGCCAAATCGGCCAGGCGTGCGAAGCCAGCCAGATGGTCGTGCCAGTGGTCAGACCGATGAGCGAGCCAACCAGGGGGAAATAGATCGTTGCCCGTTCGAGGGGCGCTGCGTCGCAGTTTGCAAGAAACCTGGTCGGGACCGGCAGCCGCGTAAGGAACTGCACCGCGGCCCAGAACGCCTGCCAATGGGCGACGACCGCCGACCGCCGCTGAACCGCCGGTTGCGAAACGCTCCCCAGGATCTGGCTGGCGGCTTCTTCGGGCACGCTCGTCATCCCTCTCAGACCGCCAGCACGGCGCGAATCGCCTGATGCCGTCGTGCAAACTCGGCATCATCCAGCACGGGAGAAGAACCGCCCGTGGGAACGTCGGGGCTCAAGTCCACCCAGGACTTGCAGCCCGTATATTCTTCCTCCAGGGGCAGCACGACGGCTTGAGGCAGCGCGTAGACGCGAACTACAAGGGCGTAGATCATGTCTCGCCAGCGATGGAAACGCTCTTCGATCACCTCGTCGGACCAGATGTGCTGGCCCCGCAAACCAAACACCGCCTCCAGTGATCGAAGGCGAATCGCCTCGGCAACCGCCGCATGATGCGTCAGCACGATTGTCCCCGCCTCTGGCTCATCACTTTCCAGGCTCGTCAGGAGCGGCCGGGCCTCGTCGACCACGCTGTCGGGCGACTGATGGGAATAGGTGGGAAACAGAAAGAATTCCGGCTGATCGGGGCGGAACTCGCCACCTTCTTCGACAATACCTCCCTTGCGGAGGATGAGCGTCTGCCGGCCGCTGGCGAGCGCTTTGCAAACCACGGCCCATTCTTTGAAGGCCGCCCTCACACTCTAGCCCTCCGAAAGGCGTGACTGAATGATTCGTCGTAAAGCTTCGAGCGGTGGCCTTCGGCGGCCAGCGCCTCACCCACGATGACGATGGCCGTCATGGAAATCCCCGCCTCGATTACGCGCTCAGCGATGTTCTCCAGCGTGCCGCGGACGATCTTCTGATCGGGCCACGAAGCCCGATAGACGACCGCCACCGGCGTCTCGGGCGGGTAGGCCGTGCGCAGCTCGTCGACGATCATGCGGATCACCTGCGTGCTGAGAAAGATCACCAGCGTGGTCCGGTGCCGAGCCAGATCGGCAAGCTGCTCGCCGTCGGGCATTTTCGTTCGCCCTTCGGTGCGAGTGAGAATGATCGACTGGGCCACATCCGGAACGGTCAACTCATGGCCCAACGCGGCAGCGGCCGCCAGGAAGGAGCTGACGCCGGGCACGACTTCGTACTCGATTCCTTCGTGCTTCAGGCATTCGACCATCTCGCCCATGGCGCCGTAAATGGCCGGATCGCCTGAGGCGAGCCGCACCACGGTTTGGCCCGCTCGCGCGGCCTCGACCATGATCGGCATGAATTCGCCCAACGCCATCTTGGCCGTGTTGTGCCAAGCGGAGCCGGGCTTGGCGAGCGCCAGGATGCCTTCGGGCATGAGGCTGCCAGCGTACAGCACGGTGTCGGCCTGCTCGATCAGCCGCCTTCCCTTGACCGTGAGCAGGTCGGGGTCTCCCGGTCCCGCGCCGACAAACCAAACCTTCATTGCAATTCCCGCGGTGTTTCCGTGCATGCCTACCGGCAGGCGAGTTTAAGCGGGCCGGGAAGCGCGATCAAGCGTTCGAGACGGGCGGCCGGCAACCGGCGGGCTGGCGGGCACGCGAGACGTCCGCACCACAATGCCGGTTCTCGGATGGCTGCTTGGGACACCGGCCGCCGGGTCGCTTCACCGCTGGCCCGAGGGCGAACGGGCGCGGCGGCGGGCCATCGAACCGCTGGCCGAAGGGTGATCCTTCAGCACCCGCTCGTTGAACATCGCCAGGGAGTGTAAACCGTGGCCCAGTGTGCCGATCGGCCATTCCTTCTCGGAATCGTTCGAGAGCATCGTCGAAAGAAAGTCCACGGCTCGCAGCATACGCGGATCGGTGAGCGTTTCGGGCGGAACGGAATAGACGAGCCATTCCAGAATGTGACCCGTCGTTTGCAGACGGCGCTCCAAGTCGGGCTTGGCTTGCCGTCCCTTGAACCAATCGGTGCTGAACGAGCCGTCGGCGTTCTGCAGCCCGAATGTGTAACGGTGAAAGTCACGAATATAGATGTCGGCCCGCTCGAACTGCCCATCGAGGGGCTCGCCCCGCTTCAGCCGCTCTTGCACCGCGTAGCTGAGCCCCATCAAGCGGTGCGTGCCGCCACAGGCCGCTCCATTGATGGGAGCCTGGATCTCTTCCTGCACGAGCCGCTCGACCGACCATTCATCGCCCGCCGAGTTGAGCCAGGTTTCGTTCAGGTCGACGTAGTGTGACAGGGCGATGAGCTTGAACGTCAGCTCCATTCCGGTCTGGCAGCCCAGCTTCTCGGTTTCGATCAGATCGGAGACCGTGAAGCTCTGGTTGCCGACGCGCATCGGATAATCCTTCATCACCTTCGCCTGCGCCAAAATGGCGAGGAACTGGCCGTGATGGCCTTGCACGCGCGGTCCCTTGGCCGCGGCGATGTGTCCCTGATCGATGAGCACAAGCGGTTGTCCGGCGCAGCGGCCGCCCCAGCACAGCCAGCCGATGGAGTTCACGGGAGGACCATCGGGCGAACCTCGCAGAATGCGCGATTTGACCCCGTAGGCGATGATCCAGTGCATTACCTCCCAGCAATTCTGGTCCTTGGTGTTGAGCTGCCGGTGCGAGTAGTAATGGTTCAACACTCGCTGGACTTTGTTGACCAGCCGGTCGAGTTCGGCGGCTTGCCGTGAGGTCGAGCTGTTCCGCGTGTCACTTTTGGTATGGGCCACCAGCAGCGTCATTGCGAGCGGATCACGATCGGCGGCCACGTCCACCGCGGATTCCGGAGGGACTTCAGCCGATTCCTGCCCCTCCACAACGGACGAAAAAATCAAGCTCAAGGAGGCGAAGCACACCAGCAGCAGCCTGATCTTCCAAGGGGTCACGGCGAACGACATCGTCTTCTCAACTCACTCAGGACCTGATTTTCGGCTAGCGGGCAGATAGCAATATCGACCACCTAGACTGGCGAGTTGACGACCCAGACGACCGCCCCCCAAAACCACGTTGACCGCACCCGCTCGCTAGGCAGGCGATCAGGGTGCAATCGAGCGGAAACGGAGCGGGCCCGGCAAGCTGGGCGTGCGAGTTCGACTAAACCGGTTCAGGCACGCCGATCGGGAGGGTGCTTTCCAACCGGCGGGCCGGGAGAGTCAGTCCACCGTCGACGCAGTTTACCTGGTTTCGCCCACCTTTTTTCGAGGCATAGAGCGCCTCATCAGCCCGCTTAAAGAGCGTCTCGCTCGAGTCACCTTGCCGCGCAAGCGCCACGCCGATGCTGACGGTGATCGCCGTGTGCTCGCTGCTGGCGACCCCGAAGTTAGCCCGCGTTGTTTCGCTGCGAACGCGGTTGGCCACTTTGACGGCCGTTTCCGTATCGCAGTGGGGCAGCAGGACGGCAAATTCGTCGCCGCCGAAGCGGGCCACAAAGTCTCCCTCACGCACCAGTTGCGCGAGCAGTCGTCCCAGTTGGGCGATGACGCGGTCGCCCGCCTGATGCCCGTAGGTGTCGTTGATCCACTTGAAGCGGTCGAGATCGGCCAGCATCAAGGCGAACGGAATTGCGTCGCGGCGATGGTATCCGAAGAGCAGCTTCAACTTGTCGTCGAACGCCTTACGGTTGGCCATCCCAGAAAGGGCGTCGGTGTTGGCTTCGCGTCGCGTGCGATCGAGTTCTTCGGCCTGCTCCTCCATGCGACAGCGGGCAAACGTGAGGTCTTCCTCAAGCCGCTGGTTTGAGTCGAGGATCGACTTGATCTGCCCGAGAATCTCTTGGCGGACCACTTCCAGATCGCCGGTGACGTGAATATCGTCGACGTGTCGGCAGACCTCGCTGATTTCCGTGTTTCGCTGGTCGACGTCGGTGCTTAACTGTTGGACACTGTGGAGCACCTCGATCAGGGCCCGCAGCGCGTTCTCACGTTCGCGGTGGGCCCGCCGCTCCTGGTCTGAATGCGTCGTCATGCGGCCGATGTAATAGCCGGCCGCCACTCCGCTGGCCACGCTTGCCAATACCCAGACGAAGATCTGCGAAAGCACGTCCACGAGCTGACCCTGACCTTTCCGCGCGAAAAAATCTCACGGAAATATAGGCCAGGAAACTCGGCATGGCTCCGGCAGGCGAGGTCACATGCGGGGCTGCGCAGCGCTGCCTCGCGGCGATCGCGACTGCACACTTTTTGCGCGCCCTTCGCCGCAGGCATATTCAGAACAACTGCTTCAACCGCCCCCAAGCCGTGAGCGGCTCCTCTTTCTTGTCGTGGATATAGTCGCGCCACTCTTTCACGGTTTCGAATTTTTTGCCGGTGATCTCCTGCAGCGATTGGGCGGCACGAAACTGAATCGCGGGGTTGGAGTCGTCCAATGCCAAACCCAGCGCGGGGACGGCGTCGCTGCCCTTCAACCTGCCCAACGCACGCGCCGCGGCCAGCCGCACGTCGGAGTCGGTATCGCTGGTGAGGGTTTCACAAAGAATCCGGTTCGCCTCGGCCCCGCCGCGCATCGCCCAGGCGTCGCAGCAGGCAATGCGCACGTCTTGATCGGCGTCGCGCAGACCGGCTTTGAGCATTGTCTCGGCGCGCGGTCCGGGGAAGACGGCGAGGGTGCGCAACATTTGGGACCTGACCAGGATATCCTCCTCCTTGGGCAGCGCCTCGCAGAGTTCTTCGGTTGCCCGCTGCTGCTCCTCGGGCGGCAAGCTGGCGGCGTTCTTGGCCAATTCGCGGAGGATCTTGATCCGTTGATTGGTCGTAATGACCTTGGGGCCCTCCTCCTTGGCGAACAAACCGAAGGGATCGTACCACTTCTTTTCGCTCGATTTCTGTCCGTTGGACGCGCAGGCAGAGGTGCAAGCCACCAACAGGCAAAGACCGCCCACATAGCAGGCGAAGCCTCCGCGCGGTTCGCGTCGAACGCCAGATTCGGAACGAGACAAGCTCATCGCGCGTGGAAGGGGCGATTCTGCCCTGGAGGAAAGGTAGATGTGGACGGCCGACTATACAGAGGCCGTCATCCTTGGCCAAGACCTGTTGCGCCGACCTTGACTCGCCGACTCGCAGCGTTTAACGTCCGGCCCTCCATTCTGAGCCAGGCGAGTCACGGATGAAACCGAGCCAACCAGCCCCCTCCGCCAGTTCCCCCAATCCACCCCTGCTTGCATCGGTGCCCCTAATCGACATGCAGCGGCAGTATGCCGAGTTGGAGCAAGCCCTCCAGGCCGCAATTCGTCGCGTCTGCGAATCGGGGCGATTCGTCCTCGGCGCCGAGAACACGGAGCTGGAACAGGCTCTTTCCAAGTATTGCCGTGCCAAACATGCCATCGCCTGTGGGTCGGGGAGCGATGCGTTGCTGTTGGCGCTGATGGCTCTGGAAATTGGCCCCGGCGACGAAGTGGTGCTGCCAAGCTACACGTTCTTTGCCACCGCCTCCGCCGTGGCGAGGCTCGGCGCTCGCCCGGTGTTCGTCGACATCGAACCCGGCACGTTCAATCTCGACGTAGCCTCAGTGCACCGTCATCTCTCGGCCAAGACCAAGGCGATCCTCCCAGTGCACCTCTACGGGCAGTGTGCTGAGATGGCCCCGCTCATCGACCTCGCTTTGAAGCACGATCTTGCAGTCGTGGAAGACGCCGCTCAGGCCATCGGCGCCGAGTACGCCGGCCAGCGGGCAGGAACGATCGGCGATATCGGCTGCTTCAGTTTCTACCCGACCAAGAATCTCGGTGCGTTCGGCGACGGCGGTTTGCTCACCACCAATCGCGATCATCTGGCTGACAGGTTGTGTTTGCTGCGCGTACACGGCATGCAGCCGCGATATCATCACCGTCTGCTGGGCATCAACAGCCGGCTCGACAGTTTGCAGGCGGCGGTGCTGAACGTGAAACTGCCGCACCTGGATCGCTGGACGGTCGAACGGCAGAACCGCGCAGCCCGCTACGACGAACTGTTTGCCGAGTGCGGGCTCGACCGCGTGCTAACGCTCCCGGCCAAAGCGCCGAACCGGCGACATGTCTGGAACCAGTACGTCATCCGGGTGCCCGAGGGTCGTCGCGATTCCCTCAGGCAGCATCTGACCGATCGCAAAATCGGTACGGAGATCTATTATCCGATTCCTCTCCATTTGCAGCCCTGCTTCGCCTACCTCGGCTATCGCACGGGCGACCTGCCCGAGACCGAGCGGGCGGCCGCGGAAACTCTCGCGCTGCCGATCTTCCCAGAGTTATCGCCCGCGGAGCAGGAGCTGGTTGTTCGAGAAATTGCCTCGTTCTTCGGTACGCGGCATGGCCTCCAGGGGCCCAAGTATCTGAAGCGCGGCGCCCCGCCGCGCGTGCCAGGGGAACGGCAAGCGTGAACCCCCGGCGCTTCTGCGACGGGTTGGACTCGCGTCGTTATTTACCGCCTTGGGCAAACCGGTGCCCAGACGCTTCCATATCGGCGCGATAGAACGAGGTGCGCGCCGTAATGTAGAGCGTTTTGAACTCCGGGCCCCCGAACGTGACGTTGGCCGGCGGCTCAGGCACCTCGATGGTGCCGAGGTGCTTGCCCTCACGATCAAACACCTGTAGGCCCAACCCCGTGGCAATGTACAGGTTTCCCTGGGTGTCGATCGTAAGCCCGTCTCCACCTCGGCCTTGCTCGCCCTTCGGCTGCTTCATCCGGCAGAGGACTTTTCCCATGCCAAGCTTGCCGGGCGACTCGACGGGATAGGCCATCACCTCCTCTTGCATGCTGGGCACCACGTAGAGCGTCTTCTCGTCGGTCGACAGGATAACGCCGTTGGGCGCCTTCAAGTCGTCGACCAGCCGGCTTACGACTCCGTCTTGGCCCACGTAGTAAACAGCCGCGACTCCCTGGGGCAGAGGCTCGGGCGCGCGGAAGTGCGGGTCGGTGAAATAGACGCCGTCGGCCTTGTCGACCACGAGATCGTTGGGGGCATTAAATCGATTCCCTTTGTACATCGAGGCCAGCGGCTTCACCTGGCGGCCGTCCACGGAAACAACCACAACCTGGCCGTCCATTTCGCACGACACCAGCTCGCCTCGCGAATTGAACATTGTTCCGTTGGTATGGTTCGACGGCTCACGAAAGATCGACACCTTGCCGTCCGGGTTCAGCCGGTAGACGCGGTTGGCCGGGATATCGCTGAAATAGATGTTTCCCTGCCTGTCGGCCGCAGGTCCCTCGGTGAACTGGAAGCCGCCCTGCACCTTGGTGACATCCCCTTTGGGGCCGATGCCGGAAATCGAGTTCTCCGCGGCGTCGCTGATGGCGGCAAGGGTGAGCAACAGTCCGCCGAGACAGAGCGAGCGTGCAATCATGGTGTCTTTCTCCCATCGATGGGGCTGGTCAGCGCTTGGCCGGTGCAGTATACGCGCTGGTCTGGCGGCCCGCTACATGCGGAACCATCTCCTCAAATCGCGCCGCGGGACTAAAATGACGGCGCGGTTCAACCGGCTGGACTCGCCACGACCGACTCCAACAGGAAGATTACCATGAGAATTCAAATTGTCTTCTACAGTATGTACGGCCACATCTTTCGCATGGCGGAAGCAGTGGCGGCCGGGGCGCGGGAGATACCAGGAGGCGAGGTCTCCCTTTGGCAGGTACCGGAACTGATGCCGGAAGCGGCGCTGGAGAAATCAGGCGCCAAAAAAGCCCGGGAGGCGTTCGCCCACGTGCCGATCGCCCAGCCGCAGCAACTCGCCGATGCGGACGCGATTGTGTTTGGCACTCCCACGCGTTTCGGCAACATGTGCTCGCAAATGCGAAACTTTCTCGACCAGACCGGAGGACTGTGGGTGCGCGACGCCTTGGTGGGAAAGGTGGGCAGCGTCTTCGCGAGCACCGGCACGCAGCATGGCGGCCAGGAAACGACGATCACCAGCTTCCACACCTCGCTGTTACATTTGGGCATGATCATCGTCGGCGTGCCGTACAGCGAGAAGCGCTTGGTGAACATGAAGGAGATCACCGGCGGCACGCCTTACGGAGCCACCACGCTGGCCGACGGCGACGGCTCTCGCCAGCCCTCCGAGAACGAGCTGGCGATCGCCCGTTTTCAGGGCAGGCACGTGGCCGAGATCACGAAAAAACTCGTCGGCTGAAGCTGGGAGGGGTGTCATCGTCTGGTTTTCGTACAACCTGGAAGTCCACCTGGGATGGTGCAGTTCACCGGCTCGCTTCTGCAGTATCCGGCCCCGTGTTGCCGTTTTCTGGTACGCCGGTCTCATCGCCCTGGGATCAACCCTGCTAAGTCTGCCGCAGGCCGTGGTGCCGAGCGCCCGATCGATGAGCGCGATCGACGCGGTGTTTACCGCCACCAGCGCCTGCTATGTCACCGGTTTGGCGGTCCGCTCGACGGGCGGCGAACTGTCGGCATTCGGCCAGGCCGTCGTGCTCGCCCTGGTTCAAGTCGGGGGCATCGGCATCATGACCATCACGACGTTGGATACTCCGCGCGTGCGCCGCATCGCCGAGTCGTCTCTTAGAACCGTGTCGGTTGCCCACGCCAACCCGAAAGCAGAAATTAAGTCCGAGCGGCAGTTCACCCACCGCTTGCGGCCGAAAAAATGAGGCCGATGACGACGGCCAAAATCGTCCCCAGCGCCGTAATCATGCCGATCGTAATCAGCACCTTGACCGATGGCGACAGATTGGTGTTCCACGGTTCGAGCGTGAACATCGGCAGCGTTTCCTGGCTTGCGAGGCCGACGGGTTGGGTGCCCAAGGACAACTGGCTCGGGCTTTCGACCTGGCTGGGATCTTCGACCGCGGGCGGGACGAAAATAGGCGTGGTGTCGCTGAGGCCCGTCGGTCCAGGTTCCGGCACCGTGGGACGTGGGGCCGTGTAGGTTAATTGGCCGGGGGTCGCGACGGCTGCGGTCGGGTGCGATAGGGCCACCCCTTCAACCCAGGGAGCAAGGCGCTCCATCACGGCGTTGGCCGTGGGAATGCGATCCTCGGGGTTCTTGGCCATCATGTCGGCGATGACTTCCACGAACTCGTCGCTCAACTCGGAGTTGAGGCGGCGCGGGTCGAGCGGGAACTGGTTGCGGTGTGACAGCGCCTTTTCGCGGGCCGTGCCGCCGGGGAACGGCACTTTGCCCGTGACCGCGTAATAGAGCGTGCAACCTAAAGAATAAATGTCGCTGATCGGCGTGGGACGCTCGGGAGCCGTGATTTGCTCTGGCGCGAGGTAGTCGGCCGTGCCCACGACCTTGCCACCGTGAATGTCGGTCTGCTCTGGATCGTTAAAATAACCCGAGAGCCCCAGGTCGGAGACCTTCGTGTGCCCGTCGGGCGTGACGAGCAGATTGCCCGGCTTGACGTCGCGATGGATCAATCCGCGGCTGTGGGCATAGGCCAAGCCCCGCCCGGCCTGAGAAATGATCGAGGCGGCCGACTGCATGCTCAACCGGCCACCGCGCCGGATCAGGTTCCGCAGATTGCTCCCCGGCACGTACTCCGTGACAAGAAAATGAACATTTGAATCGTGTCCCGCGTCGTAGGCGCGCACCAGGTTCTCGTGGTCGAGCTGCGCCTGGGTTCGGATCTCGCGCAGAAAGCTGGCGATTGATTCCGGCGTGGTTTTGTGGGGCGGCAGGATCTTCACCGCCACCACGCGGCCCATCATCGAGTGTTCGGCCCGATACACCTCGCCCATGCCCCCGCGGCCGATCGAATCGGTAAGGAGGTAGGCCCCCAGCGTGAACTTGGTCCGGCCTCGATTCAACTGCTCTGCCTGCCAACGATTGAGCTTGCCCAGCTCGATCAGTTTCTTGGCCAGGCGCTCGTCGGGAACCGGGCCGCTGAGACGGCGTTCCGCCCGAATCAGCGAGATCGCCTCATCGAGGTCTTCGCGAGTCAGGAGGCCGCTGGTCAGCGCCGATTGTTGGAAAGCAGACTTCAACAAGGTCGTGGGAATAAGGCAAAACAAGCGCCTACTGAAATCTCATCCCTGACCACCGCTCAACCCTAACACCTGGGGGTGCCGGCGCCAAGTAGTCGCTTCGTTCAGGCCCCGTACCCAGTACGGTGCCAGGCGGCGGGGGGATCGGCCAAAAACGTCATCGGCTCGCCGCGCGTCGGGTGCGTCAATTCTAGCAGCCGGCTGTGTAAGGCAATCCCGCGAGGAAACGCCTCGCGGCTGCCATACTTTCGATCGCCCAAAATGGGCAAGCTGCGGGCTCCTAGCTGGGCGCGAATCTGGTGTTTTCTGCCCGTTTCCAGCGTCACCTCCAGCAGCCAGCCTCGCCCGACGCGCTTCAAACGCCGGTAGGCCAGGCGGGCCGGCACGGCACCGGCCGATCGGGCTTCGACCACCCGCATACAATGCCTCGCGTCGTCCTTCGCCAGCCAGTCGTCGCAGGTGGCCGTTGCGGCCGGGTTCCCCGCCACGATTGCCCAGTACACCTTGCGCACCTTCCGGTTGCGGAACTGCTCGGCCAGCCGCGCCGCCGCCTTGGACGTGCGAGCGAACACCACGGCCCCCGACACCGCGGCGTCCAACCGGCTGACCGTACCCAGATAGACGTTGCCCGGCTTGCGGTACTTCTCTTTGAGATAGGCCTTGGCGACAGCGAGCAGGCTGGTACCCTCTGTCTCGGCCCCTTGAGTGGGGATGCCGGCCGGCTTGTTGACGACAAGCAAGTGGTTGTCTTCGTACAGTACGTCGAGCGCTATGCGTGCCATCCGCGTACGAAGTTATGGGCCGGATTCATCAAGAAACTTTCAGGCTCAGACACGAAGGCTCAGACACGAAGGCTCAGACACGAAGGCTCAGACACGAAGGCTCAGACACGAAGGCTCAGACACGAAGGCTCAGACACGAAGGCTCAGACACGAAGGCTCAGACACGAAGGCTCAGAC